>JAOZUO010000061.1 GCA_029938605.1 Deltaproteobacteria bacterium | reverse complement strand
CTCGCCCTCTGGGGCGCCACCGTCATCCTGGTCATCTATATTATTCCGGGCTAAGGGCCCGGTCAGTAATAACTTGATCGCTCAGGCCGCCGATCCATCCCGGCTCACTTCGTTACCAGGCGGTTGCATATTCCCGATATGCGCCCTTCTGGCGCCTCGCGAGCCGGGCACCTCGACGACCTGATCTGACCAACTTATTACTGACCGGGCCCTAAAGACTGTGGGAACCCTTCGGGGCCTTGCGGCCGTCGCCGGGGACCGGCATAATCAGCTCGTGCTACGGACCCTCGTGAAACGCGCCCGCCTGGGCGCCTGGTGGCGCTACCGGGAGCTGGAGGCGTCAGAACCTCGCCTGACCTACCTTTTCTGGGAGGCCACCCTCGCCTGCAACCTGGCCTGCGCCCACTGTGGATCGGACTGCATCCGGGCCACGGACACCTCGTCCGAGCTCACTACCCAGGAGGCCATCGCCGCCTTCGACGCGGCCAGCCGGGCCGTCGAGAATCCCGAAGACATCATCGTCGCCATCACCGGCGGCGAGCCGCTCATGCGGCCCGACCTGTTTACCGTGTGCAAGGCCATCACCGACCGCGGGATGCACCTGGGCCTGGTGACCAACGGCTTCAGGGTGCGAAAAGACACGGTGATACGCTCGGCCGTGGTGGGGCTGGAGTCCCTGTGCGTCTCCATTGACGGACTCGAGCCGGAGCACGACGCCCTGCGAGGAGTGAAGGGCTCCTTCCGGCGGGCCGCCGAGGCGGTGCAGCTCTACGCCCGGGCGGGATTTCTCAAGGCGCTGCAGGTCTCCACCTCCATCTCGCCTACCACCCTGCCCTACCTGGACCGGATCGCCTCGCTGGTCCGGGACCTGGGCGCCACGGACTGGCGGATCCTCTCCATCTTCCCCAACGGCCGCGCATCCCAGGAGCGCGGCCTACGACTCAGCCGGGATCAGCTCCGGAAGCTCTTCTCCTTCATCCGAGACCAGCGGCAGTCCAACGGAGGGGTGAACACCTACTACAGCGACGAAGGCTACCTCGGCCCCGAGTGGGAAGGCGAGGTGCGACCCTACCTGTACTCCTGCGACGCCGGCACCCGCGTGGCGGGCCTCTACGCCAACGGCGACATCGGCGCCTGCCCCAACATCGACCGATCGTTCACCTTTGGCAACGTCCGCACAGACGACTTCGCCGAGGTCTGGCGAACCCGCTTCCGCCGCTTCCGCGACCGCACCTGGATGCGCACCGGCTTGTGCGAGGACTGCGACGACTGGAACGCCTGCCGCGGCAACTCCCTGCACCTGTGGGACGTCGAAAAAAACCGCACCAAGGTCTGCCACCTTCGCTGGCTCGGCAAACCCTAATGCCACGAATGGCAAGAGGGTGTATCCGATGGGACCACAGAATGGAACCGCAGATGGGAATTGACGCCCTACCCCGGTCCCAGGTATTGTTGGTGACCTTAGGGGATTCACAGGCCGAGGAGCCGACACCGTGCCGACACAACAACCGAATATGGCTTGTCCGTCCTGTGGCGCGCCCATCGATGCCGAGCGCCGCTTTGACGAGGTATACAACTGCGAGTACTGCGGAAACACCGCATTTTTCACCCAGCAGGTGAGCGCCGAAGGAGATGGCACTCCCCAGAGTGCCCCCATCGCCAACATCTTCTCTCGGTTCAAAGTGGGCCAGCATGGCAAAATCCGAGGGAAGACCGAGTTCAACATCCTCGGCAACGTTCAGATCGAGTACCCCTCCGGGTACTGGACGGAGTGGCACCTCAAGGTGGGTGAATCCGACTTCTGGCTCCAGGAGGACGAGGGCATCTACGTGCTCTTCGACAAGCGGGCCATCGAAGAGCCCCTGCCGGCCATAGAGTCCTTCCAGGCCGGCAGCAGCCTCGACGGCTGGAACCGGCTGCCCCGCTGGTTCATCATCGAGGTCGGCAAGGCCAAGGTGGTGGGCTTCGAAGGCCAGCTCCCCTGGCCCCCCAAGGTGGGCGAGGAGTTCACCTACATAGACGGCCTCGGCGGCGGCCAGGTCATCTCCATGGAAATCGAAGCCGACGGCACAACCGCCGCCCTCAGCGTGGGAGATCCCCTCGAGTACGAGGACATCGAAATCACGTCTGAAGAGGCGGGGGGCTGGTAAATGGCCATCGAGGCGCAACAGGTTGACTGTCGTGGCTGCGGCGCCAAGGTGGACGTCCACGCCGGCCTACGCACGAAAACCTTCGTCTGTGAGTACTGCGGCAGCGTCTGCGAAGGCGATAAAGTCGTCGCCGTCCAGGACATGCAGGCCAAGCGGGAGGAGTTCAAGCCCTGGAGCCATCTGCGCCTGGGCATGACCGGCGAGTTCCTGGGCCACGAGTACCAGCTCCTCGGCCGCGTCCGCGTCCGGGAGGAGACCTGGTGGTGGGACGAGTGGTTCATGCTCTCGCAGACCGGCTTCCCCCTGTGGCTGCAGGAGGGCGAGGGCGGCTTCACCATCTTCCGCGTCTTCTACCCGACCTACCCCATCAATCCCTGGAACGCGGGTAGCTTCGTCAAGCTCGACAACACCGGCGGCAACGCCCAGGTGCGGGAGCGGGGCACAGGCACCATCGCCTTCATCGAGGGGGAGCTCACGTGGGGCGCAGTGCCGGGAGACACCTTCAACTACATGGAGTGTCACCGCGGCCCCACCCGCTACTCCATCGAGTACAGCGAACGGGAGATCCAGTACCTGCGTGGCGAATCCCGGGACTCGCAAGAAATCTACAACAAGTTTGGGATCCAAGAGCGGGTGCCGCCTCCGCTGAAGTTCGACGACGATGACGACGATGACGACGACGACTGGCAGGACGACCAGGGGCACCAGCCCTACCAGGCAGCCTCCAGTGAGTCCAATTCCATGGGCGCCGGCGGAAAGATCCTGGTGCTGGGCTCGTTGCTGCTGGGGTTGGGACTGCTGATCTTCTCCGGCGTCGCGGAGGGCTTCTCCAAGCATGTGAAGAGCTACACCTTCAAGGCCAAGGCCGCCACGGGCAAGGGCGACGGCGTGCTGCTCACCGACGACCACGGCAAGCCCATCGCCATCACGCTCCCCAAGGCCCGGGGCGCCTATGAGCTGCGGCTCGCCGCCTCGCCCACGGGTCGCAAGGGCTGGCGGGGCGGTTACTGCTGGTGGACCCAGGTCGCCTTCCTGAAGAAGCGGTCCAAGACCCAGCTCAAAAAAATCAAAGCCTACCTGAAAAAAGAAGGCGAGAAGATGGATCAGTGGACCCGCTACCAGAAGGTCCACGAGGTCAACGCCTGGTTCGGCCGCTACTGGGGCATAGACGAAGGCGAACGCTGGAACGAAAACGCCTTCGTCAAGCAGCACTACTTCCGCACCAAGGATCCGGGCCCATACTACATAAGGGTCTACGCCAACAACTGTAAGGACTACTCCAGCCGAAAGGCGAATCCGGTGGGGCAGGCAAGCATCACCGTGGCGATCTACAAAAACGTCTGGATGACCCGCTGGATGTTCTGGGGCGGGATCACCCTTACGGTACTGGTGCTGCTCACACTCATCTGGCGTTTTCGCTCGATGTTCTCCGACGACTAGGAGCCCCGGACATGGGAATCATCGCAAAGATCTTCATCGGTGTGCTAGCCCTCGG
Organism: Deltaproteobacteria bacterium; assembly: GCA_029938605.1. Lineage (GTDB taxonomy): Bacteria > Myxococcota_A > Polyangia > HGW-17 > JAJRWW01 > JAJRWW01. Next base: position 39,666 of record JAOZUO010000061.1, on the reverse strand, counting down.
TGCCATGGGTGGGGTGTGGCTGGCCATGTCGGGCTATGGCGCGCACTCCATGAAGGGAGCCAAGCACTACCAACCCAAGGGAGCCAACGTTCGCGCCGGTTCCATTGGTCACGGACGCGGTTACTACCACGGTGGAAAATACTGAGGTCGCCCGCTCCGCGGCTCTGAGCCGACGGGGTAGGCTATCAGAATCGACATTCAACCGGCCCCCAGGGGCCGCCCGACCGGGAGGTCGGATCACAATTCGGAGGACGACATCATGCGAGGCAAGCTCCGGCTAGCGATGATCTGCGGGATCGCCATCATCTTCGGTGCTTCCGCCGTGGCGGTGGGCAAAAAAGCAAAGAAAGATTCGTCAGGAAAGACCGAGAAGGTGGAGAAGGCCGCTCTGGACGCCGGCGACAAGGCCCTGGGCGCTCCCACCACGGTGGACGTCAAATGCAACATTCCGCCCATCAAGGTCATCGTGGGATCCGCGCCGCCGACATCGACGGCCAAGGGCAAGGCCAAGGGCAAGACCGCCAAGGGCGCCATGTTCGACTGGGCCAAGATCGGCCGTGACCTGTTGCTCACGCTGATCTTCTCCATGCTCGGGCTCGTGGTAGCCATGTTCGGGTACTTCGTCTACCACTGGATCGTCCCCTTCGACCTGGTCAAGGAGCTGGAGGTGGATCAGAACACCTCCCTAGGCATCGTGGTGGGATCTCTCATCCTGGGCCTGTGCATCATCGTGGCCGCGGCAATCGCCAGCCCGTCATAGCCACCGCCCCACTCCGTCCACACCACATCCCGCGTCCGCCGGTGCGTCCGCCTGCGGACTACGTGATAGCTACCAGCGGAACATCCCGTGAGCAAAGACAAGCACACCAAGTCCAGTGATGGGACAACGGTCCCGGACCAGACAGAATCCTCCCCCATCCAAACCAAAGGCGAGGACCAGGCCGAAGGCAAGGGGACCGGTGGTCCAGAGGTCACCGAGGCCGATGAGCTCCGTCACACCTCCGAAGGAGCGGTGCTGCTCCTGTCAGTCTTCGTGGTGGCCAGTTGCGGCATCGCCTACGAGCTGGTCATCGGCGCCACCGGGGCATACATCTCCGGCGACGGAGTGACCCAGTTCTCCCTGACCATCGGCGTATACCTCTTCGCCATGGGCCTGGGCTCCTTCCTGTCACGGCAGGTGACCAAGAACCTGCTGTCTACCTTTATCACCGTAGAGCTCGTGGTGGGGCTGGTGGGGGGCTTTGCCAACACGATCCTCTTTTTGGTCTACGGCTTCATGACGGGCTACGAGGTCGTCTTCTATACGCTGCTCATCTTTGTGGGCACTATGATCGGCCTGGAGATCCCGCTGCTTTTGCGACTGCTCAACCAGTACGGCTCCCTGCGCATCAACGTGGCCAACGTCTTGGGCCTGGACTACGTGGGCGCCCTGCTGGTGGCCGTGGCCTTCCCCCTGGTGCTCCTCCCGGCCCTGGGGCTCATGCGCACCTCGCTGCTGTTCGGGATCCTTAACGTGGCGGTGGCCGGCGGCAACCTGATCTTCTTCCGGAGGCGAAAGCTCTCCAAGGCCCTGCCCATGGGGGTGATCGTTTCGCTGCTGGCCCTGATCATTGCCTTCGGGTACACCAATACCTTGGTGCGGCTGGGCGAGGCCGAGCAGTACGACGACGAGATCATCCTCACCCGCCAGACGAAGTACCAACGGATTGTGCTCACGCGCTGGAACAAAGAGATCCGGCTGTTCCTCGACCGCAACATTCAATTCTCCAGCCGGGACGAACATCGCTACCACGAGGCGCTGGTGCACCCGGCTCTTTCCACCATCCCCAACCGGGACCGCATCCTCATCCTCGGCGGCGGGGACGGGTTGGCGCTACGGGAGGTGCTCAAGTACCGCGACGTCAAGGAGGTGGTGCTGGTGGACCTGGACCGGGAGATGGTGGACCTGTGCCGCACCAACAAGCACATTCGAAAGCTGAACAAGGACTCCCTGAGCAGCAAGCGGGTCAAGCTGGTCTACCGGGATGCCTGGTCCTGGCTCCACGAGGACCACGGGCGCTTCAACGCCGTCCTGGTGGACATGCCGGACCCCTCCAGCGAGAAGGTGGCCAAGCTCTACAGCCTGGGATTCTATCGTTTGTGCCGACGCCATCTGGCCGCCGACGGCGCCCTGGTGGTCCAGTCCACCTCCCCCTACTTCGCGCCGGGGGCATTTTGGTGCATCCACGAGACCCTCAAGGCGGCCAAGCTGTACGTGACGCCCATCCACGTCCACGTACCCACCTTCGGCATGTGGGGCTTCAATCTGGCGAGCTTCAAGCCCATGCCATGGCGCCACACGAAGGTGAAGGTGAAGACCCGCTACCTGTGCCCCGAGCTCTACCCGTCGCTCTTCCGCTGGCCCAAGGACCAGCCCCCACTGGAGGTGGACATCTCCACCCTCGACAACCCCCGGGCCCTGTACTACTACCACCGCGGCTACCGAACCCACTACCGGGCGCGGACCTTTGATGCCGCCCCTCGCCGTCGCCGATAAGACCTTCGCCGACGCTCAGTAGCAAGCCGCAGCCGCTTTTCTCGCCGCGCCATGGCCCGACGCACCCGGGGCCGAAAGCGTAGAAACAGCACTATCGCCCGACCCTCACTGGAGAGGGGCTCGGACTGCAGGCCCCACTTATAGCCCATATGGATGTGGTGATCCGCGGGATCGAGCCAGCCCTTAACGCCCCGATCCGCCGAGACGACGCCCACGTGATCCCAGCCTCGGCCCGTGTGGTTGAACCCCACGTAGTCGATGAGCATCAAGTCCCCCCGCCGGACGTCCTTGCCAAAACGCAAGCGGGCACGCCGGCCCTTGCGCGAACCCTGGGCGTATACCAGCCCCGCCGAGGTCAACAGCAGCTTCGGGGTCAGCTTGCGCGCATGGCGGATCAGCCCGGCCGCGTGGGTGTAGGACAGCTTGGCCCCAGCCCGCCGCGCCGCGCCCACGATGATATCGGCGCAGTCGGCACCCTGGTATTGCTCGGTCTGGTGGCGTACGCCCGAGCCGGCGCTGCCAAAGACGTTGGGCACATTGAAGTAGCTGGTGAGCCACCCCACCAGATCGTCCGCCGCCCGCCAGCTCACCCGCATGACCCGTGAAGAGATGCCGCCACGCCCGGTGTCGGTGGCCCCCGGGGAGATCGCGCGGCCGCCGCCGGCCCACGTCACCTGCACCCGATAACGCATGGTGCCCAGTCCACCGTGGATGTTCACCTTCTTATGGGTGGGCGTGGCGCGGTTTACCCGCAGCCGCGACCCACGCGCCGAGGCGATGAGGGTCTCATGATATTCGATGGTGTCAAAGCCCAACCATCGACCGTGGTGCTTGCCGAAGAGCACCGCGTTGGAGTACGCCGGGTTGCCCCGGTTGGGGAACTTGAGCTTTTTGTGGTGCTGGTGAGGCTCTACCAGGTACCAACGCACCCGCACGGACCCCAGGCTTGCCAAGGGGCGGATCCGTTTGCGCCGAATGCGACGCCCGGCCAACCGCAGGGAGGGAGCGTCGGTGTAGTAGCGCGCGCGCCAGCCCCGGCCGATTCGCACCACGGAGTAAAGAGTCACGCGGGTCCCCCCACGTACATGGAGGGGAGAATCGCCGGGGGAGCGGCCCGGGGCTGCGCCCACAACAAACGCCACGGGCGATGCCATGGGTGTTGCGGCTGCGAGGACCAAGCCGAGGGTAAGCAACATCGCGTGCATGGGGGGTTGAAACGCATCGGCGACGATTTGGTTCTACGAAGACGCCATCCGCCCTAAGCCCCCACCCCCCCTGCGCCCACCCTATCCTGACACCTTGACTCCATAATCTATGGACTTACTATATTTAGTACGCAGACTCGGATCGGCCTCAGCTGACCGACCGCGTGCGAAACCCAAGGAGGCAGACCATGAAACGCTTCATGATCCCGCGCATCGCCCATTGTTGCGGCGGTAGCTAAACGCGTCCTGGGTACGACGCAAACTACCCCCGGACCCCGCGGAGCTCATCCGCGGGGCCCGGCCACCCATCCCCCCTTTGTCCCGCCCCAAATCAAATCCCATATCCGGGGCACCAACCCTCGACGATCTTGCACCAAAACGACGAAAGGAGCAGCAATTGCTACTCCTTTCTGCTGATGCCCAGAGACGGACTTGAACCATCGACACGCGGATTTTCAGTCCGCTGCTCTACCAGCTGAGCTACCTGGGCTCAGGGTGCTTTTTTTATCGGAAGGACCCTTGGGTGTCAAGGGGTTGGTACGGCAGGGAAGGAGGGTCGTCGGATAAAATCAGGGAGCGCCCGTCGGCGGCATGCAGTACATGGGATCCGTCGTCGGCGCCTGGGGCAACTGTGCACAGTCGTAGCCCTCGCTCTGCCGACATTCCGACGCGGCCGTGCACTCCACCAGGCAGTACTGCATGACCGTGAACAAATCCACGCAGACGCCGTTTGCGTTATCACAAGCCGTACCCACCGTACAGCCGCTACCCGTGCAGTAGCCCCCCGGGAAGTTGAGCATACCTCCGACCGAAGTCAGACACTCCGCGGTGCCGTTGGTAATGCCCGTGCACTGGCTGACGTCACTACAGGCTTCGCCCACCTCGCCGGTGCCTGCGGGGCAGCAAGTGCCGGTATTGCAGTTGACATCAGCGTCGTCGCAGTCGGGGCCCAGGCAGCCGGTGCCCACGCCGTAGCCGTCGCCATCGACGTCCGTGCAATCACCGGGGCAACAGGCGCCCAGCCAGCAGTCGATGTCCGAGTCGTTGCAGTCCAGCCCCAGGCAGTCAGCACCGTTGCCGTAGCCATCGCCGTCGGCGTCAGCGCAATCGACGACGGGACAGCAGGTGCCCGCCCAGCAGTCGACGTCGGCGTCATCGCAGTCCGCGCCCGTACAGCCGGTGCCTACGCCATAGCCGTCGCCGTCGGCGTCCGTGCAGTCCACCGTGCAGCAGGTGCCTTCCCAGCAGTCGACGTCGGCGTCATCGCAGTCCGCACCCGTGCAGTCTGCTCCCACACCGTACCCGTCGCCGTCGGCGTCAGTGCAGTTCACTGTGCTGTTGTTGTCCCCGGTGCTGTCGTCCCCGCAAGCGGCAAAGGACAGAACAAACGCCAGGGCCACTCCGATACTCAGGGTCTTTCTCATGGTGATACTCCTGTGGCTATTGCATTTCCAATAACACACAAAAGGTAAGCAATGCAAACCGACGGCGGGCGGGTAAGGAACCCGAAAGGCTCTCTGAGGCTTAGAGAGCCCTGATACGCTCGGTCAGCCGGGCCACGGAGCTGCAGAGCAGATCCGGGGTGATGATGCGATTCTTGGCCGCATCGCGCTTGGAGGTCTCCCCGGTGAAGACCAGGATGCCGTAGAGACCGGACCGGTTGGCCATGGTCATGTCCGTGTCGAGCTGATCGCCCACCATGGCAGTGACTTCAGCCTTGTGGCCCACCTTGGCCAGGGCCGCCTTGACGATCTCGGACTGGGGCTTGCCGATGACGTGGGGCACCCGACCGGTGACCGACTTGATGGCCTCGATGAAGGCCCCCGTGTCCGGGATCAGCCCCTCGTCGGTGATACAGGTGAAGTCCGGGTGGGTGGCGTAGTACGGCGCGTCATCGTTCACCAGCAGGCAGGCCCGTTTGAGCCGCTCGTAGGTGAGGGTCTTGTCGAATCCCAGTACCACCGCGTCCGCCGCGCCCTGGTCAGCCATGACAAAGCCCGCCTCGATGAACTCCTCGCGCAGGGCGGGGGTCCCCACCAGGAAGATGCGCCGGTGAGAGGTCTCCTTGAGCAGGTACATGGCCGTGGCCGCCCCGGAGGTAAGGATCTCCCCGGTCTCGGCCTCAATCCCCAACCGCCGCAGCCGATCCCGGTAGCTCACTGCCCGGGCGGAGGAGTTGTTTGTCAGAAAGAGAAACGGATAGCCCCGCTCCCGCAGCAGGGAGATGAACTCCACAGCACCGGGGATGAGCCGATCGCTGACATACAGCGTACCGTCCATGTCGGTGATGAAGGCCTTGATGTCGGCGAGGGTACGTTTTTGCTCAGTCATGTGAGGTCCTTAGGGCCCTGGTCAAAATAAACTTGTCAAGCTGGGGCACGAGGCGCCCGGCCGGCAAGGCGCCAGAAGGGCGCATATCGGGAATATGAAACCGCCTGGCAACGAAGCCAGCCGGGATGGATCGGGTCTCAGGTGGCAAGTTTATTATGATCAGTGCCCTTATGTTGCCCGGAGCCGGAATCGAACCGGCATGGGTTACCCCGAGGGATTTTAAGTCCCTTGCGTCTACCAATTTCGCCATCCGGGCGCGGTGGTCATGGACCAAGCCAGTGGGCTTCTCCACCCACGGATTATGCCTGGGGCTGAATTGACACCGATTCGGCGCCGGTGTCAACCGTAACAATCCATCCTAACAATCTCAGGTGGGCCCGTTGACAGGATGGGCGCCCCCCCCCTATGGTGACCCAAGAACCTCAACCTTTGGGAGCACCATGCCGCGCAGCAAGACGGACCTGTCCGACCAGATCGACACCATCATTCGCGAGGCTGTTGCCCACATCATTGCGCTGGTGGACACAGAACGAGAGGCGATACTGGAATCCGTGCAGCAGGCCGTCACCGCCCTGGACTCGAGCCTCAAGGATCGCCCAGGCCTGCCCGAGGCGCTGCGGAGGGCGGTGCCCACATCCATAGCGCGACCGGTGGGATCAAAGCGACCGCCTCGGGACCAGTGGGTGCGTACAGCGGACGTGGTGATCAGGCTCCGGGAGCTGCTTACGGGGCGGCGCGACGGCGCACGCATCGCCGAGCTTCGAGAGGAAACCCAGTTTAGCGATATGCAGCTACACCGGGCCCTACGCGAGCTCCGAGATGGTGGGGAGGTCACCAAGGAGGGCGAGCTCCGCCGCACCGTCTATCGTTATACGGGGTCCAAACACCCCTCCTCCGCGAAGAAGAAACCCTCCGCGAAGAAGAAGCCCGCAGCGAAGAAGAAGCCCGCAGCGAAGAAGAAACCCGCAGCGAAGAAGAAGCGCAGTCCGTCGCGTCAGACAACTCGGCCACCCCGCGCCCAATGGGTCTCCACCGACGACGTGAAGCTTGCGGCTCGTAAGGCGCTCCGGCGGAAGTCCAAGGGACTACGCATGTCCGACCTGTGCGCTGCCACGGGCTTCTCCGACAAGCAGCTGTACCGAGCCGTAATGGCCCTCGTGGACGAGGGCACAGTCCAGCGTGTGGGAAAACTGCGCAACATGCGTTACGTGTTAGGGTCCTGAGGGCCCTTAGGGCCCTGAGGGCCCTTAAGACCCAAAGCCCGCGCGTGACTCTTCGACCAGGCGGAGCAGGGTCTGGGCGGCCAGATCGTCCACTGGTAGGTACCGACCCCGGGTGATGCGGATCAGGGTCTGGCCCATGCCGGGCTCGTGCCAGGTGCGATCCGTGTCCACGAACAGCATCGGTACGCGCAACTGGCGAATACGCCAGGCCATCCGCTCGGCCTCCCCCACGGGATCTCCCACCCGGCTCCAATTGGGCTTGCCGTCGGAGATGACAATCATCAGCGGCTGACCATGCGGGTGGCGCTGGCGTTCCTCAACCACGACCCGCAGCCCCGCCCGCAGCCCCTCGGCCAAGGGAGTCTTGCCCCCCGCGGGGAGGTACTCAAGCCGGTGTCGAGCCATCTCCACGCTGGCAGTAAAGGGAAGCACCACCTGCGCCCCGACCCCGCGGAAGGCCACCAGGGCCACCCGATCCCGGCAGGTGTACGCATTCATGAGCAGGGACAAAATGGCCGCCTTGGTCTGAATCATGCGCTGGTTGCTCCGCATGGATCCGCTCGCGTCCACCACAAAAGCCAGCGCAGCCCCGGCGCGACGGTAGCGCACTTTCTCCCGCAGGTCGGCCCGCTGCACCAGCGTCGCCGGCTCGTCGGAGGTCTGGGCCCCAGTGGGCGGGCGCATGGCGGCAGCCCGCAGGGTCGCGTCGATGGCCACGTCCTGCAAAGCTCCGGTGGGCCTGCGGGAGCGCACGTACAACCCGCTGCGATCCCGGCTCTCCACCCGGAGGCGTCGGCCCCGCAGGTCCACGCCGCTCGGGCGCGGACCCGTGGCGCCGCCCAGGGCCAGCTCGCGCACCGCAAAGGGCTCCCCCACCCGATCCCGGGTGACCTCAGTGACCCCGAGACCGGGTTCGTCCACCGCGGCGGTCTGCACCTGGGACGCGGTTAGTCTTTTTTTTTTCCGGGGGGCAGGCCGGGAGAGGCCCGACGTGAGGTCTGGGTGGCGGGGGACGACTCCCGAAGACGCTCGATCACGTGCTGTAGCTTTTCGGCGCCGTCGCTCTCCTCCTCGAATGGGCGGCGTCGTAGGCGGTGGGTGTAGGCGAGCTCCACCGCACGCGCCACCATGACCTCGTCCACGGGCCGATCCTCCAGGGCGGCCAAAGCCCCGACTGCCTTGAGCGCGGCCAACTCGGCGCGGTGCCCATCCACGGCCAAATCGTTGGACGTCCGGCAGAGCTCATCGATGACCCAGTCCGGGATCTCCACCGAACCCAGCCGCCGCCGGGCCCTGACCACCTGGTCGGCAAGCGCCTCCTCGGCCTCCCGCCAGTCGGCGACGAACCCGACGGGGTCCGCCTCGTAAGCCAGCCGCCGCTTGAGGATTGTCCGGCGCTTCTCCACCTCTCGCTCGCCGCCCACCACCAACGACAGATCAAAACGATCGGTGAGCTGTGGACGCAGCTCTCCCTCCTCGGGGTTCATGGTACCCACGAGTAAAAACCGGCTGGGGTGAGAGAAGGTGATGGACTCCCGCTCGACCAGATTCACCCCCATGGCCGCGGCGTCCAGCAGCAGGTCCATGACATGGTCCGGCAGCAGGTTCACCTCGTCGATGTACAGCACACCGCGGTTGGCCTCCGCCAGCACTCCGGGGGAAAAGCGCTGCCGTCCCTTGAGCACCGCCTGCTCCAGGTCCAGCGTGCCCACCACCCGGTCCTCCGTGGCGCTCACGGGCAGACAGACGAAAGGCACCCGCCGCCCGACCGCCTCGAGAGACTCATGGGCGGCGATGGCCCCACAACAGTCTGGGCAGGCCGGTGACGCCGGATCACATCCGAAGCGGCAGCCGCGCACCACCTGCTGCGTGGGCAGGAGGCGAGCCATAGCCCGGGCCGCCGTGGACTTGGCCGTGCCCCGCTCACCGCGGATCAGCACCCCGTGCAAAGACGGGTTGATCACCGCACAGAGCAGCGCCTGCTTCATGGGCTCCTGACCCACGAGGGCGGCGAAGGGGTAGACCATCTGCAGTCGATCGTCGTGCATGGCTCGGAGCGTTCCGACGTTGGGGGGACGAGAGCGGCGCTACTGCGTAACGGTGGGCTTGCCATCGTTGATGGAGAGCACCGTCACCGAGTCCTGGAACACGAAGGTCTGGTGGGCGCCCAGCAGGGTCGGGGTGCCATTGATCAGCCCCCAAGCCTCCACGTCCATCTGCCCCGCGGGCAGCTCGAACTCCGCATACACGCTGAGGCTGTTGGTCCCCGCGGCCAACTGAGCCGTGAGCGGCACCGTATCGATGGGGTTACCGTTGAAGTAGGCAAAGTAGGGGGACTGCGGATAGAGCCCCACCTGGGCACCCAGGAGCCGGACGCCGTTGCAGTCGTGCACCTCCCCGGCGATGGCGCCGTACCCGGCGGACATGCCGCCCGAAAGGCCCATGGTCTGCGGGATCTTCAGCCAGTCCTCCTGGCTGATCACATTGGCATTGAGCTCGTAGGTCCCCTCGGTCTCGTTGTACTCGTCGTCGGTGGTGCGCAGAAAGATATTCACCTGCGCCATGACGCCCCAGGTGAGGTCGTCATACCCGTCTACGCCCGAGGTACGGATCACCAGGGGCTGGTGCGTGGGAATGTTGGGGATCTCATACCGACCCTCGTAGCGCAGCCGATCGTAGCAGGAGCCGTTGTAGCAGAAGTCAGTACCGCTGAGGTCGTCCTGGCAGGACCCGCCGCAGTCCGTGGTGGGCAACGGGCACTCCACAGAGAACTCCGCGATGTTGTCGCTCTCGGCGAAGCAAGCCCGCGCCACGCCGGCGGCGAGATCCGCCTCGAGATCCGCCACCACGATGGTGACCTCGGCGATGGTCGGTATACTCGAATCGATGCGGGTCACGCCCACCAGATCCGCCGGATCGAAAATCTGGACCTTGATGTCGATGGGCTCCTCCCCGGCGGAGAAGACCTCCAGGTAGCCCGTGAGGGTCACCGTGGGGGGACTGGCCGGCGGGTCGTCGGGCACGCCGATGCAGGAGAGGTCCGGCGGAGTGTTGCCCGTCTCATCGCAGTCCTCCCAGACTCCGTGTTGACCGCCACACGGGGTGAGCTTGGTATCCGACAGCGTGGTGAACACGCAGGTCTCCCCCGACTCGGAGGCTTCAAACGACGTGAGACAGTTCAATCCCTGGTTCGTGTTGTCGTTGTTGTTGTCGTTGTCGTTGCCCGGGGCGTCGTCGCTGCAACCAGCCAACGCCAACGCGCCGAGCAGCGTACCGATCAACACCCACCGCAGGGATAGAAACATGGGACCTTCCTCCTGGCTCCTGGCTATAGGGGTTCGAGGCCGTGCCGCAGAACTCCCGCATAGAGATATTGCCTAGGTTCATTTAAAGTGCTTGTGGTGTTGGGTGTCAAGCGCTGGTGACAGGAAACGAGGCAGCAATGAGCATCTTCAGTAAGGAACCGCCTAACAATTGGTCCTCGTTGGTCCCTGAAGCGACGGCGTTACACGCGCGATCCACGATCGTGGATCTACATGGCGACACGCTGATGTGGATGAAAAGGGGCTACGATTTTTTCCGGCGACATCGGCGTACCCCCCTGTCTGCAGTCCTCTCCCACATCGACGAGCCTCGTATGCGCATGGGCGGCCTTACGGCTCAGGTCTTTGGCCTGGTCACCCAGCCCTTCGGGTTGGGATCGGCCTTCCGGTCGGCCAGCCACCAGGTGGAGCTGCTCCATGAGGCGGCACGTAGACATCCGGATCGGCTGCGGGTGGTCACCGAGGCCGCCGAGCTCCGCGCCGCAAGCCGGGCCGGCGCCCGAGCCGGCCTGCTCGGCCTCGAGGGTGTACACGCCCTGGAAGGAGATCTGGACAACCTGAACCACCTGGCGAAGCGGGGGTTGCGACTCTGCGGCCTCAGCCACTTTTCAAAAAACCCCGCCGCCCATCCGGCCATCGGCTGGGGCCGGGACGACCGGCGAGGCTTGACCCCCTTCGGCGAGGCGATCGTCGACCGCTGTCACGAGCTCGGGGTGCTGGTGGACCTGGCCCACATCAATCGGGTGGGCTTTTTCGAGGCCGCGCGCCGTAGCCGCAACCCCGTGGTGGTGAGCCACACAGGAGTATGCGGCGTCACGGACATCCGCCGCAACATCGACGACGAGCAGATCCGCGCCGTGGCCGACACCGGCGGCGTAGTGGGCATCATCTTCGCATTCAACTTCGTAGGGGGAACCACCGTCGAAGCGGTGGTGAACCATATCGTCCACACCGTTCAGGTGGGCGGCGAAGACTGCGCGGCCCTGGGCTCGGACTTTGACGGCTCCATCATTCCCGTGCGGGATCTGTCCGACGTCGCCGACCTACCCAACCTCACCGCTGCGCTCCTGGCCCGCGGCCTGAGCCCCGAGGCCGTGCAGAAGATCCTGGGTAAAAATGTGATGCGCGTGCTCGAAGGTGTACGCCAGCGGGCCTACGAACCGGACGAAGGCCCCGGTACAGGGGGAACGGGGGTACGGGGGTACGGGGCTACGGGGCTACGGGGCTACGGGGGTACGGGGCTGGGGGGCTGAGGGGGTACGGGGGTACGGGGGTACGGGGCTACTCTTTCTTGAACAGATTCTCCAACTGCTCGAGGGCCTGGTTGCGCCCCACCCGGGCGGGGCCACCCCGGCGTCGCGCAGTACCGCCATCACGGCCTCGGCGCACTCGCGTGTCCAGGGGGATGTTTCGATCCCCATCGGGGGAACGCTCCATGGTAGGTCCCACCCCAGCCCCCATGGGCGCGGTCTTGAGTGACAGGGCAATGCGCCGCTTACTGGGCTCCACGTCCAGCACTCGCGGCTGAACGCGGTCCCCGATGGAGACCACATCCGAAGGCGTCTGCACGTACTCGGTGGACAGCTCAGAGATGTGAATCATGCCCTCCTCGGACAGGCCAATGTTCACGAAGGCTCCGAACCGTGTGATGTTGGTGATGATCCCGTCAAGCATCATACCCGGCCGTAGATCCGCCAACCCCTTCACCAGGGGGTTCAACCGACCGGAAGCAGCAGCCGCCCGGGCCGAAGCACGCGGCGCTGGCGGCTTGTAGGAGCCGCTCGCCCGATCCAGCTGGAAGAGGCCCAGGACCTCGAGCAGCGCCTCCCGCAGGGGCTCCTCGTTCAAGTCGTTCTGGTAGTCTGCCAGGCCGATGGCCACGGGGTCCACCTGCTCCCACTCGTCGGCGGGCTGCAAAGCACGGCGGGCGATCACCAGGGCCGAAGCCACCTGCACCGGCAGCGACAGCGGCTCGCTCACCAGCAGCTTCCGGGCCTCGGCCAGGGCGGAGATACGCACGGGCAACAGCTCGTAGGGCTCCTCCAAAACTTCACGCATTTGCCTGTGGATCTCGGTGGCCGGGGACGAAACAGGGACAGCCACCTGCTCTACGCCGGCCACCTCGAACAGCGCAGCCAGTCCTCCCTCCCACTCCTCGTTGTCGGTGGAGATCTCCTCCTGCAGCTCCGGAATATCTCCCTCGGTGCAGACAATCGCTCCCACGGTCTTGCCGTCGCCACTGATGGACAGGGCGCCGATGCGGCCCGCCGCCAGGGGCGCACCCGTGAGCAGCTTCTGATACTGAGCCACCGCGCTACGCACGGCGTCGGCCTCGGCGCGTTGATCCAGGATGCCACGCAGGTAGCCATCGAGCACCGACAGGGCCATCTCGTCGATGACCCCGTCCACCTCTCGCGCACTCACCTTGGGCCCCAAGCGGGACATCACGCCGGACAAGTGGCCCTTGATGGCCGAAATGGGCGGCTCGAACTCCACGGTGAGGGCGCCGGCGCGGATGCCCCGACGAATGGCTTGCCAGCGGTGCGGCGGCAGATCCGACAGGGACTCCGTACGGCGGGCGAACTCTTCGAACTGCTTGAGGTCAGCATGGTTCGGAGTCAGTCGAACCTTGAGGTTACCCCGGCGCAGGGTCTGGTTCACCGCGCCGCTCCAAACGTCCAGCAACGCCATCAAGGCGTCTCCCCAGGTCTCTTCGTCGGCAAAGTCCTCCTTCGGACAGATCCGCACGGCGCGTTCCAGGGCGTCCACCTTGTGGGGCACCAGGGCACGGTCCCGCGCCATCTGTGGCGGCTCGTGAAGTCCGGCGCTGGCCAGGGACTCATCCAGCCGGTCCCGGGCCCGCTTACGCGCCCTCCATTCTATCCGCGCTTCGAAAAGACGATGAAGCTGGGTCCGGGGCAGGTTCTCCACCAGGACCCGATGGTCCTGCACCAGGTCGGGGAGCTGTATGCCCTCCTCCAAGAGCCGAAGCAGCTCAGGGCGGTTCTTCTTAACCAGGATGGACAGGTCCAGGATCCTGCTTCTCTCGATGTATTGTTCCAGATTCATGGTCTTCTTGGTGAGGGGAAAGCGCTTCCCCCCGGGGTATAGATTCCCTGTAAAACGACCGAAGCCACTAGTGGGGATGAATGAAGCTTAACGCGATAGCGCGGCCACGGCAACGGATTTCAATATGACTCTGGTCTTCGGTTATGCAAGAGAAGAACGAGATCCTCATAGAAGAACAAGATCTTCAGAGACGAACGATACCCGTGCCGTAGGCAAAGATCTCAACGGACGTAGCCAAAACCTGGCTGGTCTCGTAGCGGATGTTCACAACGGCGTCATAGCCCGAAGCCCGCGCCAGCTCTTTGAGGCGCATGGTGACCTCGTCCCTCGCCAGCAGCGTTAACCGGGTCATGGTGCGCACCTCACCGCCGAGCTTGGTCCGGAAGATGGCCATGGCGTGGCGGGAATCGTCCAGGCAGCGCACCACCGTGGCCGACAGGACCTGGGGCGGGTGGGACGGGTCCGCGGTCAGGAGCCCCTTGGTGTTGACCAGCAGCACGTCGGACCGCGCCAACTCCCGGGCGACGAACCGGCGGCGCCTTCCGTCGCGAAGCCCGCCCTGCACCGCCACGAGCACAAAGATCCCAAAGGGGATCCCGAACATCACACTGGCCAGAATGAGGACGATCTCATGCACGGAACCCTCGCTCTACTCGGGCTCCATGCGCACCGCGGTGCCATAGGCGAACAGCTCCGCGGCGCCCTGCATGACCGACGAGGTGGTGAAACGGAGGTTGACCACGGCGTTGGCGCCCATGTCTTCGGCCTCCTCGAGCATGCGCGCCAGAGCCTCCTCCCGGGCCTTGGTGAGCAGCTCGGTGTAGCTCTTGATCTCCCCGCCCACCATGGACTTGAGCCCGGCCATGATGTCCCGCCCCAGGTGGCGCGCCCGAATCGTGTTGCCCCGGGCGAGGCCCAGGACCTCTACGATCCGGTGGCCAGACACCGTCTCCGTAGTAACGACGATCATGCGATCCCTTGCCATACACCCTCCTTGCTAGGGCAACTCCACGAGCAGCGCCTTGCCCATGCCTCCGCCCACACACAGGGTAGCGATTCCCCGCTTGGCGCCCCGGCGACGCATCTCATGCACCAGGGTGATCGTGATCCGGGCTCCGGTGGCCCCCACCGGGTGGCCCAGGGCGATGCCGCTGCCGAGCACGTTGGTGATCTCCCGGTTGAGCCCGAGCGCCCTTTCACAGGCGAGATACTGGGCGGCGAAGGCCTCGTTGAGCTCCATCAGGTCGATGTCGTCCAGGGTCAACCCGTTTCGCTCGAGAAGCTTCCGCACCGCCGGCACCGGCCCGAACCCCATGCGCTCGGGCTCCACGCCCGCCACCTGGTGATCCAGGATCCACGCCAGGGGAGTCTTGCCGCTCTTTTCCACGTAGTCCGCCGAAGCGATGACCACCATGGCCGCGCCGTCGTTGATGCCCGAAGCGTTGCCTGCGGTGACCGTTCCGTCCTTTTTGAATGCCGGCCGCAGCTTGGCCAGCGCCTCGAGGGTGGCACCCTTGCGCGGATGTTCGTCCGTGTCACACACCGTCGGCGGCTTCCCCCGCCGGGTCACCACCTCCACCGGGACAATCTCCTCGGTGAATTTGCCGCCCTCAATGGCAGCCAGGGCCCGGGTCTGGGACGTGAGGGCCAGCTCGTCCTGATCGGCGCGGCTGATGTTGAACTCGGCCGCGAGGTTCTCGGCGGTCATGCCCATGTGGTAGTGCTCGATGGGATCGGTCAGCCCCTCGGTGAGCGCGTCGGTGATCTCGCCGTTTCCCATGCGCCCACCGTAACGGTAGTCCTTGAGCGCGTAGGGCACCCGGGTCATGTTCTCCGCCCCGCCCGCCAACACCACGTCGTGCTCCCCCAACCAGATCTGCTGCATGCCCGAGACGATGGACTGCATGCCCGAGGCGCACTGGCGCTGAATGGTCATGGCGGGCACCTCCACCGGGACGCCGGCCTTCAGGGAGATCACCCGGGCGATATTGATCTCGTCCGAGCGCATCATGCAGTGGCCCACGATGACGTCCCCCAGGACGTCGGGCGCCACGCCGGCCCGCTCCATGGCCGCCTTGGCCGCCACGACCCCAAGCTCATTGGCGGGGGTGGTCTTGAACATGCCGCCAAAGGTGCCAATGGCCGTGCGGGCGGCCCCGAGGATTGCGATGGGTTTGCGGTCCATATTGCGGGTCTCCTTGCTAAGGAACACGGGCTCACGCCCGAGTCTAATTCGCGGTACTGCGCAGCATAGTGGATCAACCCCCGGGGCGCAACGGAGCGCCTACCAGGGCTGCAAATCATCGAGGGTACCGCGGGGTACAAGGTCCCGGCGTCGAGCGTGGGTCGCGGACACGAGCGTTGGGTGAAACTGCCCACGTATGGGCAACGCCAGGTTTTCTGTCGATCAGAAAGAAGGTGAGCACGCCCGGGCGTCCGCGACCTCGCCAGTGGTCCACGCCAGCCCAAGGCGTGTGCCAACGCCTACCACGTCCCATTAGGGAAATTAGAAGCATGGCCGTTGCACCCAACAACCCGGCCCCCCCCTCACTTGAAAACGAAGTCCTGTGGATGTGACCGCTTGGGGGGGCCCGAACGGCAACCATGGGAACACTTGGACCCGCCAAGTCCCCCGGTATTGGCCATTTCAACCCACAACCCGGTCATAAGCACCTCACTTGAAAACGAAGTCCTGTGGATGTGACCGCTTTGGGGGCCCGAACGGCAACCATGGGGATACTTGGACCCGCCAAGTCCCCCGGTATTGGCCATTTCGCCCCACAACCCGGTCATAAGCACCTCACTTGAAAACGAAGTCCTGTGGATGTGACCGCTTTGAAGGCCAAGTGCCGGGCGAACCTCTTTTTCGAGGCATCGAAAGGGCCCCAGCTCACTTGGCCTGGCGCTCGAGCGCCCCGACGAAAATCTGCATCGCCGAGTGTTGGCACAAAAGGGTCATCCAAGCACTGCCGAAAGCAGGCATGCCATGGTTCGAGAGGGCCATCAACGCGATGCTCCGCTTCCGGTGCGTATTGGCTACAGGGCGCTGGGATGAAGTTTTTGCACCAGCGGCAAAGCGCCTTCGGCGCAAATCTCAACGATTCAGTCAGCGCGGCCCTTGGATAAGTCCCCTATTGGGTCTGCGCCCCCTACCAGGGGTGCAGATCATCGAGGGGTCCGCGGGGCACAAGGTCCCGACGTCGAGCGTGGGTCGCGGGTACTAACGTTGGGTAAAACCGCCCACGTTGGGGCGTGTCGGAAATTTTATTTTCAAAGAAGGCGGGCACTGCCCGAGCGGCCGCGACCTTGCGAGGGGTCCACGCCCGCGAAGGACGCGTGAGCTCACTCCTTCCAAATCCCGCAAGGGAAAAAGCTCGCTCACCGGGAGCCGAGCGCTCCGCAACCGTCTTGATTTCAGCGCCGGGGTCTTCGGCGACGCCGACGACGGGGCTGGGTCCGTCGCGTGGCCCTGCTTGTTGTGCGAAGGGGCTTGCCTTCAAGAACACGTCCACCCAGATCCGTGAGACCGGGAAGCAGAATACGATTCACGGACGTAAGGCCCAAGCCTTCGTCGATTCGATCAAGCAGATCAGTAATCACCGGCGGAGGCGCCAGATTGGGCGTGACCGCCTTTTTAGACATGACACTGTCAGCCCAGCACCACTGGGGAGTGCTGAGGCTCAAGTGCATGCGACAGGAGATGGGTCTCACGTCATAGACTCTGCACAGGCCACTTGTCGGGTCGACAAAGACGCAAGGATTGCGCCGCCGCATATACTTGAGATAGGCCCGCCGGAACGCTTTACTGTCAGTCAGGACCGTAATCGTGGAGCGTGGAGAGACACTGCGCAGATCCTCCATCAGCTGATCCGACAGCAGAACCGCGCGGTTGTGCAGGTCCCTGAAGTCTCCGAATCGTCGAACCCGACGATACAAGACAAGGATCTCACAGGCACGCACCCCCGTCGGTGCTCCGTGACAGCAGGCGTTGCACCCCGCCTGGCAGGTCACCTCGAGAGGCGCTCGTTCGATGACCATTGCGATATATTGGTCGTACTCGGCAAGCGCGGCCTCCATGCGCTCAAAGAAGACCCGCGGCAATCGCTTACGCTGTACCAGATCCACTGCGGCCTGCTCCAGGCTGTCCACCCCTTCGAGGGCGACAATGGCCTCCAGATGCTCCTTCATCCGGACAATATGGGTAGCCGCCGCAGCCGCCGCCTCGAGGGATATCCGCATGGAGCGCTGTCGAGGAAGCACTCGGGAGAGGAACTGGTCCCGAATCGCAGCGGCTCCAGACGACACCCCCTCGCAAACCGCGTTGGCCGAGCAGGTCCCCCTTCCAACAGCCACGGCCGCCGGCACTGACCGGATCAAAAAATCAGCGTCACCAAAAACGAGCCTCGCTCGGAGACCGACCACGATGGGAACTTCGTAAATCCCCAGCGCCGTCTCCGAGGATGAGGCAAGACCGCCCTCAATGGCCTCGGCGATGGAGACTCGCGGCCCGTCCGCGGTTTCCAGGGTTCCCTCCATTTCGGAAACCAGGTTTAAATGATAGTCGGCTCGGCGATCACCACTCTTTTTCGAACTCCTAGAGGCGGATGCGATCCGCACGATTGAAAACTGTTCTACCCCGGCGGGGAGACAATTCGCCGCCATCGGAAACGTGCTGTGCGGTGGTTCACCCAATGTGTACGAATGCCGCCTCAGGAGATCACTCAAACGAACAGCGCCAACGGCGGTCAGGAAGAAACCCAGGGCGAATCCCGCAGCCCCGCCCAAGACGCGACGGTCGTCCGTGCGGATCTTCGGAATGAACTGACGAGACAGCCTGGCATCCACGACGATGGCGCGGATCCGTTTCTGTCGTGAAGTCTGCCTCTTGGCGCTCCAGACCTCCATGACGACCGACGTGACACCCACACCAGCAATGCCGATACCCAACAGGAGGATTCCCAAAGCAAGAACCCCCTTGCGCTTCGCACCGCCGAGCCAACCAGGGAGTGAACAGGGATAGTGGAGGATCTGCCGCGGAGACTCCCGATACCGCGCAACGATCTCCACTGCCCTGGTGCCATCCCTTCGTTCAACCAGAGCAAGCTCACCCTCGGTCAATTCCGAGTCGAAAGAGCCACGGCGGGCGGTCTTGCCCGCCGGTTGGGCCTCGGCACCGGAACGCCCATGGGAATCCGAGGTAGAAATCTGAGTCGGGTCCATTTGCTCCCTCCCAGCAGCATCGTGGTCCTCAAGGAGATAGACATTGGTGTCCCCAACTTCAAAAATGTTCCCGGAATCGAAAAATAGCTCGGCCCAGAGAGCTGCCGGTCCAGACGGACCCCAGCCAAGAAGCTCACGTACTGGGCCGATCAGTAGCGCATCACCACGTCGTAGACCTTATTCTTGCGTTGGATCTTGATGACGAACTGGTGGCCCACGGTGAGCGTGTGAGCCAATCGGTTTACGTCCCGGACGTTGCGGACGAGGTGCCGCCCGATGGCCACCAGCACGTCCCCTGGCCGCAGGTTCTGTCGCCGGGCCTGGCCGCGTCGATTCACCGCAATGATCACCGCGCCCCGACGGGTCTTGAGCTTGTAGTGGTCCGCATAGTCCGAAGCGTTGGCTAGCTGGAAGCCCATGCGACGCAAAAACTTCTGGTTCACCGCCAACGCCACGGGGCGCCGGGTGCCGCCCACGGTGAGGGAGACGACCTTGCGTTGCAGCACGATGTTGATCCGCTGGCCGGGGATCAGCGCCCGGGCCAACCGCCGGAACACATACACGTCGGCCACCCGTTGTCCGACCATGGCCCGGATGATGTCCCCCCGCCGGACACCGGCCTTGGCTGCCGGGCCGCCGCCCTTAACGAAGGTAACCTCCACCCCCATGCCCCGGGATCGCTGCTTGACCTTGAGCCCCAGCCAGGGGTGTCGCACGCGACCGAAGCGCCGCAGGTCCGACAACACCAGCTTCACCCGATCGGAGGGGATGGCGAAGCCGAGCCCCTGGGCGCCACGCACCATGGCGGTGTTGATGCCCACGACCTCTCCCGATAGGTTCACCAGGGGACCGCCGGAGTTGCCCGGGTTGATGGCGGCGTCGGTCTGGATGAAGCTCACGTAGCTACGTCCCTTCGAGGAGATGGTGCGATTGACGGTGGAAATGACCCCCCGTGAGACGGTCTGATCCAGCCCCAGTGGGTTGCCGATGGCGATGGCGGGCTCCCCGGCCATGAGATCCTTCGAATGGGCCAGGTTGGCGTGGGGAAGCTGCGCCTTGGACTTGATCTTGATCAGCGCCAAATCGTACGCCGGCGCCGCGCCCACCACCCGGGCCGGAAACCGCCGCCCGTCGGCCATCTGCACGGTGATGGAGGTAGCCTGGGAGATCACATGCTCGTTGGTGATGGCGTGCCCCTTGGAGTCGATGATCACGCCCGAGCCCAAGGAGGTCACCGAGATGATCTGCCTGGGATTCATGTACACCGCGCCGTAGCGGTGGCTAAACTGTGGATCCCGTACGATGTTTTTGGTGGAGGTGATGGCGATGACCGCCTTGCCCACGCGCCGCACCGCACGTACGGTGGCGGTGGTGCGAAGCTGCCGTTTTTGGGATCGGGTGAGCGAGGCCAGCGACAGGTTCGCCGAGACGCCTGAAGAGGGGTCGGCGGTGACCTCGAACTGGCGACCAAAGGCCACGATCCCCAACGTTACCAGCAGCGCGGGATAGATGATTCGACTGTTCATGGGTTCCTCCTTCGTCGCGCGGACCATACCATTGGCGCCCGGATCGGAGCCGAATTGACTTTCTGGGTCGTCATGGCAAACAGTGGACGTCCGAATAGGAACGCAAGCGCGAGGTACGAGAATGTGCGGAATCGTTGGCTACGTGGGACCGAACGAGGCGTCTGACATCCTGATGGATGGTCTACGACGGTTGGAGTACCGGGGATATGACTCGGCCGGGCTCGCCGTGATGAACGGCGCGGCGGCACGCATCACCCGGGCGAAGGGCAAGCTCATGAACCTGGCCAAAGCCCTGATCGCCGAGCCCCTGGAGGGCACCACGGGCATCGGGCACACCCGGTGGGCCACCCACGGCCGGCCGTCAGTGGACAACGCCCACCCGCACAAGTCCGGCGCCGTGACCGTGGTGCACAACGGCATCATCGAAAACCACTCGGAGCTACGGGACCAGCTCTCGGCCTCCGGGCGGGAGATCAAGAGCGAGACCGACACCGAGCTGGTGGCGCACCTGGTGGACGTGGCCCTCGCCGAGACGCCCGACCCCATCGCAGCCCTGCGCCAGGCCCTCGACCGGGTCGACGGCGCCTACGCGCTGGCCATCCTCATGGACCCACACCCCGAGCGCATCTACTTCGCCAAGCAGGGCTCGCCCCTCATCGCAGGCGTGGGTGAAGGCGAGGCCTTCCTGGGCTCGGACATCCCCGCCATCCTGGGCCACACCCGGGAGATGATCTTTCTCGATGACGGCCAGCTCGGGGAGCTCTCCACCGCCGGAGTCACCATCTTCGACGCCGAAGGCCTCCCGGTGGAGCCCAAGATCCAGCACATCACCTGGAACGCCGTGGCCGCCGAGAAGGAGGGCTACAAGCACTTCATGCTCAAGGAGATCCACGAGCAGCCCCGGGCCGTCACCGACACCCTGCGCGGCCGCCTCTCTCCGGAGCAGGGAGACGCCTTCTTGGACGGCTTCGAGGTGGACCCCAAAACCCTCGGCCGGGTCTTCTTGCTGGGCTGCGGCACCTCTTTCCACGCCTGCCTGGTGGGCAAGTTCCTCATCGAGGGGCTGGCCCGGGTGCCCGTGGAGGTGGACCTGGGCTCGGAGTTCCGCTACCGCGACCCGATCATCGGCAAGGGGGATCTGCTCATCGCCCTGTCCCAGTCCGGCGAAACCGCCGACACCCTGGCCGCCGTGAAGTCCGCCAAGGAGAAGGGCGCCACGGTGTTGGCCATCGCCAACGTGGTGGAGTCGCAGATCCCGCGCCACTCCGACGCGGCCCTGTACACCCACGCCGGCCCGGAGATCGGCGTGGCCTCCACCAAGGCCTTCACCACCCAGCTCACCGCGCTGCTGCTGGTCGCCATTCACCTGGGTCGCCGTACCGGCGGGCTGGCCCAGGAGGATGCCAAAAAGCTCGTGGAGGAGCTGCTGCTGGTGCCCCAGATGATGTCCGACGTCATCAGCAACGGCGCCCAGCTCAACGTCATCGCTCGACGCTACGCCACGGCGCGTAGCTGCTTGTACCTGGGCCGGGGCATCAACTACCCCATCGCCTTGGAGGGAGCCCTCAAGCTCAAGGAGATCTCCTACATCCACGCCGAGGGCTACCCCGCCGGGGAGATGAAGCACGGCCCCATCGCCCTCATCGACGAGAACCTGCCCGTGGTGGTCATCGCCCCGCAGGGGCCGCACTACGAGAAAGTCATGTCCAACCTCGCCGAGGTGCGCGCCCGCGAGGGAAAGGTCATCGCCGTGGGCACCTGCGGCGACACCGGTCTGGGTGAGCTGGCCGACGACCTGTTCCTCTTCCCCCACGTCTCGCCGCCCCTGCAGCCCCTGCTCACAGTGCTCCCCCTGCAGCTACTGGCCTACCACGTGGCCGACTTCAAGGGCACCGACGTAGACCAGCCCCGCAACCTCGCCAAATCCGTCACGGTGGAGTAGCGCCGCTGGGGATCCGGATCCCCTCAGTCACACCCGATGGGTTGGGTGGAGACGACTACGTCGTCGAACCAGACGCGGTTGGAGTGGCCGTTGGCGTCGCCGGAGGTGATGTAGTGCTGGAGGCGCACGCGGTTGAGGGCCAGGGTGGGGCTGTGACGCCACTCCATGGTGTTGACCTCGTGTGCCAGGGCGCCGTCCACCCAATAGGCCATGGTGCCGTCGGCCGCGCCGGGGGTGTTGGCGGTCATGGTCATTTCGAAGCAGAACCACTGATCCCTGGGGAAGGCCACGGCCGGATCGGGCGCAAAGGAGTTGCCCCAGCAGCACTGGGGTTGGTCGGTGCAGGTGGGCAGGTCCTTACTGAGGCACTCGGCGCAGATAGCGTCTACGTCAGCGTAGTTGCCACAGTTGGTGTCGCAATTCATGTCCGGGAAGTAGGTGTAAAAGAAGGTCTCGTGGCTGCCGGACCGAAAGTCCACCGTGGTGCCCATGGCGGTGTTCCCGCTGGGCAGACAGCCCGCGGTGCCATGGTACCAGTAGTCGTCGGGTTGGCTCCCGCCGATGTTCAAGAAGTGATGCACGTACTCGTGATCGGGGGCGAAGCGGATCCACGCCCTGAAGTACAGGGTCTCGAAGCTCCGCATATCGCAATTCACCTCTTGAGCCCCGTCGCAGGCGCGCCAGTCCAGACCCGACCCCTGATAGCTCGAGCTCTCGGCGGCGGGCATGTGTACGGCGTAGTTCCCCTGGTGCACCACGTCCGAGACGATGTCGATGCGCCCCCGATCTGCCTCACCGTTGGCCGACACAAAGTCCGAACCCGCGAACCAGGTGTCAAAGTCCCCACCCCCGGCCTCGAAGTCCTCACACAGTACCCACGCCGGATCCGGATTCTGACAATCGTACTGCGTGGTCTGCCCTCCATCCGGATCCACGCTGCCATCGACGGGCACAGCCGAGTCGGTCCCCGGTCCCGCATCGGTCCCCGGCGCCGCATCGGGATCACCGCTGCTGTCCGAGTCGTCTCCACATCCCACCGCCGCCCCGCCCAAAACCAGCGCCAACGTCATCACCACCCCCATCACGGCCTTCCCCGCCAACCAATTTCGCCATGGAAAACAGTCGTTGTGCATAGTCTCTCCCCTGTAGATCCTGTCTCTCACAACATGGTATCCGCCCCGGCGCGTCGACACAAGGATCCGCACATTCGACCTCCCAAGCCTATGGTAGTGGGCGCCATGGTCTGAATCCGATTCCCATCTCCCAACTTTACCATTGCGCTGACTGTAACGCGCGCTACATTACCGACACGTGGCGGGGGACTCTGTCCCAACGCTATGACTGAAGCAAAACTGAAACAAAACCGAAGCAAAATAGAAGTGGTTACCCAACTTACCTAATAGGAGAGAGAATTATGAGTGTACGTGGGCGCTTGTCGGCGGTGGTGATCGTTTTAGCAATGGGGTTCGGGCACGCGGGATGCTCCGATGATGATGCATCGGGCGCGGTGTGCGGCAACGGCATCGTCGAGGCCGGCGAGGACTGCGACGACGGAAACAACCTCAACGGTGACGGCTGCTCGGGGTCCTGCATGGACGAGTCCACGTCCGAATGCGGCAACGGCACGGTGGAGACCGGCGAAGAGTGCGACGACGGAAACACCACCAACGGCGACGGTTGCTCGGCCACCTGCCAAGACGAGTCCACCCCCGAATGCGGCAATGGTACGGTGGAGACCGGCGAGGACTGCGACGACGGAAACACCACCAACGGAGACGGATGCTCGGCCACCTGCCAAGACGAGTCCACCCCCGAATGCGGCAATGGCACGGTGGAGACCGGCGAGGACTGCGACGACGGAAACACCACCGACGGAGACGGATGCTCGGCCACCTGCCAAGACGAGTCCACCCCCGAATGCGGCAATGGCACGGTGGAGACCGGCGAGGACTGCGACGACGGAAACAGCGACAACACCGACGCCTGCCCCGACGGCACGGGCGGCACCTGTTTGGACGCCACCTGCGGCGACGGCTTCGTCCACACCGGTACCGAGGGCTGTGACGACGGAAACCTGACCGACGGAGACGGTTGCAGCGCCACCTGCGAGTTGGAAAACTGCGGCAACGGCACGGTGGAGACCGGCGAGGACTGCGACGACGGCAACGACGACAACACCGACGCCTGCCCCGACGGTACGGGTGGCACCTGTCTCGACGCCGTCTGCGGCGACGGCTTCATCTGGGACGGGCACGAGGAGTGTGACGACGGGAACCTGACCGACGGAGACGGTTGCTCAACCACGTGTATCTCGGAGATATGCGGCGACGGCACCCTGCAGGGGGGCGAGGCGTGCGACGACGGGAACCTGACCGACGGAGACGGCTGCGAGTCGGACTGCACCGTCACCATCTGCGGCGATCCCGCGGACTGTGGCGATGTGAATAGTTTTATTTGTGACGTGAACACCCAGACCTGCCAGGCCACCCAGTGCACCCCGGCCGCGGGCAACTGCGGCACGGGCTGCACGGGCGTCACCGCCTGCTGTTTCGAAGAGGAGACCGGGACCGGGCTCGGCGCCTGCTTCGAGCTCTGCGATCCCTATGACTTCGCCTGCCCCACGGGCCTGGATTGCACCAACGTAAACAGCAACCAGGGTGCCGGCTTCTGCCAGCAACCCGGCCCCGCGGCGATGGGCGCGGTCTGCACCGCCAGCTCCGTCGGCACCGGTTGCGTGGCGGGGTCCACCTGTCTCAACGATGGGGCCAACGATGCCTGCTTCGAGGTGTGCGACTTCTTCGGCAGCACGCCCTCCTGCACCGACGCCGCGAGCTCCTGCCATGTGGGCGGGTACTGTGACACCGCCGAGGCCGTGAACGCGGCAAACATCGGTGAGTTGTGCACCGGCACCCCCGCCGCCTGGGATCCCTGCCATGCCAAGGGCGATGGCTTCGCTGGCATCTGCG
Organism: Deltaproteobacteria bacterium; assembly: GCA_029938605.1. Taxonomy (GTDB): domain Bacteria; phylum Myxococcota_A; class Polyangia; order HGW-17; family JAJRWW01; genus JAJRWW01. The sequence goes on along the minus strand of JAOZUO010000061.1, from coordinate 14,325 downwards.
TCAACCCCGGTTCTGGGTTGGAGTGCGTCGAGCTCTGCCAGATCTGGTCGCTCTCGGGCACGATCACCACCTGCACCACCGGGACCTGCCACGACGACCTCGCCAGCACGTACTTTGGAGGCGACATCGGCCTCTGCCACTGATCCCCCCGCCCCCTCCTGACAAATACCCCTTGCGCCGCTCCCGGAGCGCGCTACATTGCCACCGCGTGTCCGGGGACCGGCGGTCCCAATCCTCAAACAGAAAAACAGAAGTTGGTTTCTACCAAGGAGAGAGATCCATGAGTGTACGAACACGCTTGTCGGCAGTGATTTTTGTTTTCGCGGTGGGGCTCGGCCACGCGGGATGCTCCGATGATGACGCATCGGGCGCGGTGTGCGGCAACGGCGCCGTCGAAACCGGTGAAGAGTGCGACGACGGAAACAACCTCAACGGCGACGGATGCTCGGGATACTGCATCGCCGAGTCCACCGCATTTTGCGGCAACGGCGCGGTCGAATTGGGCGAGCAGTGCGATGACGGCAATACCCTCTCCGGCGACGGGTGCTCGGCCACCTGTCAAGACGAATCCATACCCGTTTGCGGGAACGGCACCGTCGAGGCCGGCGAGGACTGCGACGACTCAAACACCACCTCCGGCGACGGATGCTCGGCCACCTGTCAAGACGAGCCCACGCCCGTTTGCGGGAACGGTACCGTCGAGGCCGGCGAGGAGTGCGACGACTCAAACACCAACGGCGGCGACGGGTGCAGCACCACCTGCCAAAACGAGGTGTGTGGCAACGGCGTACTGGACTCCGGAGAGCAGTGCGACGACGGCAACGGCAGCAACACCGACAACTGCCCCGACGGCGTGGGCGGCACCTGTCTGAATGCCGACTGCGGCGACGGCTTCGTCTACACCGGCATCGAGGGCTGCGACGACGGGAACCTGACCGGCGGAGACGGTTGCAGCGCCACCTGCGAGCTGGAGAGCTGCGGCAACGGCACGGTGGATTCGGGCGAGGACTGCGACGACGGGAACACCGACAACACCGACGCCTGCCCCGATGGTGCGGGCGCCACCTGTCAAGACGCCGTCTGCGGCGACGGCTTCGTCTGGGACGGGCACGAGGAGTGTGACGACGGGAACCTGACCGACGGAGACGGCTGCACGTCCACCTGCGTAGAAGAGATTTGTGGCGATGGCGTCCTGCACACGGGCGAGGAGTGCGACGACGGAAACCAGACCGACGGAGACGGATGCGAGTCGGACTGCACCGCCACCACCTGCGAAAACCCCGTAGACTGTGGCAACGCAAGCATCTTTGTTTGCGATGTGGAGACCGAGACCTGCCAGACCAGCCAATGCACCTACGACCCGAGCTCCTGCGGCACGGGCTGCACGGGCACCGACCCCTGCTGCTTCGAGCAGACGGCCGGGTCCGGGGTCGGCTCCTGCTTCGAACTCTGCGATCCCTATGATACCCCCTGCCCCACGGGCCTGGAGTGCACCAATGCGTACTACAATCAGGGTGCCGGGTTCTGCGAGCAGCCTGGCACCGCGGCCCTCGGCGCCCCCTGCGTACCAACCGCCATCTCCACCGGCTGCGCGTCGGGTGGCCTCTGCCTCAACGACGGATCCAACAACGTCTGCTTCGAGAAGTGCGACTTCTTCGGCACGCCCTCCTGCACCGACGCCGGGAGCGCCTGCTACCCTTACGGGTTCTGTGACGCCGCCCCCACCGTGAACGCTGCGACCATCGGTCAGGAGTGTACCGGTGGCTCCGTGGGTGACCCCTGCCAGCCCAACGGCGATGGCTTCCTGGGCAGCTGTCAGGACAACGCCGGGACCCTGGAATGCTACCAGCTCTGCCAGCTCTGGTCGCAGTCCGGCAATGTCAGGGCCTGCAACACCGGGACCTGCAACGACGTATTCAGTGGCAACTGGGAAGGCGACATCGGCCTTTGCAACTACTGATCCCCGCCCCTCCCAAGCCCCTGGTACTCTCCGGCTCTCTCCAATACTCTCTACAGTAGGTTCGCAGCCAGCTCGGCCAGGGCGGAGCGCTCTCCCTTTTCGAGGGTGATGTGCCCGGCCATGGCCTGCTCCTTGAACCGTTCGACCACGTAGGTGAGGCCGTTGTTGGAGCTGTCCACGTAGGGGTTGTCAATTTGGTAGGCGTCACCCGTGAGGACGATCTTGGTGTTGTCGCCCACGCGGGTGAGGATGGTCTTGACCTCGTGGGGAGTGAGGTTCTGGGCCTCGTCCACCAGAATAAACTGGTTGGGGATGGACCGGCCGCGGATGTAGGTGAGGGGCTCGATCTCGATGAAGCCCATGTCCATCATCTCGTCGTATCCGCGACCCTTGTGGCGATCCTCCCGGGTGATGCCCATGAGCAGCTCGATGTTGTCGTAAATGGGCTTCATCCAGGGATTGAGCTTGTCCTCCACGGTGCCCGGGAGATAGCCGATGTCGCGCCCCAGGGGAAAGATGGGCCGGGAGACGAGGAGCTTCTGGTAGATCTTGTCATCCATGGTGCGCTGCAGACCCGCGGCGATGGCCATCAGGGTCTTGCCCGTACCCGCCTTGCCCACCAGGGTCACGAGCTTGATCTCGTCATTGAGCAGCAGATCCAGGGCGTACTGCTGCTCCTTGTTGCGCGGCCGGATGCCCCAGGCGGGCTTCTTCGACCGCCCCACAGCCAGTAGCACCCCGCGTTCCTCGTCGTACCGCGACAGGGCCGTGTGGCTCGGGTTGGTGGCGGCCCGGATCATCACGAACTGGTTGGGGAAAAGCGGCGGGTCCGTCTCGGGCGGCTCTAGCTCCCCGACCTCGAAGAAAGCGTCCACCTGCTCCGTCGACACCTCGAGATCCAGGTGGCCCGAGTACAACTCGTCGATGGAGATCTTGTCCGCTTCGAAATCCTGGCTGTTGAGCCCCAGTACGTCTGCGCGGACGCGCAGGTTCACGTCCTGGGTCACGAAGATGGTGCGCAGCTCCGGCGTGGAGTTGGCCACCTTGAGCGCGACCTTCAGGATGCGCGTGTCCATGAGCGCCGAACCCGACTGGGACGCGCCGAGGGGACTCTCACCCAGGACCACCCGCAGGGTGCCCCCTCGCTCCAGGGTACATCCTTCAGCCAGGCTCCCGCCGTTGGCCCGCAGCTCGTCCATGTACCTCGACACCAGCCGGGCGTTGCGCCCCCGCTCGGACAGCTCCTTTTTGAACTGGTCGATCTCCTCGAGCACGTGGATCGGAATGATCACATTGTTGTCTTCGAACCGGAAGAAGGCTCGCGGGTCGTGCAGCAGCACGTTGGTGTCCAGTACGTAGTTCTTTTTCACGACACTACCTCCTGTGATTCAGCCGAGATCTCCAAAGCACACGGATTGATTCCGCCCGTGCTCCTTGGCGTAGTATAGCGCCTGGTCAGCCCGTTCGATAAGTAGCTGCTGATTCTTGCCGTCGGCGGGGTAGCAGGTCACGCCCAGGCTCAAGTTGCATGAGAAGGGTCCCTGGTCCGACGGGTGCTTGAGCGTGCCCACCTCCTCGCGAATGCGCTCGGCGAGGATCAGCGCCCCTTCGCGGTCGGTGTCCTCGAGTACCAGGGCGAACTCCTCGCCGCCGTACCTCGCCACCACGTCTACCGTGCGGGCCTGCTCCTGCATCACCTTGGACACGGCCCTCAGCACCGCGTCGCCCACCGGGTGACCGTAGGTGTCGTTGACGCTCTTGAAGTGATCGATGTCAGTGAGCAGCAGAGACACGGGCTTGTCCGACCGCTCGGCCCGGGCGATCATCTCGCCGAACCGGTCTTGGAAGGTGCGGTGGTTCACCAGCCCCGTAAGTCCGTCGGTGGTGGCCATGTCCTCCATCTGCGCGTACATCTGGCCATTGCGCACCGACACCGCCACCTGATTGGCGATGACACCGAGCATCTCCCGCCGGTCAGCGTTGAAGAGCCCACGCTTGGGGTCAGCCAGCACGAAGGCGCCTAGGGCCCGGTCCCCGGAGATGAGCGGATACACCACCAGGGACGCGACCCCGCCCAGGGCGAGCTTCTTGGTGAAGATCATCTGTCCGCGGTCCCGCAGCTCCCCCCCGGCCGGCAAGTAGTGCCGGTTCTTGATGGCCATGGCCACCAGGCCGGCGTTGTCCGCGTAAGACAGCCCGGCGAAGGTGGACAGCGCCTCCCCGGTCACCGCCGCCACGGTGTGGCGCCCAGAGGCGTCGTCGTACAGGGTGATGGCTCCATACTCGAAATCCGCGATCTGACGAGCCGCGGTGAAGGCCATCTCGTAGACCTGATCGAGCCCCAGCGCGGAGTTGAGCATTTCTGAAGCCTTGAAGAACCGCTCCTGCTCGTACTTGGACCGCTCTACCGCGCAGAACATGCGCTCGGCCTGGACGGTGTGCATGATCTGCCGGGCGGCCTCCTCGAGCAGCTCCCGCTCGGTGGCGCCGAAGCTCTCGGCCCCCTCCCGGTCCAGGCAGAGTATGCCGCGCAGGTGCCCCGACTCCACCACCGGGACCCCGAGGAACGCCCCCACATCCACGCCGCCGGCGTAGTAGGGAATGGACCGGCCCCCCGGGTTCAGGGTGGACAGGGCCGTGCGATTCTTGAGCACCCCGCCGAGCACCCCGGTCAGGGCTGGAAAAGGCGCCTTCTGCACGAGGTGGTCGTCGCACTCGGTGACCATCTCCCGGATGGAGAGGTACCGACCGCTTTCGTCCAGCCACAAAAGCACGCAGGACTGCACCTCGAGGGTGTCCTTGAGCAGCGCCAGGGTGAAGAAAATAGCCTGGTGGATGGCTTCCACGGCTCCGGTGTACAGGTGCTGCTCCTGCTCCTCCCGGCTGCGACCTCCCCCCGAGGAGAGGGTGGCGGAGATGAGACGGAAATCCTGGGCCTCCTGACGCATGGAATGGATCTCGGCGTTCATGCGGTGGGTGTGCTCCCGCCGAAGCTTGGAGACCTCCACCCGGAGCAGGACCAGGCTGACGGTGCCGAAGAACGCCGCGAAGGCCGCGTGGGAGGCGAGCAGGCCCAGACTGGCGCCGAGCTGGTCGGCCTGGTGCACAATGAGCACCTCCAGCGCCAGGGAGATCCCCACCAGGGTGACGCCCACCCAGGCGCGGTTGTACGCCACCAGAAAGGTGACCATGGCGTAGAAGACGGGGTAGACGGGCGAGGTCAGTCCCCCCGCGAACTGCAACAGCATGTGGGTAGCCACCACCACCAGTAAACCGAGCTCGAGGTCCCGGCCGGCCTCCATCAGCCGCGACAAGGGTTCGGCGTCGGAGTCAACGCTGGGCCGTAAACGCCCCACTACCCGGGCCGCCAGCAGGGCCGCCAGAGCCGTCGCCGCCGTAATACGCACCGCGTCGGCGCCGCCCCGTCTCAGATCCTCGAAGAAGCCCCGGGTAATCAGCGCCCCAAAAGCCACGGCAGCGGCCACTCCCCACCACAAAGAAAAGGCCGCCCGAAGTTGGAAGGCGAGTCGGCGAACTAGGCGGCGGGTGGTCATCTACTTCTCCTCGATCACGAAAACCAGCTCCCCCTTGCGCACCATCCCCAGATCCTCCCGGGCGGCTTTCTCCAGGAACACGTCGTCCTCCCGGAGCCGCTCCACCTCCAGCCTCATGTGGCGGATCTGGGCCGCGAGCTGCCCATTGCGCACGCGCAGCTCGATCCGCTCCCGCTTCAGCCGCCGATACTGGACCAACCCCCGCTCCCCGAAAAACTGCAGGGGCAGGTACCCGATACCCCAGGCCAGCCCAACGATGATCCCCAGCCGCAACCCCCACCGCATCACCAGGCTCCCACGGCTGGATTCGACTGAAACCGCCGCGTGAACAGCGTCGAGGCCCAAGGAGGCCGACCGATCGGCGCCTTGGGCCTTTGATGATCTTTGGGATTTCGATTCCGCCCGTTTGGACGACTTGCTATCGGGGTCAGAAGGCATTATTTATCGATTATAATGAGAGGGACCACCTTGTCCAAAAAACGTACCCTTGGCCTATCTCCTATACCCATGGCCCAAAATTCGCCCCGATCGGGACACCCGTGACCTGATCCATCAAATTTCTGTCGAGTGGACCGTCCGCACTATTCATAACCACCTGAAATGATTGACATGGACAGACACATCAGGTGGCACGCAGGTTGCACTCGTCCCGGTCTGCAACACAACATCGACTTGCGTGTCCTTAGATCAGCATAGACGCAGTCGAATGAGTAAGGTGAACCATGAAGACTCTCCCTGGAAATGTGGCGCTTCTCGTCGCGGTGGGGCTGGTGCTGGGCGGATGCCCGGTGGATCCCAGCGGTAATAACAACTGGATCGACGCGGGCCTGGATCGCAACGATGACGATGGTGACGGCTTCTCCGAAGCCGAGGGGGACTGCGACGACACGAACCGGGACATTCATCCCGACGCCCGGGAGATCGTCGATGGCATCGACAACAACTGCGACGGCCTGGTGGACGACGACCTCGACGGGGATCATTTCCCCGCGGCCGAGGACTGCGACGACACCGACCCCAACATCCACCCCCTGGCCCCCGAAAACTGCAACGACGAGGTGGACAACAACTGCAACGGCTACACCGACGCCGAGGAGCCGGACCACGATGGCGACGGCTTTGGCGTGTGCGCGGGCGACTGCAATGACAACAACATCTGGATCAGCCCGGGGAACGTAGAGGATCCCACCGACGGGGTGGACAACAACTGCGACGGTGTCATCGATGAGATCCAGGGGAACTGCGACTGCTCCGGCGAACCCGGCATGACCATCGAAGAGCAGGCGGCCCGCGCTTTGGGTCTGTGCAATCCGTACCAGGTCCTGTCAGCCAACCTCATCGGCAACCCCACAGGCTACGGGGTCTACGACGACTGGGCCGCGATCCTGCCCCGCGTCAGCCAAGACGCCTCCTCCAATGACGGTTTGCCCCAGGTCAACTGCAAGTTCCTGATCCTGGCCAGCGGACAGGCCAAGAACCCCGATCCCCAGAGCGGAGAGTACATGGACCTGGGCATCTGGGGCGCTCCGGACCCGGCTCCCGCACCCGACGGTGCCGATGTCAACGACCTGACGCAGTTCGAGCTCCAGCTCCGGGTGCCCGGCAACGCCAAGGGCTTCTCCTTCGACTTCGTCTTCTTCTCGGTGGAGTACCCGGAGTTCGTGTGCTCCACGTTCAACGACACTTTCTACGCCCTGGTCATTGACGATCCGGGGCTGGGCGGCGGGCAGCGCACCAATGTCAGCTTCGACAATGAGAACAACGAGATCACCGTAAACGCCGGCTTTTTCGAGTATCCGCCCTACTGGTCCCTGGACATCACCGGAACCCAGTACGAGCTCGCCGAAGCCTGGCAGCCGGGCTGCAGCGACGATCCCTCCATCGGCTGCACGGCCCCAGACCCCTGTCCGGCCTACAAGGGCTCCACCACGGGTTGGCTCCGCACCACCTCTCCGGCCACGCCGGGGGCGGATATCACGCTCATCTTCTCCATCCACGACGAGGGGGACTCTATCCTCGACTCAGCGGTGATCATCGACAACTTCCGCTGGCAGACCGTGCCCATCGAGGGCCCGGGCACCGTGAAGTAGGGAGGCTCCCATGCAGCGAAGAAACTTTGCCATTGCGATCCTGGCCGGCCTGGCCTGGGTGCTCGCCGCCTGTGGTGAAACCGCCTCGCCCGGGCCCGACAGCGCCCACCACCTCAACGACTCCACGGTCACCGACGCCTCGGGTCTCGACGGCGGGACCGACGCGGACCCCGAAGCGCCGGCCTGCGACGACGGCCTGGACAACGACGAGGATGGGCTCACGGACTTCCCCGAAGATCCGGGCTGCACCAGCGCCGAGGACGTCGATGAGTCCAACCCGCCCTACTGCGGCCTGGACGACCAGGGCCGGATGATCCAGATCCGCACCATCCCGCCCACGGGACACCTGGTGCAGAACACCGAAAACGGCTCCGATTTCCACGCCGGATCTTGCGGCGGAGACGGCGCCCCGGAGATGGTCTTTTCGCTCACCATCAGCGGCTCCACCTCGGGGGTGCTCATCAACACCATCGGCACCCCGACCCAGCTCAACACGGTGGTGTACGTGCGCCGCGACACCTGTGACGCCTCCTCGGCGGAGGTGGCCTGCGCCGCCTCTACTACGGGGTCGGGGGTGGAGCTGAGCCTCGAGGATCCCGAACCGGGCGAGTACTTCATCTTTGTGGACGGCAACGTCCCCTCAGCGGCCGGCCAGTTCCTGCTGGAGGTCCGCGGGCTCATCCCCGAGGGGGCGACCTGTGACCCTAGCGACCTGACCCTGGTGTGTACGCCGGGACTCATCTGCGCCGAGCCGGACACCGGGCCGCCTACCATCTGCCTGGTGCCCCGCTGCTCCGACGGGCTGGACAACGACGGCGACACCATCGTGGACTTCCCCGCCGAGCCGGGATGCGAATCTCCCCTGGACCACACCGAAGACGACACCTGTCCGGGCGCGGGCTGCCCCCAGTGCGCCGATGGCGTGGACAACGACGGCGACGCCCTTACGGACTGGCCCAACGATCCCGGCTGCTCGTGCGCCGGGGATCCCATCGAGCTCGACGAGTGCCTCTCGGGGCTCGAGCTCACCGAGCTGCCCGTCACAGGGACCGACACCGGCACCATCACCCCGTCCCAGCCCAACCTCTCTTCGGGTAGCTGTACCGCTTCGGGGCCCGGGCCGGAGGCGGTCTATCCGTTGACTCTGCCCTACGGCGCCGTGCGGGTGGACATCCACATGGCGGTGCTGGGCTGGAACGCCTACCCCAACCTCTACGTACGCGCCGAGGAGTGCGCCTCAGGGACGGAGCTGGGCTGCGTGGGAACCAACTGGAACGAGAGCGAGGATCTCGCGCTCCACAACCTTGGTGCCGGCACGTACTTTATTTTTGCCGACACCTACGAGGTGTACTCCACCGACACCTACGACCTGTCGGTGCAGGTGTACCTGCCCGTGGGAGCCCCCTGCGAGACGACCAACCCGTTGATGCAGTGCGGGGACGGCGGGACCTGTGAGGACGTGGGCGGCACCTACGAGTGCGTGGCCACGATTTGTAACAACGGCGTGGACGATGACAACGACGGCCACACGGACTATCCCAACGATCCGGGCTGCACCAGCCTCAACGACAACGACGAGAGCGACAGCTGCGACCCGGTGAACAACCCGTCCGCCTGCCCGGCCTGCGCCAACGGCGCAGACGACGACGGCGATGGACTCACGGACTTCCCCAACGATCCGGGCTGCGTCTCGGCCGCGGACGTAAATGAGATCGACGAGTGCTACCCGGGCGTGCCGGTCAACGAGATCCCCCCCTCGGGCACCGTTGCCGGCGCCCTGAATCAGAACAACACGTCGGCCACGGATCCCACCTGCTACAGCTTCACCACCGCCGAGGACGTGTACGTGCTCACCCTGCCCCACGGGGCGGATTCGGTAGACGTGACGCTGAGCTCGAACGACATGGACCCGTTGTTGTACATTCGCCGGGACGACTGTCAGACCGGCGGGGAGCTGGCCTGCCGGAACGACTCCCCGGCCCAGACCACCGCGCACAACGTGGCGGCGGGCTCGCTGTTCATCTTCGTCGACGCGGGTTGGCTCTACAGCCCGTTGGCGAGCTACCTCCTGACGGTCCACGTGAACCTGCCGCTGGGAGCACCGTGTACCGTGGGTGATCCCCTGGCCGAATGCGCCGTGGGTTCGATCTGCAGCGACACCGGCGGCGGTGTGTATCAGTGCGTGTACACCGCCTGCAACAACGGCGCAGACGATGACACCGACGGGTTCACGGACTATCCCTACGACCCGGGCTGCACCTCCATCGCCGACAACGACGAGATCGACAGCTGCGATCCGGTGAACAACCCGGGCGCCTGCCCGGCCTGCGCAAACGGCGCCGACGATGACGCCGACGGGCTCGTCGACGCCTTGGACCCCGGTTGTGCCTCCGCCGGGGACAACAGCGAGCTCAACGAGTGCAGCCCCGGCCTCCCCTTCACCGACCTCACATCCACGGGCGGAGGCAGCTCCACGCCCGTTGGCGCGGATCTCCACAACGGAACCTGTGGCTGGGGCGGGTACCCCGAGGACGTCTACCTGCTCTGGCTCATCGAACCCGCCTCCCAGGTCCATATCTCCCTACAGGGCAACCTGGACTACGAGCCCGTGGTGTTCGCCCGACACGGGGACTGCGCCAGCGCCTCGGCGGAGCTCGGCTGCACCGCGGCGGGCGGCCCCGCCTGGGATCTGGCGGAGCTCACGCTCAACAACGTGGACGCGGGCCACCTGTTCATCTTCGCCGACGCCAACTACGTATGGATGGGCGGACAGTACAACCTGTCGGTCTCGGCCACGCTCTATACCGGCTCCGCCTGCGATCCCGCCTCTACCGTGGTCGTCTGCCCCGCCTCCACAGCCTGCGTAGACCCCGGCGGCGGGCACGTCTGTCAATAACGGTCTGTTCCCTTCCCGCCGTCCTGACCAGGGCTTTGATATGTTGACTCTATAAACGACGCCAAGCTATAAGAGCCTGAGTATTTTTGGCCTCTTGGAGGAATGTATTGATGACTCGATGGCTCGCGCCGCTGGCGTGTGTAGGTTTCCTGATGATTCTGCCGGATACGGCCGCTGCCCAGATGGGGCGCATGCCCGGCAGCGGCGGCCGTATGGGTCGGGGCGGTGACAACAAGCCCGAAAAACCCCGGGTGGCTACCCAGGGCAAAGAGCCCGTCGTCAAAAAGAAGCCGAAGCGCGCCCAGACCTGGGGCCTGAAAAAGCCCATGCAGTTCTTCAAGCTCGAGGGCTACTTCCGCGTGCGCTCGGACGCCTTCCACAAGCTGCACTTGGGCCACTCCGTCATCGGCACCCTCAAGCCACCGGCCTACCAGCCACTGCAGTACTACGACACGGGAGTCAACCCCATCTGCGGTGGGGACGGCGACAGCAAGCACTGCGACAAGAACTGGCTGCGGTCCACGAACATGCGGCTGCACCTCGAGCCCACCCTGAACGTGCACAACCGGGTACGGATCAAGATGACCCTCGACATCTTCGACAACCTGGTCCTGGGCTCCACGCCGGAGGGGCAGCGGCTCGAGGCCGGCCGCCCCACCCAGGCCCCCATGAACGCTTTCGCCTCCACGGCGGAGGTGCCCCAGGCCGGGCGCAACTCCATGTACGACGCCATCATGGTCAAGCACGTCTGGGGCGAGGTGGATCTCCCCTTCGGCCGGCTCATGTTCGGCCGCATGCCCTCCCACTGGGGGCTGGGCATCCTGGCCAACTCCGGCACCTGCAGCGGCTACTCCAAGTGGACCGTGCACCATAGGGGCGACCCCAAACGGTGCATGGACAGCGACTATGGAGACATCGCCGACCGAATCATGTTCGCCTCCAAGATCCCCATCGTGAACCTGCTGGTGGGCTTCTCCTGGGACTTCCAGTCCAGCGGACTGACCACCCTGAACCTCCAGGGCGAGCAGGTGCAGCTCAGCTCAGGGCAGCCCATGGACCTGACGCCAGCAGACAATGTGAATCAGTGGGTGGGCATCCTCGGCCGCATCGACAGCCCCCTCGTGGTCAAGCAACGCCTCGCCCGGGGGGAGGTGGTGTTCAACTACGGCACCTACTGGGTCTTCCGTAAACAACACATGGACTACGAAGAGAACAGCAGCTCGGTCGCCAACGAAGGCGCCCTGGCGGCCAACCTCACGGTTCGAGACGCCTTCGCCATGATCCCCGACATCTGGCTGCGGCTCCACTGGAAGAAACTCTCGGTGGAGATGGAAGCGGTGATGATCTACGGCAAGATCAAGGGCATGACCGACTTTGGCCTGGAACAGGAGCTGAACATCCTGCAGTTCGGCGGCGTGTTCAAGAGCTCCTACCGGTTCCTCAACGACAGCCTCGTCCTCGGCCTCGAGGTCGGCGCGGCGTCGGGGGACGATGAGCTGGAGGCCTTCGACCGCCGGCTGAACTACCGGGGCGTGAAGAGCTTCCCCGAGGACCCGTCGAGATTCAGCACCAACTCCATGTTCCGCTTCGACCCCAACTACCGGGTGGACCTGATCTTCTTCCGGGAGATCATGGGCACCGTGTACAATGCCGGCTACATCAAGCCCCACATCACCTACCACATTCTCAATGAGCTATCGGCGCGACTGGACATCATCTACGCCTTCGCCATGGAGCCCGTGGCCACACCGGGCAACAACCCCCACTACGGAGTGGAGTTCGACCTCGACGTCGAGTACCGGCTCCCGGAGTCCGGCTTCTTCGTGGGGATCGCCTACGGCGTGTTCATTCCCCTAGGCGCTCTGCACTGGCCGAGCGGCATCTACGACCCGGGAAACGCAGACGAATACCTCTCCAAGGCCAAGGTCGCCATGACCCTGCAGCTCCGCGCAGCCATCAAGTTTTGACGGACCGTTTTCTCAGCCCGTACTCCCACAAGTTTTGTAGTTCAAAACCGGCGGTGGGACGGGTATAGTCTAAGGTCACGTAAATACCCCATTCGATAGAGGTCGGGGTCATCGAACAGTTTCCACAACGCTTCGGCAAATATCTGCTGCTTGAGAAAATCAGCACGGGTGGCATGGCCGAGGTTTTCCGCGTCAAGGCCTTCGGTGTCGAAGGTTTCCAGAAGACCTTTGCGCTCAAGCGGATCCTGCCTCACATCTCCGAGGACCCCGAGTTCATCACGATGTTCATCGACGAGGCGAAGATCGCCTCGCGCCTGCACCACGGCAACATCTGCCAGATCTACGAATTCGGGCGAGTCGGTGACTTCTACTTCCAGCTCATGGAGTACATCGCGGGTTTCGACCTGCGCAGCCTCAACGAGAAGCTCCAATCCACGCGCCAGAAGCTGCCCCTGCCCTTCCTGCTGCATGTGGTGGCCCGCGCCTGCGAGGGCATGGACTACGCCCATCGCAAGACCGATTCCAGAGGCAACCCCCTAGGCATCATCCACCGGGACATCAGCCCCCAGAACGTCATGATCAGCTTCGAGGGCACCACGAAGCTCATCGACTTCGGCATCGCCAAGGCCAAGAGCCGAGCCTCCCAGACCCAAGCCGGGGTGATCAAGGGCAAGTTCGCCTATATGCCCCCGGAGCTACTGCGCGGCGAGACCATCGACGGCCGAGCCGACGTCTTCTCCCTAGGCATCGTGCTCCACGAGCTGCTTACAGGGGTCGGGCTCTTCGATCGTGAGACCGACCTGGACACCTTGCGTGCCGTTATGGCCGCGGAGGTACCGCTCCCCTCGTCCGTGGATCCAGCCATTCCGGACTTCGTCGACAAGGTGGTGCTCAAAGCCCTCGCGGCCCAGCCCGCCGAGCGGTACTCCACCGCCGAGGACTTTCAGGAGGACCTGGAGCGCTGCGTGATGATGACCGGCCATCCCATGAGCTCCAACAAGGTGCGGAAGTTCATGGCCGAGCAGTTCCCCAATGAGATGGGAAGGGAACAGGAAAAGGCCCGGCACTTCGCCGCCTTCAGCGAGACCGGAGAGGTTTCACTGCCGAACGGACAACCGAGGCAGATCCAACCCAAAACCGTGGAGACCTTCTCGGGTCGGCGCCTCAAAAAGAAGCGGGTCAAGGTGCACGGCGAAGACAGCGAGTTCACCGAGGAGCTCACCATCGTCCATGGCTCCCACGAGACCGGAGAGTCGGACTACGACGAGGACAATATCCAGGGGGAGCAGCCTGCTTCGGCGGACCAGTGGCCACAGGCGGCCCCGTACGAAAACAGCGCGGACGAGATGGAGGAGGTGGAGGGGATCCTGCTCGACGACGATGCGGACGAGCTGGACTTCATGGAAGAGCCCACCAGCGTACGCATGACGGCCGCGAACAAGGCGGGCGGTGCGCCGGTGATGGAAGTGGACATGGCGGAGCTCTCCACTCCCCTGCTCACGGACGCGGATCTTGAGGAGGGGGATTTCCTGAGCGGCGCCGACCTCATCGAAGAGGTGGAGATCCTCGACGGGGATGACCTCATCGAAGAGGCGGAGATCCTCGACGGGGATGACCTCATCGAAGAAGCGGAGATCCTCGACGGGGATGACCTCATCGAGGAGGCGGAGATCCTCGAGGAGGACCTACTCGCGCCGGAGGACGCCGGCCTCCAGACTGGAGCTGTCTCCCCCACCCTCCAGGCCCAGGCCCCCCAGGCCCAGGCCCCCCAGCAATACGCTGAAGGCGAGTACGCCGAGGGTGAGTACGAAGAAGGTGAGTACGAAGAGGGCGAGTACGAAGAGGGCGAGTACGAAGA
>JAOZUO010000191.1 GCA_029938605.1 Deltaproteobacteria bacterium | reverse complement strand
GCCATATCGTCCTTGGGCTTGGCGGCCATGTCACCTGCGGGCTTGGCGGCCATATCGTCCTTGGGTTGAGCGGCCATGTCATCTGCAGGCTTGGCGGCCTTGTCGTCCTTCTTCGGCGCGGCGGTGTCGTCGTCGTCCTCGGGATCGATGAACCCCGCGTCATCGATGAGGGCCTCGAGCCGAGTCTCGCACGCTACCAGGGAAACGAACTTGTCAGCGAATTCCTTACAGGATTTGGCCGCGGCGAGGGGCTCGAGCTGGCTCCCCTGCATGTTGGGCGGCGAGAAGCCCTTGCCGTCGGCGGTCTTCTGCCCCTGTAGACAAACGCGAATCTCTTTTACGACCACGCCCACAGCCTTCTTGTACCCATCCGCCTCCGCGCCCTTGGGGGGCTTGTAGGGCAATTTCGCATGCGTAAACAACTCTTTGGCGCACTTATTCATCTGGGTCTCGAACCGCCCGACCAAAGACGCCTCCTTCTTGGTAATCTTGTGCTTCTCGCCATACTCCGTCTTGTGCTTCTTGCCGAACATGTAGATGTAGACGCCGGCGGCGCCCCCAGCCACGATCAGGACGGCCAACAGACCCACTAGAAACTTTTTCCCTTTACCGTGTGCCATGTGCCAATGCTCCTCGCGTCGTACCCTGTGATCCGACAGTCCCATGCGCACGCAAATTGCGCCACACCATCAAAGCAAACTGTCAGCCCGGGAGGCAGAGAATAACAGAACTCACACAGAGGGGCTATTGCTCCGTGTCAGAAGGAGACCGATCGTCAAAGTCGTCTTCCTCGTCGTCTTCCTCGTCGTCTTCGACCTCTCCTTCGGCCACGATCTCGCTGAGGGGACGAACATCCGTATAGCTATGGAAGCTGGAGCTGGCGTTGAAGCTCGCCTCCATCATCTGCGAGGTGAAGGTGTTGGACACCACCTGGCTCTCGTGCTCAAAGCCCGAGCGGTAGGCCACGTCCTCGGGGTGGATCGCCAGCATGAGCAGCGGCGAGGTCCGAAACTCCAGCGCGCGCATCACCTCGGCCAGCCGCAGATGCCCCTTGAGCCTACAGCGGCCGGCGGGCTCCACGTGGCGATTCCCGTAGATGTTCTGGTAGTGGTACTTACGCTTCTTGTGACCGTCGGGAGAATCGAAGATGAACACCGAAGCCGAGAGCGTCATGGCGATGATCCTCCCCGGCATATCCCGTCGAACCTTGGACACCACGCGGTAGTCCTGCTGGTCCATGAGGTCTACGAACACCCTGGACTGGACCACGTAGGTCTCCGAGAGCACATCCAGCAGAATCAACTCCTCCCGGTCGAAACTCTCCACCGGGACGTCGACATCGGGCAGCAGGTGGGAGAAGATCCCACGGAGGTGCTCCTGCTGTCGCTCGTCGAGCAACGCATAGAACGGCAGCTTCACCCGGAACCCGGGCCGCCACTGCTTGGCCAGCCCCTCCTCCTCCTCTTTGAGGGGACGCACGTGCTCGTCCAGAAATGCGCGAATACGTTCTGCATTTACCAGGGCTTCCGCAAACGCACCAGAGGCTTCGGGGAGATCGTCGCTCATGCCATCCAAACCCCTTTTCGAGTAACTGAACTACAGTTGTAGCGGATAATCACCACGGAGTACACAACAGCTCTGGAATGGGAGGCCCACGCGGAGAGGAACCGCGGGGGGTGGACGGAGCGAATCGCGCAGGGCGAAGCACCCTGTAGGTGCTCAGGGCCCGCAGCTATGCTTTGACGTAGCCCTCGAGGCGCTCGGTGTCGATACTCGACTTGAGCTTGACCAGCCCACGAACCTCAACCTGCCGGATGCGCTCGCGGGTGAGGTTTAGGATCTCGCCCACCTCCTCGAGGGTCATGCCGCCGCGATCCGATACGTCCAACGAGCACGTCTCGGGCATCTCCCACACCTCCAGGTCCGGGAAATTGAGCTTCAGAGAGCCCTTCTCCGGATTCACATCCAGGTAGAGGTGATGCCGACAGCTCACGAAGGGGCACGGCCGGATGCCATGGGCGCATTCCTTGCGGGACTTCGGCCTCGGAATGAGCTTGTAAGGAGAGAGGATCTCCTTCATGCGAAGCTCTTCTTTGGTCAGCCTCTTGGGTGCGATGGTCTTGGACCGCATGCGACTCCGCCGTCTGTTTCTTCTGCGTACGCGGCTCGTCGAGGGGGTGGCCTTGCCGTCCTTCTCCATGGTCTTCGCTCCTCGAGGTCGTCGAGACCTCATCACGTTGTGCGCCGTCTTCTAAAAGAAACGCCCGATGGGCGTCGTGGTGTTAGCCAATGCTTCAAGCTCATCGCCCGCGGACTCATCTGCCTGATCTGGGCTCCAGGACACCGCGCGCTCCAGGGAAGAGAGCCGCCGGAGCAACTCCTGGGCATCCGCGCGCGCCCCCAACAGCTCACTCTCCAACCGACCGTGTTGGGCCGTATCGAAGTGCGGCTCCTCCAACTCCCGCGTCATCTCATCGAGCAGGTCACCGATGTCACTCCCGATCCCCTCGATGCGGGGACGGAACCGCAACCAGCTCCGCTGAATCTGCTCGATGGTCAACCCCTCGGCCATCATGCGTTTGATCGCCGTGATCTGTCGGGCGATGGTCGTGGGATAGATCCCCTTGGACCCCTTGTGCTTGCCCTTCCTGCCCACCCGCTTGGAGCGGGGCAGCAGACCGAGCTGCACATATTTGCGGAAGGTCCCCTCAGACAGCTTGACGCCCCGCGCCTGGAACAATCCGATGATCTCCCCCGAGGTCAGCCCCTCAGGGGCCCGCCGCTCCAGCTCCACGAGTTCAGCTTCGGAGAACGCCAAATCCGCCGGCTGGGCCTTGAGTCGAGAGAGCGATCCGGGGTGCATGACCATGGGCGCCGCGCCTTTCTTGCATTTCTTCGGGAGACAGCTATCTTAAGTCTCCCATTAGACGATTGTCCTTAGTTTATTCTCTTTAGTGTGATCCAATTAATAAATTACATTGAGTATAGAGTCAAGAAAATAAAGCATTCCAGGGACTTACCCATCACGCACCACTGCTCCCTTGTTCAGGACACACAACATCTGGTGGTACGTTTACCCCCCCCTATACAACCGGATGTGTGTAACTTGTCCCTTCCTCCCTGTGCCTCGAAGGGGCAAAAGGGGGGGGGGCGCCAATTATTTTCGACGACGCCTGAAAAAAACAGATCGACGAGACTGTTGGCGGCGACGGGTCCGCAGACCAGCGCCCGGGGACCGGGAATACTCCGCCAGGCGCACGTTCTCGGGTAGAACCAGGGTCACACCGCTCGCTCCGGGGGGGCCCAGCACCGCCAACCGCCACCGGAGGTGCGCGACGACGAAGTCAGCGGCGCTCCGCGAGGCCTCGGGCCCAGGGACCTGGTCAGACCAAGGCGGTTCGAGGGCGTACTGCCCGGTTCCGAGCTTGTGTATCCGCTCGGCGGACTCCTGACCGAGCGCGGTGGCCGCAGACGGCACCATGGAGCCCGCCGCACCGAGCCCCATCAATAGCAGATGCGCCCCCGCGAGCCGCTCGGCGGTCCCCACCAGAGCGACCTCTCCCCGGGCCAAGCTGAGCCTCCCCTCCTTCGTCTGCCGGCCCAGGGTGCCGCCCAGACGCTGGTCGCATGCTCCGGCCAGCCCCCCAAGGGGAACAGGCCCCTGGTCCCAGTGGTCCCAGGTACCCGCTACCCAAAGCGGGAGGTGCAGGGACTCGAGGTGGGCGAGGTCGGCCGTGGACGTGCGCCAGCGAAGGCGCCGGGCTTCGGTGGGCGAAAGATCCAGGACCAGGGTGTTGGGAGTCATCGCCTCCGGTCAGCGGCTCCGCCGGAGGTCCTCTGGCGGAGAACACCGTCCAGTACGCCGTTTACAAAGCTCGCCGAGGTGTCGGAGCCGAACTCCTTGGCCAACTCCACGGCCTCATTGAGCACCACCTTGGGAGGCGCCGTCTCGAGCAGCAGCTCCACCGTGGCCAAACGAATCAGACTGAGATCCACGGCGGCCATCCGCTCCAGGCGCCAGTTACGGGAGACGGAGGTGATGAGCTCGTCCACCTCACCGATCCGTTCTTGAAGCGCCGCGAGCACCTGCCCGGTGAACTCCACATCCTCGGGGGCCCCCTCGGATGAAGGGACGAAGTGAACGTCCAACTCCGACAGCGTGGGCCACTGTCCGCTGAGCCCGAACTGGTAGAGCGCTTGCAACAGACGCGCCCGACTGGAACGCCGTCGTGACATCAGAGCTGCTTGTAGACGTTAGCGATTTCGACAGCGGCCATGGCCGCCTCAGCGCCTTTGTTGCCCGCTTTGGTCCCGGCCCGCTCCACAGCCTGCTCGATGGTGTCAGTGGTCAAGATGCCCATGCCGATGGCCACCTTCCCTTCGGTGACCACCTGGGCGATGCCCTTGACCACCTCATTGGCCACATAGTCAAAGTGCGGCGTCCCACCGCGAATCACCGCCCCGAGACACACCACGGCGTCGTACTTGCCCGTATCCGCCACCCGGCGCAACACACCCGGCATCTCAAAGGCACCGGGCACCCTGACCACGCTGAGATCCGCCTCCTCGGCTCCGGACCGCACCAACGCATCCTGGGCACCCTCGAGCAGGCGCTCGGTGATAAAGCTGTTGAACCGCGACACGATCAGGGCCACTCGGAGCCCCGCCGCTGATAGATGACCTTCGACGATCTTGTTCATTTGCTTGTTCCCTCTCCGTTGACGAAGGCGCCACGTTCCCGCTTCCGATCCAGGAAGGTGACGTTGTGGCGGGTCTCCTCCACCGGAATAGCCACCCGCTCCGTGATCTCGATGCCGTAGCCAGTTAGCCCCGCGATCCGCCGGGGGTTGTTGGTCAGGAGACGAATGCGGCGCAGCCCAAGATGGACCAGCACCTGGATCCCGAGGCCCACGCTCCGCAGGGTCGCCGGGATCTGATCGGGATCATGCCGTTTGATAGTCGGCGTACGCTGCATGACGTGGCTGGAGAACTGGGCCGGCATGTCGATACAGCTCGGCATGACGTACAGGAACACGCCCCTACCCTCGGCCTGGATCAACCGCAACGACTCCCGCAGGGTCGCCCCACAGACGCAGCTCTGGGAGTTGAAGGGATCGCCAATGCACCCAGAGTGTACCCGCACCAGCACGTCGTCATCGGGGCCGTACTCGCCCAGGCTAAGCGCCAGAAACTGAGTGCCCTGGACCTTGCTATTGAAGACGTAGGCCCGGAACTCGGCGGTGACCCCTTCGAGCCCCGGCACCAGGTGCCCGGAGTCCACCTGCTCCACCAGGGACTCCCTGAAGAGCCGGTAGGTAATGAGGTCCGCGATACTGAGGATCAGCAGATCGTGCTCTTCGGCGAACTTCTCGAGGTCAGGCATGCGGGCCATGGTGCCGTCGTCGTTCATGATCTCGCAGATCACACCCGCGGGCTCCAGGCCAGCCAGCCGGGCCAAATCCAGGGACCCCTCGGTCTGCCCGGTGCGTACAAGTACCCCGCCGGACTGAGCCTTCAGCGGAAACACATGACCGGGCATGACCAGGTCGTCAGGCCGCGCCATGGGGGAGATGGTGGTCTTCACGGTGACGGCGCGATCCGCCGCGCTGATCCCCGTAGTCACTCCGTGGCGTGCCTCGATGGATACGGTGAAGGGCGTACCGAAGGCAGAGTTATTGGCCCCACCCGGGACCATCATGGGAAGCGCGAGTTGCTCGCAACGCTCAGCGGTCAAAGAGAGGCAGATGAGCCCACGGCCGTACTTGGCCATGAAGTTGATGGCCTCGGGCGTGATCTTCTCGGCGGCGATTGTGAGGTCACCCTCATTCTCGCGATCCTCGTCATCGACAAGAATGATCATCTTCCCAAGTTTGATGGCCTCGATGGCCGCTTCGACTTTCCGGATGGCCTCGCTCACAAAATACTCCGTACTTTTGCTATCAGTTCTAAGCGAATCACTCGTACCAATTGGCCCTTAGCTTTTAGCAGTTGGCCAAAATAGAGCAAGGCTGATGTCCGGAAATAATCGCCCCACGAGCATCGACCACCATCAGCCAGAAGCGAATGTAATGTCTACAGAAACCCGTTCTCTGCCAGAGTCTTGAGGCTCAGCCCGCCTCCGCCGCCACCGTATGCTTGGAGCATCTTCGCCACATACTTGCCGATGATGTCCATCTCCAGGTTGACCCGGCCGCTCCGCGCCTGGTGAGCCAGAGTGGTCCCCGACAGGGTGTGCGGGATCGCGGAGATGTCGAAGGTCCCGGGCCCCACGGCCGCCACGGTCAGGCTGATGCCGTCCACCGTCACCGAGCCCTTGCTGACCAGATAGGGTGCCAGGTCCTCTGGATGCGAGAAGGTGAACACAACGGAATCACCGACTTTTCTCTGGCTCTCCAGTCGACCCACGCCATCCACATGTCCCTGCACCAGGTGACCGTCCAGCCGGGCCCCCAACTGTAACGGCCGCTCCAGGTTTACCCGATCTCCAGTCCCCAGGTCCCCCAGGGTGGTGCGCGCCATGGTCTCGGCCACGGCAGTGACGTCCAGTCCATCACCGCCGATCCGCACCACCGTCAAGCAGGCTCCGTTCACGGCCAAGCTGTCCCCCAGGGCAAAGTCCCCCGGATCCAGCTTCGTGGAGACGCTGAGGGTGGTAGCCCGGTCCCCAGGCGTGACCTTACCGATGGTTCCGACGTCCGCAATCAGCCCGGTGAACATCTCAAAGCCTCCCGTCGAACAGTAGATCCCGGCCCACCCGACGCACCACCAGATCCTTGAGCGCCAGGGCGTCACTCATGCGGGCTACGCCGCGCCCGGCCACGGCGGGGACCGCCTGGGCGCCGCCCACAATCTTGGGCGCCACAAACCACAGGAGCCGATCCACGTGGCCCCCGTCCAGAAACTGCGCCGCTACTTCGGAGCCGCCCTCCACGAGCACGCTCAGGATCCCCCGCTGACCCAGGGCCTCGAGCAGGGAGGGGATCTGCACGCGCCCCGCGGATGATTTCAACCGGATCACCTCCGCGCCCGCCCCCCGCAGCGCCTCCGCCCGGGCGGCCGGGGCCCGACGGGTGGTGGCCACCAGCGCCGTGGGTCCACCGTCGACGCCCCCAGCGGTCACCACCTGCGCGTCCGCGGGGAAAGACAGGGATGCCGAGAGCACCACCCGTAGAGGATCCCGCCCCCGGGGAATGCGACAGGTGAGCGCCGGATCGTCAGCGGTCACCGTGCCCGAGCCCACCAGGATCGCATCGCAGCGGTCGCGCAAAATATGCACGTGCCGCCGGGCAGCCTCACCGGTGATCCAACGGCTGTGACCCGTGCGGGTGGCGATGCGCCCGTCCAGGGTGGCGGCGAGCTTGAGCACCACAAAGGGCCGGCCGTGACGCACAAGGCAGGCAAATCCATCCAGCAGTCGGGTGCACACCTCAGCGAGCACGCCGGTGACGACCTCCACGCCGGCCTGGCGCAGCCGGGCGACACCCTGACCGTCCGTGCGTGGGTTGGGATCCAGTGCACCGATGACGACCCGACGGATCCCCGCCCGACAGATGGCGTCGACGCACGGTGGCGTGCGCCCCTGGTGGGCGCAGGGCTCCAGGGTCACGTACAGCTCCGCCCCCCGGGCGCGTCGTCCAACCTTGCGCAGAGCGTCCACCTCGGCGTGGTCCGCGCCCGCCCGGGCGTGGAAACCGCGCGCCAGCACCTGGTCGCCGCGAACGATCACGGCCCCCACCGGCGGATTGGGCCTCGTGCGCCCCTCGCCCCGGCGAGCCTGCCTGACCGCCAGGGCCATGAACCGCTCGTCGCGGGTCCTCACGCGCCTTCGCCCTGTCCATCATTGCGTCCGGCCCCCGGCCCCGGATCCGCGCCGGGCTCGGTAGCATCCCCGTCGCCTTCACCGTCGTAGGTAGAGATTCCCTCCCCCGACGCCTCGGACACCTTCGTCAAAGCCTTGGCATCCAGCAGGTCCTTCAGCTCATCCATGAACTCGTTGATATCCCGAAAGGAGCGGTACACGCTGGCAAACCGCACGTAGGCCACCTCGTCGATGGTCCGCAGTTGCCGCATCACCCACTCCCCGAGCCAGGCCGTGGAGACCTCTCTGCCGCCCTCCTCCTGTAGGATCCGCTCAAGATCCCCCACCACCTCCTCAATGGTGGACGCCGACACCTTGCGCTTCTCGCAGGCCCGACTCATGCCCTGGATGATCTTCTGCCGATCAAAGGCCTCCCGGGTACCGTCCTTCTTTACCACCAGGGGCAGATACTCCTCGTAACGCTCGTAGGTGGTGAAGCGTCGATCACAGTCTGTGCAGGCCCGACGCCGACGGATCACCCGGCCGTCCTTGCTCAGACGTGAGTCTACTACCTTGTTCTCTAGACTGGTGCAGTGGGGGCACAGCATCTTCGCTCAACCCCGGCTCTCAGCCGCGGAGATGAGGTCCAGGCGGCGCTGGTGCCGATCGCCCTCGAACTCGGCGTCCAAAAATGCCTTGAGGATCGCCCGGGCGGTGTCCGGACCGAGGACCCGCCCGCCGAGACACACCACATTGGCGTTGTTGTGCTGCCTGGCCATGCGAGCACTGTACTCGTCGCTCACCAGGGCCCCACGCACGCCCGGAACCTTGTTGACCGCGATGGACATGCCGATGCCCGTGCCGCAAACCAACACACCCAACTCGCCCTCGCCGGCCACCACGCCTCGCCCCAGCTTGAGGGCATAGTCCGGATAGTTCACGCTGCTGTGATCGTTGACCCCCAGATCCACCACCTCGTACTCCCAGGATGCCAGATCTCCAGCCAACTGTTTTTTGAGGTCTACCCCCCCGTGATCACAGGCAATAAGAACTTTTGTCATCGCGATGGCACCCTTGAGTGGCGGGACACTGCCCGGTTCAGGCCGCCGTGCATCAGGCACGGTGGGCGCATCCTAGCAAAAGGGCCCGATCAAGGCTATGGGAAACCGAGGGAATCGGGACGCCTCGCAAGCGCCGACATCGCTATTGGTAGGAGATCAATGAGAAAGCGGACCGAGACCGGTCTACTCCTTGTCGTCCACTACCATAACCTCGCGACCGCGATACTGGCCGCAGTACGTGCACACCCGGTGGGGCCGCTTGGGCTCGCCACAGCTCGGGCAGGGCGTCAGATTCGGCGCCGTAATCTTGTCGTGGTTTGCGCGCCGCATGTCGCGACGGGATTTGGATTGACGTCTCTTGGGTACTGCCATGGTTTCACTCGTATTGGCTACGGTCGGGCCGATAAAACTTTGGGACGCGGCAGGCGTTTTACCTTGTCGTCTTCAGCTTAGCAAGGGCATTCCACCGGGGATCGATGAGTTTTCCGTCTACTTCCACCCGCTCAACCGAATCGTCGTCGTCCGGATCCGGCCGCTCGAGGTGCCCGGTTAGCCCTTCACAGTCGGGCCGGCACAGGGGTGTCATGGGGACCGCCAGCAAGAGTTGCTCCCGTAAAATCGGCGAGAGATCAATCTCCACGCCCTCGAAAGTCCTCCAATGAAGGTCCTCCGCCGTGAGCTCGAGATCCTGAACAACCCGGCGATCTGCGGCCTGTTCGAAAAACATTACGAAGGGCTCGTCCACGGTCACCTCCGCCATCTCCAGGCAGCGACCGCAGGACACCGGAAAATGCGCGCTCAAGTGGCCGGTCACCTGCACCTTCCCCCCGAGCTTGCTCACCTGTAGCTTGGCCTCGCCCTGCCCCTCCCCCTCCGCGTGGTGCACCCCATCGAGTTCGCGCGCAAACCACGCGGGGTCCAGCGTCAAGTCCAGGTCTTCGGGGTCGTCACTCAACTGGTTGATATCGATTATCATGGAGGCCATAGCACCACCCACTCACCGGCGGGATCGCCCCGCCACCTTTCGAAAAGCCGAATGATTGCGTATAGGCCCACCCTTCCCATCTGTCAAGCCCCTCGGCAAACCCTCGGCAAACCCTCGGCACCCCTCGGCAAACCCCTTGGCGGTGCCCTTGGCGCCCCATTGGCAAGCCAAACAGAAAGCCTTGTGCCAGGAATAGCGGAATCTTCTTGACAAGATCCGCCTGATTTGTGGTTGTATCCATCTACTGATTCTTCCTACGAGTCAGGGGCCACAGCAGGACGTTTGCGCTCTGTCTAGGTTGGTCTTCCAGTGTCCCGTTGAGTATAAGGAGCCAGAATGCGAGATTTCATGTCCATGATGAGCGGGTTGGGCACCATATCGATGTTCTTCGCGCTGTTGCTGGTTTTCGTCGTGATGTACGTGGTGCTCCGCTGGCGCACCGCAAGCGACGAAGATCCAGACCCGCAACTGGGTATCAAAGCCGTGATCAACTTCCTCCAGTTCGTTCTGGTGATCTTCGCGCTCTTGGGGTTTTCGCTCATCTTTACCGCACTGTTCGCCAAGATCGGTAAATCCAGCGGCACGGACCTGTGGAAGTGGGGTCTGGGCATGTTCTGGGGCTCGGGCGTGCTCTTCGCCGGCTTGGAGGCGTACTGCCGCAAGTTGACCAACCAGGAGGAGTTCGGGGAGGTACGACGGTCCTTCATGGGCTTGACGCTGGTGCTCATGGGCCTCATCTCCGTGTTCTCCTTCCTGTTGTTCTGGATGGGTCTCTTCGACAAGTGGCAGGGCCTGTCCTTCAACCTCCCCTTCGGTCTGTGGCTCATCTTCGTGCCGGCCACCGCCGGCGGTATGATCCTGTTCCAGAAGATGTATTTCCCGCAGCCGGCCATGCCGGAGGGCTATCCGCCAGCAGGCGGCATGACTCCCGGTGGTGGCGGACCCTATGACCAGCCCGCGGCGGTGCCCCAGCCCATGCCCGAGCAGCCCGTGGCCCAAGAGGCCCCGGCGCCCCAACCTCAACCCCAGCCCCAGCCCCAGCCCGGCGCTCCGGCTCCCCAGCCCGGGTACCCCCAGCCCGGCGCTCCGGCTCCCCAGCCCGGGTACCCCCAGCCCGGTGCTCCGGCGGCTCCCCAACCCGGCCTGCCCTCTCCGGGCGGCTACCCCAGCGCCGGCACCCCAGCCCCCCAGCCCGGCCTGCCCGGTCCCAGCGGCGGCTACGGCAGCGGCGGCACCTACGGCCAGTAAGGCGCCAAGCGCTAGCCGCCTAAGAGCCCCACTCTTCTCCCCCAACATTGTGATGTGAAATACAGGGACCAACCGTCCCCGCTGCGATGCCAACTATTGGGTGGCTACTTCGCGGCGAACTTCTTGAGGTAGTCCACCAACTGCTCCACGCCCTGGGAGGGCATGGCGTTGTAGATGGACGCCCGAAGCCCGCCCACGCTGCGGTGACCCTTGAGGCCCACAAAGCCGTCCGCCGTGGCTTCGGCGATGAGCTGCTTCTCAAGGTCCTCGCTGGGAAGGCGCCAAACCACATTCATGAGGGAGCGGCTCGCCTTCTCCACCGGCGCCCGGAAGTAGTCCGGGTTGTCGTCAAACAGACCGTAGAGCAGATTCGCCTTGGCGCGGTTCACCTTCTCCACGGCCGCGATTCCGCCCTGCTGCTCGATCCACTCCAGCACCAGCCCAACCATATAGATGGGGAAAGACGGCGGCGTGTTGCCCAGGGAGTCCTTGGCGGCCATGGTCTTGTAGTTGAGCATCATGGGCAGGTCGTCGCCGCAGCGATCCAGGAGCTTCTGGCTGATAATGACCACGGTCACTCCTGCCGGTCCCAGGTTCTTCTGCGCCCCCGCGTACACCAGATCGAACTTCGACCAGTCCAGCTCCCGGCAAGCGATGTCCGACGACATGTCCACGATGAGGGGCACCTCCGGGGTGTCCGGCCAGGCGTGGAACTGGGTCCCGGCGATGGTGTTGTTGGAGCACAGGTGCAGGTACTGAGCGCCCGCGGTAACCTGGATCTCCGCCGGCGTGGGGACCCGCGGGAACTTGCCCTCGTCGTTCTTGCTGCTCGCCACCACGTCCACCTTGCCCACGAGCTGGGCCGCGGCGATGGCCTTGTTCGCCCAGGTGCCGGTGTTCACGTAGTCAGCGTGTCCGCCCTCGGGCAGCAGGTTCATGGGGATCATGGAGAACTGCAGGTTCGCCCCACCGCCGAAAAACAGAATTTTTCGGTCCGCCGGCAGCGCCAGCAGCTTGGCCATACGCTCCTGGAGCTTCCCGTAGAGCTCGCCGAACTCCTTGGATCGATGGCTGGTCTCCATGATGCCGATTCCCGTACCATCGTAATCCAGTAGTGCTTCCTTGGCCTTTTCCAAGGCCGGCACTGGCATCACCGACGGGCCGGGATTAAAGTTCCATTTGCGTCCGGACATTGCGACAACTCCTTCGTTTCGAGACCCTCGGGTCAGTTGCGGATTCGAGTAGTGTTAGGCCCCATCTTTGCACAGCGATAGCGGGGTCGAGTCAAGGGAAATCAGTCCGGATCAGGTAGTTCCTTGGCAGGAATTCGTCTGGAGTTCAACTTGACGCCCCGGGTCCGATCTTGATAGATCCATATCCAAACGGAGGTCGCACATGAAGGTCTTGATCGTGGGAAGCGGAGGTCGGGAGCACGCGCTGGCCTGGAAGGTCGCCCAGAGCCCCAAGGTCACCGAGGTCATCTGCGCGCCGGGCAACGCGGGCACGGCGGCGGTGGGACGCAACGTGGACATTGGAGCCAACGACCTCGATGGGCTCCTCGCCTTCGCCGAGTCCGAAAAGATCGGCCTGACCATCGTCGGTCCCGAAGATCCGCTCTGCCGGGGTATCGTGGACAAATTCGACGCCAAAGGGCTTGTGGCCTTCGGGCCCACCGCGGCGGGAGCCCGGCTCGAGGGGTCCAAGGCCTTCTGCAAGCAGTTCATGCGCGACCAGGGCGTGGCAACCTCCGACTTCGGCGTGTTCACCGAGGTGGCCCCGGCCGAAGCCTACATCGACTCGCGCACCGTCGGGCAGGTGGTCAAGGCCGACGGCCTGGCCGCCGGCAAGGGCGTGATCGTGTGCTCCACCCCGGCCGAAGCCAAAGCCGCGGTGCGCCAGATGCTGGTGGACCATCGCTTCGGCGAAGCGGGGGCGTCCATCCTTGTGGAGGACCGGGTCGAAGGTGAAGAGGCATCCTTCATGGCGCTTTGCGACGGTCTGCGGGTGGTGCCCCTGGCCAGCTCCCAGGACCACAAGCGCGCCCTGGATGGCGACGAGGGGCCCAACACCGGCGGCATGGGCGCCTACTCCCCGGCGCCCGTGGTCACCGACGAGCTGGCCAAGCGCATCATGGCGGAGGTGATGCAGCCCCTCGCCCGGGGCATGGCCCAGGCCGGTACACCCTACCGAGGCGTGCTCTACGCCGGGCTGATGATCTCCGGCGATGCGCTCAACGTCCTGGAGATCAACTGCCGGTTCGGCGACCCGGAGACCCAACCCGTGTTGGCCCGCCTCCAGACCGACCTTACGACCCTCCTGGGCGCCGCGGCCAGCGGCGGGCTCGCCGGACTGGAGCCTCAGTGGGATCCGCGCCCGGCCCTGTGCGTCGTCATGGCCGCCGGCGGGTACCCGGGATCCTACGACAAGGGGCACGTCATCGAGGGAATCGACGCCGCCCAGGAGTCCGACGACGTCGTGGTCTTCCACGCCGGCACGACCTACGACGACAGCGACCACAACGGCGGCCGCATCGTCTCGTCCGGCGGTCGGGTCCTCGGCGTCACGGCCTTCGGCGACACCATCGCCGAGGCCCAGCAAAACGCCTACACAGCCACGCGAAAGATCTCGTGGCCGGACGTCCAATACAGAACTGACATCGGCAACAGGGCAGTGAATCGATGAAGAAACACAAAGTCGCGGTGATCATGGGCTCGGACAGTGACCTCAAGGTCATGGAGAAGGCCGTAACGGTCCTCGGGGACCTGGAGATCGACGTGGAGGTGCGCGTCCTGTCGGCCCACCGCACGCCGGCGGACACCGTCGCCTTCGTGGAGGGGCTCGAAGACCGCTCCATCCGCGTAGTCATCGCCGGCGCCGGGGGCGCCGCCCACCTGGCGGGCGTCGTGGCGGCGCACACCACCCGGCCGGTCATCGGCGTGCCCATCGCGTCACTCATGCCCACGGGCATGGACGCGCTCCTGTCCACCGTACAGATGCCCCCCGGCATCCCCGTTGCCACAGTAGGCGTGGGCGGCGCAAAAAACGCCGGCCTCCTCGCCGCCCAGATGCTGGCCCTGACCGACAAGGACCTGCACGACCGCATCAAAAAGCACCGCGCCGGCCAGGCCGATCAGGTCCGCGCCAAGGACGCCGCCGTGCAGAAAAAGCTCAGCTCCCAATGAAAAAAGGCTACGTCCAGGTCTACACGGGTGACGGCAAGGGCAAGACCACCGCGGCCCTCGGGCTCGCCCTGCGCGCCGTGGGCGCCGGCCTGCGGGTATACATGGCGCAGTTCGTCAAGGGCATGCGCTACAGCGAGCTCGACGCCCTGGAGCGGCTCGGCGGTCTCGGCGACGATCTCGTGATCGAGCAGTTCGGCAGGGATTGCTTTATCAAACGCGACCCCGAGCCCGCCGACATCGCCGCCGCCCGCGCCGGCTACGACAAAGCCGCCGCGATCCTACGCAGCGGCGACTACGACGTCGTGATCCTGGATGAGGCCTCCATCGCCACCCACTTCAAGCTCTTCTCCGTAGACGAGCTCCTGGCCCTGGTAGACGCCCGTCCCGACCACGTGGAGCTCATCATCACCGGCCGCCGCGCCGATCCCCGCCTCCTGGAACGCGCCGATCTAGTCACCGAGATGCGCGAAGTGAAGCACTACTATCAGCAGGGAGTAGAGGCCCGAAAGGGCTTCGAAAGCTGA
>JAOZUO010000319.1 GCA_029938605.1 Deltaproteobacteria bacterium | reverse complement strand
CGGCGCTTCTCCTGGTACTGCTCCTGGGCCAGCCAGGCCTGGTAGCGCTCGATGAGCGCCTGGGCAATGAGGCCGCCGAGCTTGCGGCCGCCCTGGGGGTTCATGTGGGCCAGGTCACCCCACATGAGGCCGGCCCGCCGCCAGCGCAGCGCCGCCTTGTCGCCGCCCATGGCCGCGTAGGTGTCCCAGAAGGCGCAGCCTTCAGCCAGGGCCACCCGGCGCATGGCGTCCCGCAGGGGCCTGGTGCGCGGGTGGGAGTACTTGTACATGTGTACGCGATCCACCGGGCCCAGTACGAGGCAGCTCGCCTGGGGGCGCGCCTTGCGCAGCTGCCGGATGAGCGCGGACCACATGGGGGGGTACTTGCGAATGGGGATCTCCTGGTAGGACTCATTGGTGCCGAAGCCGAAGACCATCAGGTCGGGCTTGCGCCAGGCGATCTGACGAGCCCAGTGGGCCGGGTCGTTCTTTGCCAGGTCGTGGAATTGGGCGCCCTTGAGTCCCAGGGAGTCGTAGATGACGCCGGGGACATCCCGCTCCAGGGCCACGCCGAAGAAGCGGTTGGTGCCAAAACCAATGTGCTTGATGCCGAAACTGTGCACGCCATCGGGGACCCGTAGCTCCAGTAGCACCTCTTTCTTCTCGTCCCCGCGAGTGTTCACGGTCCGGATCAGCTCGCCATCCACACGGAGCCGAAACCGCCCACCCAAGGCGTGCTGCAGGTACGACACCTGAAAGCGCGACACATGCTTCCCCATGGGATAGGTGAGCTTGGTCTTGTACCGCGCCAACACCGGGTCCTTGCGCCCGCTCACGGCGTGCAGGCCGGCGATGCCGTACCAGTGGTCTTTTCTATAGCCCTGGGCCACGCCGACGAAGCTCCACCCCTTGGACCAGTGCCACACGTTGTCGTGCTTATACGACGCCGGGTGCCCCACCATGAGGAACCCGTGCCCCGCGTCGCCAAACTTCTGCTGAAGGCGCAGTCGAATCGTGGACGTGATGTTGTCCGATACGATCTGGGAGTCCCCCCAATGGCACACCCGGGTGATGGCCCCCGGACGCTTCTGCTGCGTCCGACGCAGCGCACGGAAGAACTTCACGAGCGCCTGGTTGCCGGGCGGCTCTTCCACCGGCTGCACCGTGGTCTTGAGCACCGGCGGCGGCTTGAACTTGTTCTCCGCGGCCGTGGGCATGGGCCCCGCACCACGCAGCCCACGCTCGGGCGCGGAGGGAAAAAACGTCGGTTTGGGCATGTGGATGGACTTGCCGGTGTACAGCCGGTGGCCCACGTAGAGGCTCGACGCCATGACGACAAAGCAGCCAATGGCCAGCGAGGTGCGCGACCAAAGCACCTGGGGACCGCTCACGGTCACCTGGTCCGCGGAAACACCCGGAACGGAGGCACCGGCGGCCCCAGCGGTAGAGTGACCACTGGGAACCGGGCCGAAACCATCGGATACCTCGCGCCGGGGCAGTGTTGTGTGGTTTGTCATTCGCATGGGCCCATCAGAACTGGAAGTAGATAAAAGGCACCACCTTGGACTGGGCCACTGAATACACGAGCACCGACACGACGACCATGATCAGCGCCTGCACCACGAAGGGCGACCGGGCGAAGACCTTGCGTAGGGCTCCCACCCACTCCTCAGGCAGGCAGTGCAGGATCCAGGCCCCCAGCAGCGCCAGGGCCACCGTAGGCACCACGTTGGCGCTGCCCGGCGTGAGCTTGGCCAACTGGGCGAGGATCCCCATGGCGTGGTCATAGCTCTTGGCCCGAAAGAAGATCCAGGCGAAAGCCACGAAGTGGAAGGTCAGCAGGATCATGCCCACGCGCATCACCGAGTCGATGACCAGCGCGGTGGTGGCCCGCGAAACCCGCGCCCACTTGGGATCCCGAACCCCCATGTCCAGCAGCGCGCCGACGGCCAGGTCCCGGATGGGGACCGGGCCGCGCAAACGCTGAAAGGCGCGCGTGAACGCCAGGGCCGCGCCGTGAAGACCGCCCCAGATGACGAAGGTCCAGGCCGCGCCGTGCCACAGGCCGCCCAACACCATGGTCGCCGCCAACGCGAGGTACGTGCGCCAGGGCCCCTTGCGCGACCCACCCAGTGGAATGTACAGGTAGTCCCGCAGCCAGGTGGACAGAGAGATGTGCCACCGACGCCAGAAGTCCTGCAGGTTCACCGCCCTGTAGGGGGACCGGAAGTTGTCCGGCAATCGGAAACCCAGCAATAGCGCCGCGCCGATGGCCACGTCGGAGTAGCCTGAGAAGTCGCAGTAGATCTGGAAGGCGTAGCCGTAGACCGCGGCGAGCACCTCCGTGGAAGTAAACCACGTGGGGTTCTCAAAGACCCGGTCCACCAGGTTCACCGCCAGATAATCCGCGAAGCACACCTTCTTGACCAGACCGCTCATGATCAGAAATAGCCCGATGCCCCCCATCTCCCGGCTCAGCCCACGGTCCTGCCTTAGCTGCGGCAAAAACACCGACGCCCGTACGATGGGCCCGGCCACGAGCTGCGGGAAGAACGAAACAAAGAGCAGGAACTGCCAGTAGCTGTCAGCGGGATCGAGCTGCCGTCGATAAATGTCGATGGTGTAGCTCATGGACTGGAACGTGAAAAACGAGATCCCCACGGGCAGCGCGACGCCCAGCATCACCGGATCCACCGCCATTCCCGCGGCCGAAAGGGAGGTGGCAACCTGAGTAGTGAAGAAGTTGAAATACTTGAACACCGCCAGCACGCCCAGGTCCGTGCACAGGGATAGGGCCAGCAGCAGCTTCCGCCGGGTCCGGTCCGTGGTCCGATGGATGGTCCCGCCCACCAGGTAGTCCACGCTGGAGGTGAAAAAGATCAGAAACAGGTACCAGGGATTCCAGTTGGCGTAGAAGAAGTAGCTCGCCACGAGCAGGAAGATCGTCTGCACCATACGCCACCGGACCAAGAGCCAGGTGATGGCAAAGACGACAATCAGAAAAATGATGAATTCTATGCTGTTAAACAGCATGGTCCCGCTCGAAACTCCAAAGTCCCGGCACCATACCCGCCCCAGACCCACTTGCCAAGCTTCCAGAGCGCCAGGTGGTTGCTCCGTGTCCCTTGACAGTGCCCAGGCCGAGGGCTATGCCCGGGCGGTCATGCGCAAGCTCAGTCTCATCTTCCTGGTGTTCGGCATCGGGCTGCTCTCCGTCCTGATCTATCAGGTCGGGCCCGCGAAACTGTGGGCGGACATGGTTCACATCGGACCCTCCCTGCTGTGGGTGCTGCTCGTGGGGCTCGCGTCCATGTTCTTCCTGGCGGTGGCCTGGAAGGAGCTGCTGTACCCCGAGCGCACCACGGCCACGGTCTGGGACCTCTTCGCCGCCGGGCTCGTGGGCTTCTCCGTCAATGAGCTGACTCCGGGCAGCGTAGCGGGCGAGCCGGTGAAAGGAGCCCAGCTCAAAGGCAAGATACCGCCCGAAGACATCGTCTCTTCCCTGATCCTGCACAACTACCTGTACATCATCACCAACTTCCTACAGATCGCCCTGGGGGCCCTCATCGGGCTCATTTGGCTGGATCTGGCGCCGGTGCTCATGTGGGGCACCATCGTGGTGACCGCCGTGGTGGGGGGGATCCTGGTGCTGCTCACCCTGGCCATCCGCTGGGGCATGGCCGAGCGGTTCATGAAGGCGCTGCGGTTTGTACGCCTGCCCATCCAGAACATCGAAGGCGCCATCGAGGGGGCGCGCAAGGCCGACCTCCAAGCACGAACCTACGCCCAGGAGCGGCGAGCGGCCTTCTGGCGGGCGTTCCTCTGGATCTTCGCGGCGCGCACCATGGCCGTGGTGGAGATCTGGGTCATCCTGCTCATCATCGGCCACCCGGCCGGCTTCGCCACCCTGATGCTGCTGCAGGCGTCGAGCCTGTTGGTGTACGTGATCTTCTTCTTCGTGCCGTCCCAAATGGGCGCCAACGAGGCGGGGTCCACCCTGATCTTCAAGCTCCTGCGCTTCGACCCGGCCACGGGGTTGCTTATGGAGCTCGTGCGCCGACTCCGCAAGATCGCCGTCATTATCATCGGCCTGTGCATCCTCGGCATCAAGACGCTGCTCAAGCCGCGCACGTGAGTGCGTGCCCTTGAACGTGCCCCGAACGTACCCCTGGGCTGAGCGTACTCCTTGATCTGTCCTGGATACGGCGAGATACTGGTGGTGCATCCAAACCAAGGGCCCGGTCAGTAATAAGTTGGTCAGATCAGGTCGTCGAGGTGCCCGGCTCGC
>JAOZUO010000190.1 GCA_029938605.1 Deltaproteobacteria bacterium | reverse complement strand
AGCGGCTCACAATTGTAATGCCCCCGGCTTTGCCGGGGGATATTTACTTCCACGCTCCGGAACAGACTTTCGAGGCGTGGAACTAGGGCTCGTAGGAATTGACTGGCGTGGGGTTGGTTCGAGGGAGTTGCTCCCGGGAGACCAGATTGGAGGAGCCGCGCTCCCGTAGGAACTCGAGGAAGGTGATGGCGGCCGTGAGATCCACCGCGGGGATGACGTCGATGAGCTCCTTGGCCTGGCGGCGGAGCACCTCGGCGGGGCTGATGGCGCCCTGGGCCGGACGCGTCAAGGGCAGATCCGGCTCGGGTGGCGGTGTGACGTCGCCCCAGGGCGATATCGAATCGGTCTCGATACCGTTCTCCTGCAGCCACTCGTTGATGAAGGCGTGTAGGAGATCCGCGCGATAGGAGAACCAGCGCTCGCGTTCACCGGGGTAGTGGAGCAGCACGTCCTTGAAGCGCCGGAAGGCGCCCTTGCCGTCGATGGCGATGATCAACCGTTCGCGTAGGTTCTCGTCTTCCACCGAGGTCACGAACCGTTCCATCCAGCGGTACTGCTCCCGGGAGGAGGCGGGTTCGATGGCCGTGTAGGTGTCGGGCTGCATGAGCGCGTTGCTACGTTGGCTCTCGTCCTCAGCGGTGCCGTCGACGAGCATCAGCACCTCCCCGGTTTCGAGATTCAGGAAGCTGGACATGTCCGGAGAGTTGCGCTCAAACGCCGTTTCCAGATTCGGCCAGACTACGGGGACGGGGGTCATGGGCTAAACTCCAAAAAAGAGGATATTCCGCACAAGAGACATTCCACTAGCATAGCTGCCAGGCGAATTTCAAGCGGAATTTTAGATATTTGGATGCGTGGCGGTCCTCGACCCGTTCGTCAGAGACAGAGACGGAAACTCTGTTTGCGCCAGCGGCGGCGGCGGCACTGGAGCGTACGGTGGGCGTTGGTCGGGCAGTCGTCGTGGCTGGTGCAGGGCTGACGGCAGCGTCCACGATAGCACTGGAGCCCGGGCTGACATCCCACGTCCTTGGACCAGTGGTTCGAGCAGCGTTTTCCCTGGGAGGCGGCCA
Organism: Deltaproteobacteria bacterium; assembly: GCA_029938605.1. Taxonomy (GTDB): domain Bacteria; phylum Myxococcota_A; class Polyangia; order HGW-17; family JAJRWW01; genus JAJRWW01. The sequence continues at coordinate 13,981 of JAOZUO010000190.1, read as the reverse complement.
AGCGGCAGTACCGAAATCCTCGACGAGGCTCGGCCCCTGGCTTCACCTGTGGCTCGGAGGCTCGGCCGTCGCAGATACGTCCCTCGCCGCACCCGGTGTCGCCCGCGCAGAGCTTGACGCATCGGTTGCGGTGGCAGCGTAGTCCGCGCCCGCAGCGAGGGTGCTCCCGGGTGCTGCAGTCCCCGTGCTCCTTCACCGCGGCGCTGACGCAGGCGTGGTAGAGTGGCGGTGCCGGGCGGCCGAAAGTCCGCGCCTCTGGAACCGGCTTGCAGCGTTGGTCCGCGGGGCAATCTGCGTCAACTTTGCAGGCGTGAACGCAGGTCCGGCCCTGGGCGCACTGTAGGCCGGGCTTACACCCGTCGGTGAGGCGGCTGCAGTCTCCGCCAACCTCCACGGTGGCCCGTCGGCAGTAGCTGCGTGGACTCTGCCCGTTGCGACGCGGACCCTTGAAGCGCCCGCTGCACGCCAGCGAAGGGGCGCAGTCACTGTCGAGGCGACACGCATGAACACAGGTTCCAGAAGACACCTGGGGACGCAGCAGGCAGATCTGCGGCTTCACGCACCGCTTGTTCTGGCTGCAGGGTAAAAAAGGGGGTTGGCCGGCTTGGCCCTGGCGGTTCTTGTCACAGGCCGTCGTCTGGAACAGTCCGCCGAGCAGTACCGTGATGAGTGCGCTATACTTCATGGTGCCTATGGCTTGAGCCATTGACAGGAGCATACTCCCGGCCTCGCCAATGGGCAAAAACGCAGAGTGGAGAAACCCCGAACTATGATTTTATCGTGCGACGAGTGCTCCCGACAGTATCGGGTGGAGAAGTATCCACCAGGACAACACGTGCGCTGCCTGTGTGGTAACGCCATGACCGTTCCCGAGCCCCACGCCCACCAGGCGCGGAACCTCCACTGCGCGGATTGCGGGGGGCCGCTGGGTCAAGACGCGTCGCAGTGCGACTACTGCGGAGGCGTGCTCGATCCGCAGACCCGAAACTACACGCAGATCTGCCCCAAGTGCTTTGCCCGGTTGCCCGAGACCGCGCGCTTTTGTATTGAGTGTGCCCAGCCTATCCGCCCCCAGGAGGTGGTGGAGCACCACCCATCTAACCTGGCCTGTCCCCGATGCCAGACCCCCTTGCAGGCGCGGGCTGCCGAGGCTATTGGCTTTCATGAATGTCCTTCGTGTCTAGGCCTCTGGCTGCCAGCCGATGCGTTCAAGTTGGTCTGTGATATGAAGGTCGCCCAGTTTCAGGACAACCCGCTGCCCGCCGCCCATCGAGGCAGCGTCGGGGCGGCGCCGGTGGTCTACCTCAAGTGCCCCGACTGCCAGAACATGATGAACCGTGAGAACTTCGGTCGCATTTCGGGGGTCCTCATAGACCAATGCCGTGCTCATGGGGTCTGGTTGGACAACACCGAGTTGGAGCGCATTGCGCGGTTCATCGCCGAGGGAGGGCTCGCCCGGTCGCGGAAAAGAGAAGTGGATGCTCTCGAACGTCGGGCCCGTGAAGCTGAGCTCAAGGCCCAAGCGACCCGGAATCAGCCCAGCTATGGAAGGGGCGTTGGGCTCCTCTCCCACAGTTCCGTGAGTACTCTGGGAGACTACTCGCTTTTCGGTGCGCTCAGCCGTCTGTTGGATTGACGCCTAGCAGTCTGACCTACTCGTCGTCAGGCTGATCGCCGATGCGTCCCTCGGCGAACTCCGTGAACATCTCGTAGCTGTCGATGACCCGGGACAGGGGGCAGCCCCAGATGTCACAAACGGCGATGATGTGGGCCTCGGTGAGCTTGGGGGTCAAAAAGGCCTTGCGGAGCATGGCGTGTTCGGAGCACTGGCATCGGGTAAGCTCCGGCAGCTCCTCCTTGCAGGTGGGACATTTGATGGCCACCTTGGTGCCCGCCGGAAACTCCACGCCGCGCTTGGTGGCGTCGCCGTGGACGGGACTGATCGCGAGCATTCCCTCGTGACCGCCGCCTTCGAGCCACAGGGAGATGCCCTGGAAGCCGGAGAACGTCTCTTCCGAGGTTACGAGGTTGTGTCCGTTGTGGCAGTAGAGCTGGGTCACCACGACGAAGACGTCGTTGGTGTGCTCTTCGAAGACGAGCTTGGACTCCGCACTAGGTTCGTCGCCGTGCAACATGACGTGTCCGGAATCTTGGTTTTTGTCAGACATCTCGATCGTCTCCGTGAATTTCGAACGGGGGATTCGCCCCGGCACCGCAGCGCATCGGCAGGCCGGTGGCCTCGGCGATGAACTGTGCCACCTCGGGGTGGTGATTTGTGAAGTAGTCCAGCTCTTCGCGGCAGAGGTAGCAGCGGCGGCGCAGCCCGAGTCGCGCCACCTCTACAGTGAGAACGAGTCTTTCATTGGGCCCGGCCTCGAGGCCCAGGTCGAGCTCGCCGCTGTCGGCCAGGGACAAGAGGTCTGCCGCCAGCCCATCCAGATAGCGCTGAATGCGGCGGGCCTCCCGATACTTCCGACCCGACAAGAGTGAGAAGTGCTTGTTCCTAGACAGCCGTCGCCGCCGGATTTCATCGACTAGAGTCATGACCGCTGAGGCCATCATGAAAACCTTATAGCATGGCCCCCGCGTAGTTCTGGGAGTTTTTTTCCCTGGTGGATGGACGGTGGATCGCGGGCGGGTTTTTCGTCTGTGCCCGGTGCGCGAACAAATCTCTTGATCCACACCCCCCGGACGGGCATTCACTGGCTATGACCAATCGCCTGCCTCGCGCCGCGGGGATTCTGCTCCACCCCACCTCCCTACCGGGGCCCGGTGGTATCGGTGACCTGGGAGAGGGGGCTTTTCGCTTCGTGGACTGGCTCGCCGACAGCGGTGTTTCGCTGTGGCAGCTTCTGCCCCTGGTGCCCCCCGGCGCGGGAAATTCCCCCTACTCGAGCTACTCCGCCCTGTCGGGGAACCCATGGCTCATCGACCTACGAGGGCTCCTCGCCGACGGTCTGCTGGAGGATTACGACCTCCCGTTTGTGGGCTCGGGGCCCGACGCCGTGGACTTCGGGGCCATGTGCGACTTCAAGGTTGCGCGTCTGGAGAAGGCGGCGGATCGGCTGGTGTCCGGTGCGAATCCCGATCTGGTGGATTCCTTCGCCTCTTTCCGCGAAGAGGCCCCGTGGGCCGAGGAGGCGGCGCTGTTCGCGGCGCTCCGTCAGGTGGAGCGGTTGCGGCCCTGGTGGCAGTGGCCCCGCGAGCTGCGGGACCGCAACCCCCGCGCCCTGGGCGCCGCCGGTCACGAGCTCCGGCAAGAGATCCATCGGGAGGTGGCGTTGCAGTTCCTCTTCCATCGCCAGTGGCAGGGGCTGCGAGCCCACTGTCGCAGGCGTGGAGTACGGCTGCTGGGGGACCTCCCCATCTACGTGGATCGCGACAGCGTGGATGTCTGGGCGCATCCCGAGCAGTTCCGGCTCGACGGGCAGGGGAATCCGGAGGTGGTGGCCGGGGTGCCGCCGGACTACTTCAGTGAGACGGGCCAGCTGTGGGGTAACCCCATCTACAACTGGGAGCGCATGGCCGATGACGGCTGGACCTGGTGGCGGCAGCGTCTCGGAAGGGCGCTGTCCCAGACAGACCTGGTGCGTCTGGATCATTTCCGCGGCTTCGCCGCCTATTGGGAAGTCCCCGCCGGCGCCCAGGACGCTCGGAGCGGTCGTTGGGTTCGGGGGCCCGGGGCGGACTTCTTCACTGCTTTACGACAGGGGCTCGGCGATCTGCCCCTGGTGGCTGAGGATCTCGGCGAGATCGACCAGCCGGTACACGATCTACGCGACGAGGTTGGACTTGCAGGCATGAAGGTGCTGCAGTTTGCTTTCGGCGCCCAGGCGGATCATCCGTTTCTTCCGCACACCTACCCCCGCCACTGCGTGGCCTATACCGGCACCCACGACAACAACACCACCTATGGCTGGTGGCAGAGCGCCGACGAGCGTATCCGCGACCATGTGCGCCGGTACCTATCCTCCGACGGGCACGACATCGTGTGGGACCTCATTAGACTGTGCCTCTCCTCGGTGGCGGACACGGCCGTAATTCCTATGCAGGACCTGCTCGGGCTCGACCACAAATCCCGCATGAACCAGCCCGGCAAGTCCACTGGCAACTGGTCCTGGCGGGTACGCGCCGAGGCCTTCAATGACGAGGTCGGGTCCCGCCTACGCACCCTCTGCCAGCGCTACAGCCGCACTTCGTAGTCCGGCCTTACGGCGGGCCGTTATGGGGTCCCCTTCAGTATCGGGGGCGGTGACTCGTGGAGCTAGCCGGCGTCGAGTTTTTTGAAGGCGTCGACCAGGGAGCGGAGGTGGTCCAGCTCGGAGAGCGTCTTTTCGAGCAGGGCGTCGATGGCGGGGTCCACCACGCCGGCCTGCTTGATCTTCTTGTTGATGGTGCGCATGAGGTCCACCACCCGGATGTCCGTGGAGGGGGAGAGCTGTTTGAGCTGCTGACGAAGGGCTTCGGGTAGTACGAGCGCACCGGCGGTCTGGGGCGCGGGCTGCTTCCTGGAGGTGTGGGGCCGCTTGGGCGCGAGGGCGGCAGCGGGGGCAGCAGCGGCTGCGGCGGCAGCGGGGGCAGCGGCGGCTGCGGGGGCCACCGCGGCGGGATGGGCCTCGATGGCGTTTACGATGGCGTGGACGCCCTGGCTGAGGCTGGCGAGCTGCGCGCTGACCTGGGCGACCATGGCCGGGTCCAGGGCCGGTGTGACTGGCTGGGTTGCCGATGGTGCCGGTGGTGCCGACGGGGCCGGTTGTGCCGGTGTGCTGCTCCCCTTGGCGCCGAGGTTCTCCTCGAGCTTCTCTAAAAGCATGGCCTGGATCTGGTTCGACTCCGAGGTCTGGGCCCGATCGGCGTCCACTGCCTGGGTGGCTTCCTGGATGCGCTGGCCGATGTCGCCGAGCTTCTCAGAGACCAGCCCGAGGGTGCCGGTGACCCGGGTCACGGGATCGTCATCACCTCCGCCCATGGACTTGCGTCGGAGGAAGCCCTCTTTGATCTCGGTCCAACGCTCCTTTTGTTGGGGGGTCATGCGACCCCGCAGCTCGGCCAGCTTGAGCAGGTTCTGCTCGGCGCCGGTGGTGAGGGCCTGGGACTCGCCCTGGTAGTGGTCGTCCACCAGGGCCTCGAGTTCGGCATCGTTCATGATGGGCAGGATCTTCTCCGCCAGCTTGTTCATGTTGCGGTAGCTGCCCTGGAGCTGGAATCGCGGCTCGGTGCGGTAGGCGTCGTCCTGGGCCGCGGAGTAGATGTACTGCTGGTTGACCAGTAGCAGCACATTCTGGACCCGGCCCAGTTTCTCCAGCACGGTGAGCAGCTCCTTGAGCTCCACCCCCGAGTAGGGGTGGCTGAGCTGGTCGGCCTGCACGTCGTCGCCGGCGGCCATGCGCACCAGCTTGTATAGATCCTCCTGATCCCGCGTGGTGAGGGGCGCCAGAATGGGGTTGGAGGTCAGAGAGTTCTCGATGTAGGACAGGGCGAAGGCTTCTTCGCGTCCGTCCAGGATGTCGCCGAGGTTATAGGTGTCGGCGCGGTTGGCGAGCATGTCCGGGATCTGGAACTTCTCGCCGGACTCGGTGTAGGGGTTGCCCGCCATGCACACCGCGAACTTTTTGCCCCGGAAGTCGTAGGTGCGGGTGCGCCCCTTCCACACGCCCTCCACGCGGCGTTGGGCGTCGCACAGGGAGATGAACTTCTGCAGCAGCTCGGCGTTGGTGTGCTGGATGTCGTCCAGATACAATAGGACGTTGTTGCCCATCTCGAAGGCGAGGTTGATCTTCTCCACCTCCTGGCGCGCCGTCACGTTGGGCGCCTCGGCGGGATCCAGGGAGACCACGCCGTGGCCCAGAGCCGGGCCGTTGATCTTCATGAAGACCAGCCCCAGCCGGTTGGCGATGTACTCCATCAAGGTGGTCTTGCCGTAGCCCGGCGGGGAGATGAGCAGCAGCATGCCCATCAGGTCGGTGCGCTTGCCTTTGCCCAGGGCGCCCATCTGCTTGGCCAGGTTGTCGCCGATGAGGGGCAGGTACACCTCACTGATGAGCTTGTTGCGCACGAAGGCGCTCATCACCTTGGGCATGTATTCGCTCACCCGCAGGTCGTAGCGCTCCCGCTCAAGCAGCTCATGGCGGAGCTCGCCGAACCGCTGGAAGCCTGGTACGCGCACCCGGCGGAAGGTCCCCAGCCGGGTCATGAACTCGTCTAAGCGCAGCTTCAGGGTGCGGTTCTGGATGCGTCGGTGTTGGCCTAAGAGCCCCTCCACCTCCGCCGAGGTCAGCGCGTGGCTCACTGACTGCTGCACCTTGGACTCGGTGAGGATGAGCATCACGGCCTCGCGTACAGCGTGGCGGTTTTCGGTGACCTTCTCAATGGTGGACTGGTCTACGAAGGCGGTGAGCCAGGCTTCGGCGAGCTCGAACCGCTCCTCCACGGAGTCGGCGAGCAGCCGCAGGTCGTCGGTGAAGGCGCGATCGTTCTTGGTGCTGGTGAGGTGCTTGAGAAAGGCCGAGCGCAGCGCCTCGGCCTCGGCGCTGATGATGAAGTCCACCGACTCGTCGCCGATCTCCTCGCCCAGCTCCTCGGCCAGGTACTGGCCGGCCATGTGGGCCTCGTCGGGGTCCAGGATGATGGACTCGGCCTCGAAGAAATCACTGATGGCCTCGGACAGCTCGCCGTAGAGCTCCTGGTGGGCTGCGGCCGGGGCGAAGGTCTCCCGGAGGCGGGCCAGGGACCGGGCCCGGCGCAGCCAGCGTTCGGCGCGGTCTGCGTCCTGGTAGTGGGCCCAGAAGAGGTTCGCCGCCGCCCGGGCAGACGACGCAAAGCGCAGGAGCCCCGCGGACTGGTGAAGGGTGAGCAGCTTGGACAGGATGAGCGCCGTGTCCGCGTCATGGAGCCCGCGTTCGTAGCCCTCGTCGTAGGCTTCGGCGGCGTACTTGCGGACGATGTCCAGCAGGTCGTTTTCCGTGGCAGCGGCGCTGCGAAGTTGGGCGAGGGTGTACTCCCCGGTCTCCAGCTCCGCGTCGGCCAGGATCCGGGAGGCCAGGTACTCGCCGCGGTACACTTCCGGGGTCTCGCTCACGAGCTGTTGGTCCCAGAAAGGACGAGTCTGGGCGAAGTCCTCGTCGTCGATGCGCTGGTAGAAGTCCGTGCCCGTGAGCTTCAGGAACATCTCACCTTCCCGGGGCACCATGGTGAGGTCCAGGGGCTGGGTGTTGACGCTGAAGCGGTGGGTCCCCAGCTTGATGGCTTCGCCACCGTCCTCGAACATGTCCTCCCGGTCCCGCAGGGCCCGGGCTGCGTCTTGCATGGCGGCCTTGAGCCGCGCCTCCACCTCGTCGGCCTTTACCGAGTCACCCAGCTCTCGCAGATTTCGGGCGAGGTCACCGAGCTTGGTGACCATGGTGTCGGCGGCGAAGTAGGAGTTCAGCTCGTCGATGTCAGCAAAGGTCGAGGCCCGCCGGTCTACGGTCTTGAGGATGCGCTCGGCGGCCTGCATCATGTTGCCGGCCCGGCGCTGGCGGGCGTCCAGAAGCTGCTGCTTCTTGGTGGAGAAGGCCTTGTAGACCTCCTCCCGCTTGGTGTTCAGATCCTCTAGGAACTGGTCGAACTCCGTGTAGCGGCTCTCGAGCTCCTCGAGGGTCATCATCAGGCGCGAGAGCTCTGAGTCGCACTTTTCCGGCGAGTCGGCCAGCCCCAGGGCGCTTACGACGTTCTGCGAAAAGACGTTGAACTCCGCGGCGAACTCCGCCACGGCCTCGGTGGACAGCAGCTCCTTGCGCCGGTTCTCCAGCAGGGCCCGGCAGCGGTTCAGGCTGCCCAGGACCTCGGAGATGGCCTCCAGGATCTGCGTGCGCTGGGTGGAGTCCTCCAACTCCAGACCGCCCACCACCTCGGTGAGCATCTGTAGCTGCTCATTCAGGGTCTCCACCTGCTCCTTGAGGGGCTCGGCCTCGGCCACCTTCTCGATGGCCTCGCTGCGCTCCAGCAGGTCGGCGATCTTCGCATGGTAGGGGTCCAGGGCGTTGTCACCGAGTAGGAACTTCACCGTGTGGCCCGTGAGCTTTTCGAACCGCTCCACCACCTGGGCTTCGAGGTCGTCCACCCGCGCGGTGTCCACGTGGCGCAGGGAGCGCAGGGTGATCAGCTTGCCGCGCTGCTTGCGCAGGGAGGCGAGTCCCTCCACGAAGGCGTCAGAGGTGCGCCAGGAGTCGGGCTTGAGGTCTCGGAGCAGCTCCTTGAGCAGTTCCTCGGCCCCGTCCACGGCTTTTTTGGCCTGGCGGCGGATCTGCTCCACTTTCTGGAACTCGTCCACGATGAGGTTGGCGGTGTCCTTGATCTCCTCCAGGGGGTCCTGGAGGTTGCCCACCTCGTCCCGGTCCAGCCAGTAGTGGTCGTCGAGTACCCGGCCCACGGCCGCCACCAGATCCTCATAGATTTGGACCGTGGGCTTCTGATCCTCGATGGCCCGCCGGATGGAGAGCATGTCCGAGATGCCGCGCACCAGGTCCGCGTTGCCGATCTTTTCCAGGTACGAACCGGTCGTTGGCGCCTTGGCGGCGTACTCGTCGCTGGTGAAGGGCGTTTGCCAAACCTGCATGGGGTGGACCCGGGTGGGCTCGGCGTTCTCGGCGCGGAACACCACCAGCTTGCCGTCGGGGAACAGGCCGTATCCGTGGCACCGGATGGGGTTCTGCAGCTCCTTGCGGATCATGTTGTACGGCAGCAGCACCGTGCGGCCTTCCAACCGATGGTGGAAGATGTACAGCACGTCCTCGCCGTTGGGCGACTTGATCATGCGCAAGAACTCGAGGCCTTCGGTGTCGCCCTCGAAGGTTTTGGTCTCGCCGGACTGCAGGTGGTAGCCCCCCGGGAAGATGATGCCGTGGTCCTCGGGAAGCTGCATGCAGGACTGACCGATGGCGTCGATGCGCTCGGCCTTCTTCGTGCGGGTATTGTACAGCAGGTACCGGTGCTTCTCCTCGCGATAGGGCAGTACCTTGAACAGCACCAGCACGCCCACCCGGACGTAGAGGATCTCCGCGTCGTCCAGGGACTGGTCCGGATCTTCCACGGGCTCGCGGTAGACGCCCAGGCCGTCTTCGGTGTTGTCCTCCACCTTGATGGTGAGGTCGCCGCCCACGGTCTCGATGAATACCTCGTCATCTATGGAGATGTGCGGGTACCGCCCCGGTATGTGCTGGTCGCGGCTTGTGGGCCTCCACTCGAAGTCGTGGGACGCCGGGAACACATGCTCCCGCTCACCCCGGTTGTCGATGTAGGTGACCTTGGCTCCGTCTGGAGACACGGCCCACTGGAACACCTTGATGTCGTGGGCTGTGGCGCCCGTGCGGAAGATGGCCAGGAGCTTTTCCCCCACCCGACGCAGCTGCATGAGCTCGGTGGACTTGTAGTACTGGTACAGTTCGCTGAACTGCTCCACGAACTTGGGGTGGGCGAGGAACTCCGCCTCCCGGGGCTCGAACTCGAAGGCTTCCCCGGTATGCTTGAAGGAGTGTAGGGTGAAGGCGTCGGACACCTCGGTGGTCTTCTTCAGTCCCAGAAACACGTTGTAGCCGAACAGTAGGCTGTCGCCCACCTCGACGATGTCCCGGGGGACGCAGTTGTTCTCGGTGCGGATGCGTTCGTTGCCGACGACGGCCATATCCGTGCCACCGAAGACCTCAATCCGTTCGGCGTTGAGCGACTGTGCCTTCTTCCCCAGCTCCCGGGCCTGCTTCACCAGGCGGTCACGGATGATCTCGTAGGTGCCCTGCTCGATGGCAGGGTTCCCGTCGGCCTCGGCCTTGGCCTCCTCCGTCGCGCCGACGGCTTCTGTGTCAGTAGCCATCACCCTCTCCGATTCCGGGCCGGGGCTCGGTGGTACCGAGCGTCCCGGGCCAGTGGTTCCTCGGTTCGCTCGAACTTCAGTCGAGCCTCAGGTTGAACTACAGCTCCGCCTTGTCCACGCCGAGCTTCTTGGCCTCGGCCAGCAGGCTCTGGATCTTGGTCTTGCCCGCCTCGTCGGACTTGAGCATGAGCTTGCCGAGCACCCCGGAGAGGGTGAGATTCTGTAGATCGGCAGCCGACAGCGACGAGTTGGAGAGCACCTGCTTGAGGTCCTCGGGCAGGTTTGCGTTGCCGTCCAGGTAGTCCTTGAAGGCCGTGGTGGCCACGTCGGAACCCTTGAAGAAGCCGTCTACGCTCTTGCCCAGGGTGACGGAGTTGACCAGCCGCTCGAAGAAGAGGTTCTCCCCGCCCACGATGTCGATCTTGGCGGTCTTGAGGGCCTCGGCGACGATTTCGGCCTGGGATCGGGCCACGTCCTTGCGGGCCTCGATGGCCTGCAGCTCGATGGCGCGCTCGTTCTCCAGCCGGAGCCGGTACTCCTCGTGGCCTCGGCTCGCCTCGTCCAGGGCGTTCATGGCCACGGCCTTCTTCTCGAGGCCCGCGGCCTCGGCCTCCAGCTTGAGCTGGATGGTCTCGGCCGTGGCGGTGCCCGTTTCGCGTACCACCGTGGCGGTGGACAACCCCTTCTCTCGCACGACCACGGCCTCGGCCATGCCGTGCTTCTCCGTGGCTCCGGCGTCCACTTCCTTGACCTTCGCCTGGGCCTCGCCCTGGGCCTCGGTGCCCTTGGCCTCGGCCTGCATCTTCTCAAGCTTCACCCGCGCCTCCACCATGCCCACCTTCTCGATGGCGTCGGCGTCGGCGTTCTTCACGGTGACGGCGGCCAGCCCATGGGCGGCCTCCTCGGCCTGGGTCCCTTCGGCCAGTCGCATCTTGGCCTGGGCCTCCTTGTCGGACACCTCGAGCTGGGCTTCGGCCATGAGCAGCCGCTCCCGGGCGCGGAACTTGGCCGCCTCTTCGCCGGCCTCGGCCGCCTTGATGTCCATGACCAGCAGCTCCTGGGCCTTGCCCTCGGCGGTGATGATGGCCGACTCCTTGATGCGCTTGGCCTCTTCCACCAGGCGGAGCTGCTTGATGCGCTCCTCCTCCTCGGCCATGGTGCGCTCCACCGCCAGGCGCTCGCGGATGACGTCGGCGATCTCTTTTTTCTCTTTTTCCACTTCCTTCTGTTTGGCGATGGTGGCCAGCTCGGTCTCCCGCTCCCGACTGATGGCCTCCAGGGCGCGGTCCTTCTCCACCCGCTCGTTCTCTACGGCCACCACCCGCTCACGATTCTTCATGGCCACGGCCACCTGCCGCGCCTTGTTCTCTTCGTTGATGGCGACCTCTTCCTCGGTCTTGATGCGCGCCAGCTCGGACTTGCGCAACTCCTCGGCCTGGACCTTCAGGGTCTCGGCGTTCTCCCGCGCCCGCACCGTGGCGATCTCCCGGCCCTGCTTGGCTTCGGCGTCGGCCTGCTGCCGCTCCAGCTCGAGGATGGCCTCCCGGGCCTCCACGTTCTGCTTGGTGATGAGCTTCTTCTCGTTGTTTTGGAACTCGTTGGTGCGGATGCTCTCCACGGCCGTCAGATCCGTGATCTTCCGGATGCCCTGGGCGTCCAGCACGTTCTTGGCGTCCAGCGAGGACATGGGGGTCTGCTCGAGGTAGTCGATGGCCGCGTCCTCGAGCTGATACCCGTTCAAGTCCACGCCGATGACCTCGATGATCCGCTTCCGGAAGTCCTCGCGCTTGGTGTACAGGTCCACGAAGTCCAGCTGCTTACCCACGGTCTTCAAGGCTTCGGAGAACTTGGCGTTGAACAGCTCCTCCATGGCTTGACGGTCAGAGGCCCGGGCGCAGCCCACGGACTGGGCCACCTGGATCACGTCCTCGGTCTCGCGCCCGACGCGCACATAGAAGGTCACCTTGATGTCGGCGCGGATGTTGTCCTTGCAGATCATCCCGTCGTTGCCCCGCCGGTCGATGTCGATGGAGTTCAGGGAGATGTCCATGATCTCCGCCTTGTTGTACACCGGCCAGACGAACTGCCCGGTGAAGGCCACGGTCACCTTGCCCCGGGGGCTCGAGACGATCAGCACCCTGCCTTGAGGGACCTTCCTGTAGAACCCCGCGAGCGTGATTGGAATGAGCAGAATCAGTGTCACGATGACGCCGCCAATGATGGCTAGCAGCGACATCAACGGGCTGAGTCCCAAAATGCTGAATGCGAACATTTCCCAGACCTCCTTCATCCCAGGTCCCAAACGGGCCGGTATCTACTGTGCGGGAACGGATCTTAGTGGAGCTACCAGACGCTCTCCCAGTTGAGGATCTACGCGCGGGGACAGGCTTGTGTCAAGGCTGGAGTACGCATGCGGATCCTTCCGGCGACTCGGGCCCTATCGGATCCCCTCGGATCCCCTCGGATCCCCTCGGATCCCCTCGGATCCCCTCGGATCCCCTCACCTCAACTCACCTCGGATCACCTCAACCCAGGCCCCACCACGCGCGGATCTGATGGCCGCGCCGTGGGTAGCTCTCATCCCCGCCGTAGACCAGGATCCCCCCCGAACCACCGGAGAGCTTGGTATAGTAGTCCAATCCCCGAAAGGCGTCCGAGGCAATCGACACACCGGCCTTGACCTCGATGGGTACCCGCGCGGGCCCCAACTCCACCACGACATCCACCTCACGACCGTTGGAGTCTCGCCAAAAATACAGCGGCGCGCGTCGACCGTGGTGCACAAAGCGTTTCCGAAGCTCGGTTACCACGAAGTTTTCGACGATGGCGCCCCGCAAGGGGTGGCGATGAAGATCTCCCGCATGGCGTAACCCCAGTAGGTTGCACAGCAGGCCGCAGTCAACGAAGTACAACTTGGGGGACTTCACCAGTCTCTTTCTGAAGTTTTCATGGTGCGGTTGCAGCAGCTCGATGACGTAGGAGGCTCGCAATATCGAGAGCCACTTCTTGATCGTCGGCTGGCTCACACCTACGTCGCTGGCGAGGGAAGAGGCGTTCAGCAGCTGGCCTGCCCGTCCGGCGCAGAGCCCCAGGAAGCGGGTGAAGGCATCGAGATCCCCCACGCCTCCCAGGGTGCGAACGTCCCGCTCGACGTAGGTCCGCAGGTACCCATCCAGCCAGGTTCTGGGCTCCAGTCCTTGGTCGTGGATCCGCGGAAAGAGTCCTGTGAACAGGGTCTCGTCCAAGCTCATTGTCGATGGTCCCGGGGCCCGGGTCTCCGGATCGGTCAACGTTTCGGTCAACGTCTCGGGCTCGGTGACCTCCCAGCCATGAAGCTCAGCGAGAGAGAAAGGAAGGAGCTCTACAATCGCCGCCCGACCCGCCAGGCTCTGGCTGATGCGCTCCGACAGCTGGAACTGCTGCGAACCCGTCAGGATGTACGGCCCGCCCCGATCGTCATCCACCGCGCCCTGCAGGTAGGAAAACAGATCGGGGGTACGCTGGACTTCGTCGAGGATGACCCCTTCGGCCTTCTCGATTCGCCTGAGGAAGCCGCGCGGATCCTCCTGGGCCTCCTGTCGGTTCTGCAGGTCCTCCAGGGACACATAGAGGAACTCAGGAAAGGCCATTCGCGCCAGCGTAGTCTTCCCCGATTGCCGAGGGCCCGTAAGGAAAACCACGCCGTACTGCGCCGCCAAGGCCACCAATCTGGTCTGGAGTGTGCGCCGTATCATTTTGACATAATAGGACAAAGCGCATGTCTATGCAATTTGAAACTAATTATTTAGATTTGCATGGTTCTGCAAGATGCACGATACATGTAACGGGGACGGGTGCCGATCTTCGAAGGGACCTGTCGCTGGATCCGTGGTCTGACGGAATATCAAACACTTGGACTCCGCGAAGCTTCTCGGCGCCGAATTGATTTTCATTTTTGTACTGGGAGAAGACGAGTACACCCGACCGTCGGTCCCGGCACTGCGTGCAGTGCAAAAAGACACACGCACCCCGAAAAAAGATGGCCTAAACTGCAATTCGCCCTTGACGGATTTGAGGCCGTGTACCGCTTTCTTTTCATCCCCCGCGTCGTTGTCCCTACCTTTGCACCCAGCAGCGACGGTGTGCGTCGCTTTG
>JAOZUO010000189.1 GCA_029938605.1 Deltaproteobacteria bacterium | reverse complement strand
ACCTATACCAACCACCGGGGAAGCGACTATGGCGTGGGCAGCTGGGCCGGCATGGCCGCCGGGCAGGACGTGGTGGCCGCCGCGGACGGGGTGGTGACCGTGGCCCACGACGGCGAGGATGACCAGTGCAGCACCGGGGACTGTCCCGGAGGCGGTGGCTATGGCAACCACGTGTACGTCCAGCACCCCGACGGCAAGGTCACCCGGTACGCCCACTTCAAGCAGTGGAGCGTGGCCGTGGCCGTCAACGACGCCGTGTCCTGTGGCGACCTGCTTGGGGAGGTGGGCTCCTCGGGCTACTCCACGGGTCCGCACCTGCACTTCGAGGTGCGGAATGCGTCCAGCACCGCGGTGGACCCCTTCCACGGTACCTGTTCTTCCGGTGCCAGCCTTTGGGTCTCCCAGAGTTCCTACATGGGCGTGCCCGAGGCGGCGTGCGAAACCGCGGTTTGCGGGGTACGGCTACTGCAACGGGGACGAGGATCACACCTCCTGTCCCCAGGACTGCCCCATCTGCGAGCCCGTCGGGCCCCTGGGCGTTAACTACCCGACGACGTAGAGGCTCGTATCCCCGCCAGCATTCTTATCATTTGCTGGCGCATGCGCGCGGCTTCCGCCGAGAGTTGCTCATCTCGGGTCGCTCTGTCCTCGGCGAGCATCGCGACCGTCAGCTCGGGCTCGAAGATTTCGGATGCCACGTAGAAATCGGGAATACGCCCGAAGATCACGCTGAACGAGATCTTTGCTGCGTTTTCTAGCGCTTCTTCGTCGAGCTTGTCCAAGAACGGGATCGTGACCGCCAACCGCTTGACCAGTCGCTTCTTCCATCCCGTTTCGATGGAAATACCACGCTGCCAATGCTCAAAGCCTTTGCCAACGACCAGAATGATACGACAGTCGGCCTTCAGGGCGATCTCGAGACTCCGCGGTGAGCGAAAGGGCTGGATGTCGACACCGTTGCCATAGAGGGTGTATTCCCCCTCAGGGGCGACGCTGAGGAGGTTGAGACGACCCTCTTTGAACAGCTCGACGTAGTCCGCTGTCCGCAACCGTTTTCCACGCCGCTTTTCGAACCCTACGATTCGCGCAAAAAGTGGGAGGTTCCTGATGAGCGGATGGGCAATGGCCGAAAAGGTCAAGTGGCCATAGCCGAGATCGACGATGCGTGGGAATAACGCCATGACCCACACGAGCGGCCCGATGATGGGCCCGTGATTGGCAACGATCAGCGCCCTTTGCTCGGTCCCGAAGTACTCCTTCCATGGAAACCCATCCATGAAGTGGACCTTGCCTATGAACAGCCGCTGGCAGGCCCTCAAAACACCGTCATATTCGTCGAAGCGGACCATCTCTCCTGCACTTTCTCCAGTCGACCTGGGAGCCGAAGTATCGTACGCGTCTTTGCCGCAGGTCAACAGCAGGCTCCACAGCAGGCTCCACAACAGGCTCCGGAGTTGCCCGAATCGGTGGATGAGGATGCGTTCAGACGACCTCGACGATATCATCGTCGACATTGGAGGGGGGATCAGGGGCGTGCAAAGGCACCATGATTGTTTCGGGCTTGATTATTTACGCCACACATGTATACATGCTGTATACATGTGTAAGGAACACTGGGTTTGGCTTTACGAAAAAAGGAGGAGTTAGCATGAACGCTTATCGGGTTGGTTCAACAATGACCATTTTCATCGTTGTAGTGTCCTTCTTGGTCTTGGGAGGATGCGGGAATTCCGAAAATGTTGATCCGGACCTCAATCCGGTGCCCGAGAAGGATGAGGTCAAGCAGGGTAAGGCGGACGGGCTGGATATGTGCGCGATGTACGATCTGCCGCCAGGCTGTGACCTCTGTGACGAGTTCGAGTGGTATGGCGACGGCGAGTGCGATCAGGGGCTCATCGACGAAGGTGCGTGCCTTGGTCCCGATCCCGACTGTGCACCGGTATCCTGCACCGACATTGGGGTGGGTCATCTGGAGTCCGATCAGCTCTCGGACTATCGATGGTTGCTTCTCGGATCGATCACTCCCAGTACCTGGGCAAAGGATTTTGATGATTTTATCTATATTGATCGGGTCGATCAGTATTACGAGCCGAATCTGGTCTTGAAAGGACCAGGTACTTACGATCTGTCCCTGCCCGACAACGGGGACATGGTGTATGTGAAGCAAGACGAAGGCGGGGACATGAAACTTTATGTCGCCCGAGAGGGAAGCCTGGAGCTCATGGCCAGTGGCGGCAGGCTCCAAGAGTACCAGAGCAAGGGGTATTTGACGGATGTGGTGCTCGTGGAGGCGATCATCAACGAAAATGGCGATATGGTGCCACTAGCCGACGGCAACTGCCTGTCTTTGGACTATCTCGAGTGGAACACCCTGTCCGAGGGTTGTACAACCATAACCCTGGAAGGATTCAGTCCCGATCCCGGCGATGACTGGGAGCAATTAATCTACTCCTTCTATTCTCCCGGAACAGGCACGCAGGAATGCAATGATCGCATAGACATGTTTTTTGCGGAAGATTGGACCGGCACCTTCGACCTGGCAGCGATCCCCAATGATGACCCCGATCTCTGCGAGCAATGTCTGGTGCTGGTCGAAGATGGCGTGGGCGCGTCGAGTTGTACTGTCCGTAATTTCTATCCGGTCAGCGGCAGCGTCTACATTGACCAGATGGGTGCCAAGGCCAACCAGTCCACGGGTTCTCTCGAGGATGTCGTTTTTCGGGAGGAGGGAGACGACTCTCTGGACGGTCGATGCATCTATCTCCCCATGGCGGCGTGGGATACCATGTGATTGCTGAAGAAACCCGCGGGACTTGATCTGTGCGGGGCCGACTGGGCGCAGGTTCAGCGTAGGTTCAGCACAGGCTCAGCGTAGGTTCAGCTAAAAGGGACTTGCTCGCCAGGGCTACGCTTGACGCCCCGGGCCAACCGAGGCAATACTTCCGGCCACCAACGAACGAGATTGGGGTGACGTTAGTCGAGCCTTCGGCTTCGAGTGATGCGGATTCCCCGTCGATGAGGAGGAGGAGGTCAAGCCATGACAATCGAGAAACGTTTGCTGCCCTTACAGAGTGTCTATCGCCACGAGAAGGAGCGCCCTGACGCGCTTTTCATGACGCAACCCATGGGGGGGGCCGATGTTCGCACCTACAATTGGGTGCAGACCCTCGAAGAGGCGCGGCGTCTGGCGGCCTACTTCAAGGCGCAGAACTTCGAGCCGGGCAGCCGCATCGCCATCATGTCCAAGAACTGCTCGGAGTTCATCATTACCGAGCTGGCCATCTGGATGGCCGGGCACATCACGGTGGCGCTCTTTCCGACCCTCGACGCCAAGACCGTCGGGTACATCCTCGAGCACAGCGAGGCGTCCATGGTCTTCGTGGGCAAGTTAGACGTCTGGGATGAGATGAAGCCGGGTGTGCCCGAGGATCTGCCCCGGGTCGCCTATACCCTGGCGCCGCCCAACGACTACAAGATGTGGGCCGATGTCCTCGCCGAGAACGATCCCATCGACGACAGCCCCCTGAGGGAAGGCGATGACACCGCGATGATCATCTACACGTCGGGATCCACCGGGCAGCCAAAGGGCGTGGAGCTCACGTTCAACAACCTGGGTTTCACCAACGACGGCATCCAGAAGGTGTTCGATATCGACACCAACGACCGGCTCCTATCCTATCTGCCCCTGGCGCACTCTTTTGAGCGCATGGCCATCGAGAACGTCGCCCTCTATACGGCCTGTCAGCTGTACTTCGCCGAGGCCTTGACCACCTTCGTCAACGATCTTCGGCGGGCCCGGCCCACGATGTTCATCTCCGTGCCGCGCCTCTGGCTCAAGTTCCAGATGGGTGTTTTCAAGAAGATGCCCCCAAAGAAGCTCAAGACCTTCTTGAAGATCCCGATCCTGAAGTCCATCGTGAAAAAGAAGCTCAAGAAGGGGCTCGGCCTGGACGCCACCCGCTTTGCCATCAGCGGCTCGGCGCCCATTCCGCCGGATCTCGTGCAGTGGTACCGGGACATCGGACTGGAGCTGCTCGAGGGCTACGGCATGACCGAGAATATCGCCTTTTCCCACTGCAACCAGCCCGGCAAGACCCGTGTGGGATACGTGGGCAACTGCTTCCCGGGAGTGGAGCACAAGATCGGCGACAACGATGAGATCATGGTCCGCAGCCCCGCCACCATGAAGGGCTACTACAAAAACCCCGAGGCCACCGCGGAGGCCATCACGTCCGACGGCTGGCTGCTCACCGGTGATCGCGGTGAGATCGACGACCAGGGGCGTCTGCGTATCACCGGTCGGGTCAAGGAGCTGTTCAAGACCTCCAAGGGCAAGTACGTGGCGCCCGTTCCCCTGGAAAACGACATCAACAACGAGCAATACATCGAGCTTTCCTGTGTCTTCGGCTCGGGTTATCCCCAGCCCTGCGCGGTGGTGCAACTGGGCGAGGACTTTCGCCCCAAGATGAAGGACAAGGCCTTCCGCGATGAGATCACCGCGGCCTTCACCAAGCTCCGGGAGGACGTCAACAAGGAGGTCCCGGTGTACGAGCGACTCGAGTTCATCGTCGTGGCCAAGGACGAGTGGCTCATCGAAAACGGCTTCCTCACGCCGACCATGAAGATCAAGCGCAGCGTGCTCGAGGACGCCTATGGTCCCCAGCTCGACGCCTGGTATGGCGCCAAGCAGCCGGTGCTCTGGGAGGACTAGCTCCGCGCAGTTCCTGTCGTCGCCTCGATCCCTGATCCCTACCCACACCCTCTGTAAATGAATTCCCATTTCGGGCTGTTCGGTTACTCTGGTAGAGTAATGAGCAGGCGGTTTACCGTATGAAGTACCTGGTGGCTGGGCTGGTGGTGGGAATGGTGATGGGCCAAGGGCCCGTGGCCCGGGCGGCGCCTACGACCATCAAGGTGGCTACGGTGATGCCGCGGGGCATGCCGTGGACCAGGGCGCTGTCTCGCTTTGCCGCCGATGTTAAGCGGCTCACCAAGGGTCAGGTCATCATCAAGCTGTACTTTGGCGGAGTGGCCGGCACGGAACTGCGGTCCATTCGGCGCATGAAAGCAAACCAGATCCAGGCCGTAGCGGTGGCGTCGGTGGGGTTGTCGCGCATCGACAAGTCCATCCGCGTGCTGGAGCTGCCTTTTTTGTTCCGTTCCACCAAGGAGTTTCGATTCGTAGCCGAGTCCATGCACGGGGACTTCAGCCGTCGGTACGTCAATCGCGGGTACCGTCTGCTTTCTTTGGTCAGCCTCGGCTGGGTGTATTTCTTTTCCAAGAGCGCGCTGTCCGATGTCACCAACCTGGGCGAGCGTGCCATGTGGGCCTGGAAGCAGGACCCGGGGGCCGCCGCCATGGCGCGCGTGGTGAGTAAGATCACGCTTCGCCTGCCGCTGACCGGGGTGCTATGGGCTCTGCAGTCCAAGAGTCTCGACACCATCTACGGCATGCCCCAGGCCGTGCTGGCCCTGCAGTGGAACACCAGCGTGCGGTACGTGCTGAACCTGCGTATCAACCAATCCGTTGCCGGGCTGGTGATGCGGGAGGACGTGTTCAAGAGGCTCTCGTCGGCGCACCAGAAGATCCTGCTTTGGCGAGGCCGTGTTCTCCAGCGCCGCATCACCTCCGCCAGCCGGCGACTGAACCGACGCGCCTTGAAGACCATGTTGGCCAGCGGGATCAGCCGGGTCCAGCCATCCGGTACTTTCAAGCGGAAGCAGGCCGCCTTTCGTAAGCGATTATGGAGGGGGCTGACGAATGTCATGTACAAGCCCGCGGATCTGAAGAAGGTGCGTGCCCTGCTCACCATCTGTCGCACCACCTCCTGCCGCATCACCACCTCCGGTCGGGTTCCCCTACACCTGGGGCGCCGTCCCCGCCAGATCTGCTACCGGTAGCGCCCAACCCATCGTCGGTGTCCTTTGGTCCGGTCCCAAGGCCCTCTTCACCGGGTGACAATCTCAAATTCCCTTGACCGACCGCCATGGGAAAGGTATGAAAGTAACCAGCGGTTACTTTGCGGGTGCAGATGGGATCGAAGCGAGAATATGGAAACATCTCGAGGGAATAGAGCGCCTGCTCTCCTGAAGTCGGCCCAGGAATTGTTTTTTCACAACGGGTACGCCGGGACCACCATCGAGCAGGTGTCCCGGCGGGCCGGCTTCAGCAAACGCACGGTCTATCTGTACTTCAAGAACAAGGACGACCTCTTCCTGGCGGTGGCCAGCCAGGGGCTTGAGAGGCTTCAGGTTGCGTTGGAGGAGGTGGACGTGGACGGGCTCGAGTACGAGGTCGCCGTGGAGTCCATCATGGACCGGTACATCCGGTTCGCCAGTGAATCTCCGGAGTATTTCCGTTTCATCTTCCACGACTCCACCCAGGCCATGATCGCCAACGCCAGTGAGTCCGTACGGGAGCGTATCGCCCAGCAGGAGCGGGCGTGTTTACGCGTGCCGGCCCGGGTGGTGGAGAAGGCCGTCGCCGAAGGTGTCGTCGGGCCAGTGGATCCACAGGAGGCGGCCATCGTGTTCTGGGGCACTGTCACCGGAATCATCCTCCTGTCTCTGGGAGGCAGCCAGACGGTGCTACCCGACACCCGGCCGGACGTCATCCGCCGGGCGGTGCGGGTGCTCTATTACGGGTTCAAGAACCTGCCGGGGTCGGCCGCGCCGGGCGAACCGGAGGACTCATGAAGGATCATCATCGTTTTCCGATTCCCGACGAGTGGCTCAGTGATGAGACCGGTATGCTCGCCGAGTCCGTGGCCCGTTGGGCCCAGCGGGAGGTCGTGGCGAAGCGCAGCGCCCACCGCGAAGACTTCGAGGCGTTGTACCGGCCAGCGCTGCGTAGTCTCATGAGCCAGGTGGGGCTGCAGGATCTGCTCTGGATCGAGTCGCCCCAGGAGCCGCTGTCTGCCATCACTCTGGCCGCCGTGTTGGAGCAGGTGGGTCGGGCCGACACGGGGCTCGGGTTGATGCTGGCCAATACCGCGGCGCTTCAGCGTTGCGTTCCCGCCCCGTTGCAGTTGCAGCTGAGCGAAAAGGGCGCCATTGGTGCTCTCGTCCTTCCCGGCTTCGCGGCGGGGAGTCCTCCCCACGTGAGCCCAGGCGCCGCCCTGGGTCCGGTCGCCGGCCTGCACGGGCTCACTCCACAGGTGCGCGCCCAGAGTGTGGACGGGGGCTGGAGGCTGGAAGGTCGCGCGGTCCGTCCGCAGTGCCATGGTGCCCGGGCGACGTACTTCGGGCTGGTGGCCGAGCTGGACTCAGAGCCGGCGCTCTTCGCGGTCACCGCCGCGGTCGGGGGGCTGTCGGTGGGCGAGCCTCTCCTCAAGACAGGGCTTGGGGCCAGCCTCAACGCAGATCTGGAGCTGCGGGGTGTAGAGGTGGGGGCCGACCGACTTTTGGTCCAAGGCATCGGTGGCCACGAAGAGCTCCTCTCCTGGTACTACCTCGGTTGCGCTGCCACGGCGTCCGGGGCGCTGTTGGCCATGTATCGCATCCTGGACGACTGGTGCGAAAGCCGCGTGATCAAGGGGCGAAAGCAGCGGTTCAAGGACAACTCCCTGGTGGCCGCGGTGCTCGGAGATCTGGGCGAGATCATCGCTACGGGGAGGATCCTCGTGGTGCACCTGGCTCGGCGATTGGACACGGCGGGGGGGGCTGACCAGGCCGATCACGCCACGGCCGTGGCCACCACCCGAACCGTGATTCGCGGCGCCATGGAGGGGTTGGACAGGGCCATGGAGCTCATGGGGTCGGCCGGCTACGCCACGGAGTGGAACCTGGAGCGGTACTGGCGCGACATTAAGACGCTGTCGACCTACCTGATGCTCGACACCGTGGGCCCCGCGGCGCTGGCTCACCACTACTTCGGTTGCCGCAACCTGTGACCAGGAGGAGCGAATGCGTACCATCGACGAGATCACGAGACCGCTGGAGTACCTCTCGCCCATGGATCGGCACCTGGGGAAGATCATCCGTCGATGGGCGGACGAGCAGGTCATTCCACTGCGGCAAAGATACGACGAAGACTGGGAGGAGCATCGCCTCATCGAGCCCGCCTTCAAGGCTTTGATGGTGGATCTGGGGTTGCAGCGGCTCCTGTTCCCCGAGGACCTGGGGGGCATGGGGTTCGGACACTCGAGCTACCTGGGCACCGGCGGCTTCCGCATCTTCGAGGAGGTGGCCCGCGCAGACTCGGCCATGGCCGTGGCCGTCGGGGTGACCTTCTGGCCGCTGATTATGGTGTGTAACGAGCCCCACGTGAACCGGCGTCTCTGCGAGGAGTTGGCCCCGAGGTTCTGTGACACCGACCGTCCGGTCTTCGCCGCAAACGCCATGACCGAGCCGCAGGGAGGCGCCGACATTGAGAACCTGGACCTGCTGGGGGGGAGCACCATCCAGACCTCCGCCACCCTGGACGGGGACCAGTGGGTGGTAAACGGGCACAAGCTGTGGCCCACCAACTCCGGCGGCGTGGCGGATCTGTTTGGTGTGGTCTGCTCCACCAACCCCGGGTCCTCGGATCCGAAGGACTTCGCGTTCATCTTCGTGCCGGCGGACACCGAGGGCGTGACCCAGGGCGGGGCGTACCAGAAGGCGGGCATGGCGGCGGACAAGAACAGCGACGTCTGGTTCGACAACGTCCGGGTGCCGGTCTGGTACCGCGCCCACGGTCCCGGGGACGACTTCACGTACTTCAAGGAGGTGGTCACCTTCGGGCTCATGGGGAGCCTCGCCTTCACCAGCGGCGTGCTGCTCAACACCTACGAGCTGCTACAGGAGGCCACCTCCCGGCTCTTTTTTCGCGGGCGGCCGCTCAAGGAGAATGACGACATCGCCGGGCGCCTCTCCGGGTTTGCGGCCACCGTGGAGACGGTCCGCATCCTGGGCTTCCAGTACGCCCGGATGATCGATCGCCGGGATCTGTACGGCGCGCCGTGGTCCGACGACATGGTGGCCAAGGGGCGAGCGTACAAGATGTTGGCATGCGACATGGCGGTCAAGAGCCTGGGCCAAGCCATGGACCTGCTCGGCGCCCACGGCAGCGATCGTGTCGCCGATGTGGAGAAGCACTGGCGGGACTTCAAGATCGTTCAGCTATGGATGGGGGGCAAGCAGCTTTGCCAGATGGAGGTCGCGCGCCATTTCTTTGAGTGTGAGTCGCTGTAGGAGGGGGAGGGTAGATCGTGCCATTTACCAACGCTCAAAACACCGAACACCAAGAGAGTCGACGAGGCGTGATCGAGGGCAGCGCCCGGATCGTGGCGGAGCTGCTGCGCACGCCGCGCATCACCCAGACGGTGCGCATCCTGCTCGCGAGCCTCGATCCCGACGCCGCCCGGTTGCTGGTGCGTGCGGTGGTGTACACCGACACCGTGCTATTTCTGGACGTGATCACCGCGGCGCCGGCGTTGGCCAACGCTGCGGTGAACGGGGCGCGGGAGGTGTGTGAGCAGGTGCTGGGGTTGCCCGTGGACCTCCTGCATGGATTCGGGCCTCGGCTGGTGGATGAGGTCTCCGGAGAGGGTCTGGGGCATGCCGTAGGGGTGGCGTTGTTGGCCGTGGACCGTTTGGTGAATGCACCAGGATCCTCCCTGGCCGAGGCGGTCCATGCCTTCGAGGCCGACTTCAAGCGGGGGCTCCAAAATGGGCTGGCCTCGGACGATGCGGCGGTGTCGCGGCAGGTCCAGTGGTTGGCCGACACCATTGGCCGAGTGGCCCGGGAGAACCCGCAGCTCATGACCCGGGTAGTGCGTCCCCTGGCGGCCGCTTGCCGAGAGGCGCTCAAGGAGTGATCGTATGATCCAGAGCACGACCCCAGAATCTGGGAAGCCGGTCCCCGATGGGGCGACCGGGTCGGTGGTCGCTCGCGTGGTGAGGGAGGTACTTCGCACGCCGCCCTTCCGGGAGATCCTGCGGCTCCATGGAGGCGAGCTCCAGCGAGGCGGTGGGCGGGAGCTGGTGCGGGCGTTACTCCAGGAAGACCCGCAGGTCTGGCTGGGCCTGGTCAGTACGACACCACGGCTGGTGGACACGGTCACCGAGAGCCTGGTGGAGCTGGGGCGGGAGCTGTCCGCCATGCCGCCAGGGCTGGTGGACGCGTACCTGGAGGAGGTGGTTCGGGAGATCGACGAAGGGACCTTGCGGGACCTGCCTGTGGTCTGGGCGCCGATCCTCGCCCGGGGATTGCCCGGGGTGCTGAACCTGGTCTTCGACTCGGTGGCCGGCGTCGCCCAGTCGCTCGAGTCGATGGATCCCGCCGGCCGCGAGGCCGCCATGAAGCGGCTCGGCCAGGGCGTGGACACGGCGCGGGCGGCGAAGGCCATCAATGACCTGGCGGCCTTGGTCATCGGCCTGGGACGGGATCACCCGGCCCTCCTGGAAAGTCCTCCCGGGCCGGATTGGCCCGGGCTCGTGCGGTCCATCGATCATGGCAAGATGCGCGAGGCCGTCTGCGTGGCGTCGGGGTTTGTGCGTCGGTCTGCCCAGCCCCTGTTAGCGCAGTGGCTCACCGACCCCATCTCTTCGGCCAACCTGCTGCTGACGCTGCCCGCGGTGGTGAACGACGGGGTGCGGCTCCTGGCCTTCGTAGTAGATCAGATGGATCTGCCCGACGAGCTGTTTGCCAGCGCGACCTTCAACGTGTTGCGGGAGTTGGATCTCGCCGCGCTGTCGGGGCTGGTCAACGGGGTCGCGCGGGTTCTCAATGTCGCCCACCAGGGCAGCATCACCCTCGGGTTTGAGGAGCCCGCTTTCAAGGATCTCGTCGTGGAGATCGTAGACGGGGTGCTCGAGTCGTTGAACACCCAGCAAGTTGCCGACGCCGTGGTGGCTCTGGCCGAGGATGGAGACGTGGTGGCGCGGGTGGTGGCGCGTCGTCTCACTACGGATCCGGCGCTGCTGTCGGTGACTGTGAAAACCTGCGTGCGACTGGTGAACGTGGCGCTGACCATGGCCCGGGAGGTGCTCACGGAGGTCGAGCAGCTTCCGGACGCCGCCCTGGAGCAGATCGGTGCCCGTCTGGACCAGGTGGACCCCCGGGGAACCGGAGAGGTTCTGAGCCGGTTGTTGCGTGGCGTGGTCCGCGCCGAGCGGATCTTGGCCCGGCCCGATTGGTCCGCCGAGGTGTTGGGCGCCGTGGATTGGGAGGAGGCCGGTGACCTGCTCTGGCGACTGGCCACGCCTGCTATGCACGCCTATGTCGCGGCCGGCTGGCGGTGGTACCGTCATCGCCCCGAGGACCTCGGTACCTGGGTCAATCGTCAGCTTGAGCAGTTCAACCGAGAGGTGGACGCGAACCCTGAGCGGGTCTCCACCTTTGTACCGCGGGTGTTGTCAGCGGTGGATTCCGGCGAGTTGACCCGGGCCGTGAGAACCGCCTGGCGGCTGTTGGGGGGCGCTGTGTACGCCACCGCTGGGCAGCGGCCGTTGCTGCAGTTCCTGCTTTCGCCTCCCTGGCGGCGCCGTCGGTCGGGGGCGCTGTGAGCGCCATCGCATCGGAGAGAGACATGGACATGGATTCCGTTCATGAGATCAATCGGACCCTGCAAAACCAGCACGTCCGTGACTTCCGGAGTGCGGGCGGAAAGGTCGTGGGCTACACATGCCTGTTCACCCCTGTGGAGCTGTTGGAGGCGGCGGGGGTGATGCCCTTTCGCATTCGGGCCATGGGCCATCCGGAGACGGACCTGGCCGATGCCCGGTTGTCACGGTTCAACTGTCGTTTCTGCCGCTCCTGTTTGCAGCTAGCCCTTGACGGGACCTACGATTTTCTGGACGGCGTGTTGGAGAGCAACGGCTGCGATCAGCTTCGCGGTATGTTTGAGAACTGGCAATACGCGCGCCCGCCGGCCTTCTTCCACTACCTCAAGGCGCCCCACCTGTTGGGTGATGACGCTCTCGATCACTTCACCTTCGAGCTCGGGCGGCTCCAGACGGCCCTGGAGTCCCATTTCGGGGTGACCATTACCTCTCAGAAGCTCACTGACGCCATGGACCGGCAGCGACGGATCCGGCGTAAGCTCATTGCCCTGGACGCGCTGCGGGAACCCGAGCGCCCCGCCATGACCGGCAGCGAGGCCCTGGAAGTGGTGCTGGCCGGAGGGGGGGTGGGCGCCGAGGTGTATGAGGCTTTGCTGGATCGCCTCGCCGAAGTGTTCGCCCATCGTCGGATAGAGCGTCCGGGCCTGCGGTTGCTGCTGGGGGGCGCGGCTTCGGATGAGCCGGCCCTCTTCGCCGCCATCGAGTCCATGGGGGGCGTGGTGGTGGCCGACACCTTCTGCTTCGGCGCCCGGAGTTACCGCCCGCTGGTGATCGACCGCGATCCCCAGGCCCAAAGCGATCCCCTGCGAACCCTCGCCGAGACCTACCTGGGAGGGTCCCGCTGTCCGCGCATGGTCGATGAGTTTGACGGCCGCCTGGCCTTTGTTCTCGAGGCCATCGACGGATCCAGCGCCCAGGGGGTCATCCTGGTCAATAATAAGTTTTGCGACCTGCACGGCTTTGACAACGCGCTGCTTCGCATCCGTCTGGAGGACCTGGGCGTACCGGTGCTCTGCCTGGAGAAGGAGTACGGCAGCCCCGCCGACCACGGGCGGTTGCGCACGCGGGTCCAGGCGTTCTGCGAGCGGATTGGAGAGCGCCCATGACCGTGGATGTACACGCCGGGATCATGGATCGCGGTCTCAAGCTGTTTGGGATGATCGAGAAGCTGCAAGGCGTACCCAGCGATGAGGAGCTGGAGGGGTTGCTGCGGCTGCTTCCCCCCGACTCCCGGGAGAATATCGGCGCCTTGCTCGCTCCGGAGATGCGCGAGGCGGGGCTGGTCTTTTTGGACATGATTCGGCAGTGGATGTACGCGGCGCGGGACGCCAGATCGCTCAGCCCAAAGAAGAAGGTCATCCTGGTGCCCTTCAACTTCCCGCCTGACCTGGTGCACCTCTTTGAAAGCGCGGTGCCGCTCACCACGGAGGTGCTCACCACCGTCGCCGCCCTGGCGCTGCCCGGTGGCGCCGAGCGGTACTGGGAGTTCATGCAGTCGTTGGGGTTGCCGGATCACATCTGCTCGGCCAACTCCGTGGAGGTCGCATCGCTCCTTTCGGGCAAGGATTTTTTGCCCGACGCCATCATCTCCGCTGCGCCCGGCGCCTGCGACGCCAACGCCAAGGTGCATGAGTTCCTGTCGCACTATCAGGGGATACCGCAGTTCATTCTCGAAAAGCCCGTGGACGATACACCCGAGGGCAAGGCCTTTTACTCCAGGTATTTCCGTACCCTGATCCGTCAGCTCGAGGAGTTCACCGGAGAGTCGCTCAACGAGGATCGCCTGCGGGGCGTGGTGGAGCGCGGCAACCGCTGCACGGAGCTGTACTGGGAGCTGTTTGAGTACCGCAAGATGCGGCCCTGCCCCGTACCGAACCTGTTTACCCTGTTTCTGTCTCCGGTGCGGTTTTGCATGTGGGGCACCGAGCCCGGAATCCGGACCCTGGAGGCCATGGTCGACACCGTACGGCGACTCCACGAGGCCGGGGTGTACCCGGCCGCCGAGGAGCGGTGTCGGGTGCTCTGGGCCTACACGAGCTTCTATTTCAACGTGTCGGAGCTGCACCGCTGGATGGGGAAGAAGGGGTGGTCCTTCCTGGCGGACGTGTTGAGCCTGTACATGCCCCAGCCCATCGACACCTCCACCATGGACACGATGATCGACGGTCTGGTGACCGCGGCCTGGGAGTACCCCATGAACCGGCAGATGGGCACCAGCTCCATGTCCCGGGCGTGGGTGGCGGACATGGTCTGGGCCGCCCGGGAGATGGGCGCCGACTGCGTGGTGCACTGCGGCCACGACGCCTGCAAGCAGACCTGGTCCGTGGTCTCCATCCTGGGCGAGGAGCTCATGAACCAGGCGCAGGTGCCGCTGCTGGTGCTGCATGGCGACTCCTGGATGAAGACCACTACGCCCATCACGGTGATCCAGCAGGAGATGGAGGAGTTTATCGGCAACGTGGTGTTGGGGAAAAAGCGCACCCGTCGAAAGGTGCGGCGGCGGCGTCCGAAGTCCACCCCAGGTCCGAAGTCCACCCCATGAGGCTAGTTCCTCGACCCCGGAAAAGCGTTCCGGGTTTTCGGCGAGGGCCGGGCGACGAGGGCAAGGCGCGACGAGGGCGCGTACCGGGAGTACTCAACTGAGGAGCAACGCAGCCATCGGCGTTCGGAACCGTCGAAACCCGGAACAGACTTCCGGGTCGAGGAACTAGGGGCCAAGGAACCAACGACTTGTACTACGTAGGTATCGATGTCGGCTCTCTCACGGCGGAGGCCATCCTCCTGGAGGGGACACGTGTGGTGGCCAGCGCCAACATCGCGGCCTTGGCCAATCCGCTGGATTCGGCTCGGGAGGTGGTGGGGGGGGTGCTTGGCGAAAAAGGTATCAGGCCATCGGATGTGCGCTACACCATCGCCACCGGCTACGGTCGTGAGGCGATCCAGTCCCATGGGCTCGCCCAGGAGAACCTCAGCGAGATCTCCTGCCACGGCTACGGGGCCTGGTGTCTGGCGCCCCGGGTGCGCACCATCATCGACATCGGCGGACAGGATGCCAAGGCCATCTGTGTCGACGACCGAGGAGGCCTGGAACGCTTCGCCATGAACGACAAGTGCGCCGCCGGCACCGGACATTTCCTGGAGCACATGAGCCGTACCCTCGAGGTGGAGCTCGGGGAGCTGGGGCGGTTGGCCCTCTCGGCGCGGCGGGCGGTTCGTATGACCAGCCGTTGCACGATCTTCGTGGAGACGGAGGTGCTGCACTTCTTACAGCGTGGCCACACGCCCGCTGACATCGCCGCGGGTGTGGCTGACGCCATGGCTGAGCGCGTGGCCGGTCTGGCGCGGCGGGTACACCCGCAAGGGGCGATGACCATGACCGGGGGCGTCGCCAAGAATGTGGCGGTGAAGCGCGAAGTGGAGAAGCGACTCGGTCTGCCCGTGGTGGATCTGCGGTTTGATCCGCAGCTCGTCGGAGCCTTCGGTGCGGCCCGCCTCGCCGCTAAGGGCCCGTCCAAGAATAAGTCCTCGAATCAGGGCGTCG
>JAOZUO010000188.1 GCA_029938605.1 Deltaproteobacteria bacterium | reverse complement strand
TTGCGCTTGCGCTTGGGGTTGGGGTTGGGGCGCTTGTGGCCGCATCCATGGACGTTGCGTCGTCGGACGTGGGCGAGATGCCGCACAGCACCCGCTGTAGCAGAAACCCCGCCAGCAGGAACCACGCGAGCTTGACGAAGATTACGAAACGCTGAAATTGCACAAACCGCGCCGACGCGATCCAGTTGGCCACCCCGAGCTCGTTGTAGGTGGTGAGAGATCCGGCCACCAGAAACAACGTCGACAACGCGAACAGGTACGACGCCATGGGCCGCCGCTCCCGAAGGGCCACTGCGCCGCCCAGCCCCCCCAGGATCAGCGGCCAGGACCAGGCATTGCGCCAAAGGTTGGACGCGATGACGCCGTCGGCGATGTCGGCCATGGACTTCCACTGGTTGGTGACGTGGGCAGAGAACCCCGACGCCTTGCCGAAAAACGGCAGCAGCCAGAACGCCGCCAACCCCACCCCGATCCCCACGCCGGCCAGTCCCTTGGCGAGCATGGGCTCGGCCTCGGGGCCACTGCGCAGCCAGCGCAAAAGCACGTACAAAGGCAGGGCCACCAGAAAGAAGATCAACGTTACAGGATGGGCGAGCAGCGCCGCGCCCAGGGCGATACCGCACCACACCAGGTGGCGCCATCCGGGCGTACGCAGCAGATCGTGAAACTTCAGCAGCCCCAAAAACCCCATGGTGATTCCGAGCTGCAGAGGCCACACGCCGTAGCGCACGGTGAAGATATAGCCGCCCTCACGGAACCCCCCCATGTCCGTGAGCACGAACAGCGCCGCGGCCAGGCCGGCCACCGGACCGAAGAGCCGCCGACCCAGATGGTAAAAAGTACCGGTGCAAAAGGCGAGCACGCCGAAGAACCCCAGCGCGTAGGTAGCCTCCCAGGAGAGCGCCTTGAAGGTGAGGTACCGAACGGTGGCCATCCACAGGTCCCCCAAAGGCGGGTAGAGGACCTCCGCCGGATAGCCCGTGCCGCTCTGATGGGTCCAACCTGTGAGCCGCCCGCTGGGCAGCAGCTTCTCCGATAGGAGCCAAGCCTTCCACTGATGCACCGTGTGGTCCGCCTGCCAAGGCATGTGCCCGGCGAGCAGCGGGTGGTACAGCACCACCAGCAGCAGCAATAGCAGACCCGGCCCGGCGCTCTCGCGGATCAGCCGCTGCCACGTCCAGACCGACCCCTGCTCGCCATCTGGCGCATCCTTTTTTCTCCGCCCGAAACGCGGCAGGGGCTGGTCCAACCAGGGCCAGGCTGCCCGCCACAAGAGCATCACCCCCCCGAGCCAGGCTGCCGTGCCCAGAAGCTGAACGACGTAGGAGCGGGGTGGCCAGGCCACCAGCGATCCCACCAGCACCAGGGCCGCCCCCGCCACCGGAGCCAGCCATTTGCCCGGCAGGGTCACACCGCCGTCTCCGTGGTGACGCGTCCCCCTCGGACGACGCGCCGTCGCAGGGTGAAGCGCGACTCGCGGTTCAACCGGGCCAACTCGTCGGAGTCCAGCTCGTACCCGTCCACCTCCAGCTCCTGGGGCTGGAAGTACCGGGATTGGGGTACATAACGCAGGGGCAGATCGTCGCCGATCTTGAGGCGAGTCACCCGCGCGCCGGGATCGAGCACCAGCTCGTCGGTGAGCTCCAGCCCGTCCGCGCGTATCTCCACACGACGATCGAAACGTACCGGCATGCGCTCAGCCTGGGTCATCAGTACCCGGCGGATGAATCCCTTGAGCTCCTTGGCCACCCGGGCGTTCCATCCCATGCCGAGCATGGTGGCTCGAAAGGCCATCATCTTCAGGGGGGTGAAGGTCTGGGTGGGTACCTTGTGGCACCGCCCACGCACCCGGATGGTGTCGCCGGTCTGATCCCGCTCGTAGGCATCGTCGATCCACTGGGAGGTGAACACCGTGGAGTCTGAGAGCTCCCCCACCACGCCGGAGTCCACCAGCAGGGGCTTGCCCGATTCCTCATCGAAGAGCTTGATTACACCGCCCCGCGCCAGGTTGACCACCAGGTAGCCCCAATCCATTTTTCGCGCCTGCACCCCGGCGTCATCGAAGCGCTGGACGAAGGGATCCCTCTCGTAGGGCAGCAGCTCCCGTCGCTCGGGTGCCGGCCGCGGACCGAAGTCCAGGTACGCCTCCAAAAACTCCGGGAACCGGTACACGAAGTACCGCTCCGCCTGGAGCCCCGGCCACACGGAGGCCCCGGAGGCGAAGCCATCGATCATGCGATCGGCCATGGAGGCCGCCAGGGGCACCCGGTCTGCCCACAGCTCCATGCCGTGGGGATAAAAGTGCAGGGTCTGGCGGCTGCCCAGGGTGCCGCCATAGTGACCGTCGGGCGTGATGAAGTAAGAACAGAAGGGGATGGCCCGTCGAATCACCTGCTCGATGCGCTCCTCGGGTCGGATGCGGTACAGCTTCGCCAGGAAGCTCACCGTAGCCGAAAGGTAGCCCGGGTCCGCCCCGTCGTACTCCAGGCACCAGCCCTCGGGCCGACAGTGGCGCATGAACTCGTCCATGCGCTCGTGGTACAGCCCCCACAACTCGGCGTCGTCGAGCAGATGCGCCGCCTCCGCCACGGGCAGAGCCGCCATGGCGTGGTGATTGGCCAGCACCCCGATCTCGTCGTTGGCACCGAGGAACCGCGCCGCTAGGCGCATGCAATCCAGAAATCGCATCCGCTGACCCGGGCTCATTCGATCGCCCACCAGGCGGTGACACCCAATCATGGCGTGTACCAAAAAACCCGTGGGCCCCGCCCATCCCCGCTCGTTGGGGTAAAACTCATCGAAGGAGCCGTCCGCATGCTGGATCTTCGTGAGGTAGTCCATACCCGCCAGGATCCAGGCCAGGATCTTGGGGTGATTCCGGTATCGGTTGCTGGGCATGTCATGGCCCCAGGCCAAAGCCAGGCCGTGCACGCCAAACTGGGCGATTGCCGAGGGGAAGTCCATGACCCGGGTCAACCAGAATTCCCGGTTGGCGCAACCGTAGGTGGGCGAGAACTCATTCCTATCCATGGTGGAAATAAAGCGTGGGAGCGCAGCGAGGCCCAGGTCCGCGTAGATCCGCCGTCGGTCCGTGTCTGTTCGCGATTTGCTCATATTCATTTGGTTGACGAGGGTACGGGGGGGGCGCGCTGGCTGTCAAGGCGAGGGCAACGGTACGATCACTCCGGCGAAGTATTTCAGGCTCCGATTGCGGTCCAGGGCCGGTACGATCCAGAGCAAGAACGAGGCGGTGCTGTCGTCGTCGGCCCGGTACGACAGCGTCCACTGCAGGTCCGTCCCATCACCAATGGCGCGGCGGACCTCATCGTCTATCGTCGGCGCCACATTACCCAGACGAGAGGAACCCAGGGTGTGTGTTTGCATCTGGTGGCGCTCTACGTCCACCAGCCGCAAAAACTCGCAGCTCGCGGCGATGATCCGACCGTCGAGCCCCAACTTGAACGCCGGATACGGAAGATCCATGCGCGACGAGTGATGCCGCCGTCCACGCCCCTTCGTCCTGGCGTAGCCGAGGCGACTGCTGGCGTGGGGGATGTCCAGCATGTCCATGACCGTGCGCAGCTCAAAGACCACCTCCGCCATGTGGGCATGGCGCCGGGCAGGATCCGCGTTCATGGCGCGAACGATGAGCGCCTCCACCCGCTCGTCCAAGGGCTTGTCCATCCGTGACGACGGAGGGGGCGGCTCGGAGGAGGCCTTCAGGTGCAATAGCTCTCGCAGGGAGCCTGAATACGGCGGCGTGCCGGTGATCATCTCGTACAGCAACACTCCCACCCCGTAAATATCCATGCTCGGATGAGGCGGGCGGCCGGCCAGTTGCTCGGGCGCGGCGTACAAGGGCGTGCCCCCCACGCCGAGTGTCGACCGACCCGTTCCATGGGCGATGGAGTGGGAGAGGCCGAAGTCGATGAGCTTGGCCGAGGGGCGCTGCCGCACACCCCGGGGCGGATCGCACAGAAACAGGTTCTGGGGCTTGACGTCACAGTGGATGAGCTGCTGGTCGTGCATGTAACGCAGGGCCTCGGCAAGCTGAAGACTCAGGTGCAGGCTGAAGGCCACCGAGAGCCGCCGGGTGCGGTCCATACGGGCCTCGAGGGTCTCCCCGCGCAGATACTCCGCCACCAGATAGGCCCCAAACACCTTGTCAGTACCGAAGTCCGTGACCTGAATGATGTTCGGGTGGGCCAGCTGGCTGAGCACCCGCGCCTCCCGCAGGAAAGTCTCCTCCCGGTCCGGGTCGTCAAAACGCCCACGGTGCACCGCCTTGAGGGCGAAGGTCTTGCCCAGGTACAGGTGCACCGCCTTGTACACATCCGCCGTGGCTCCCGCGCCGATGGCGTGCATGATGCGGTACCGGTTGCCCACCAGCCTCGTCCGGCTGGGCAGCTGGGTTCCCGGAGACGTGGTGTCAGGCCGGGGCGCAATGGGCAACGGCTGAAAAGGCGTCCCCCGGGCCCGCCCCACCGGAAGCTCCAGCCTCTCGGGCAAAAGGTCCGCGCCCGGTAGGTCCATCACCGACGCTGGTTTCTGGACGTCATCCATGGGAACAACTAACGCGGCCGAACGCCGGTGCCGGTGGCGGGCTGCAGAGGGCGCGGACGACGGGGGCTGATGGCCCGTTTGATCTGGTCCATATAGCGCGGAGGCGCAACGGCGGGGGCGCCGGCGTCGGGCTTGGACACTACCGCCATGTCCGGCGGCGTGGTGCCCATGTCCGGCGGCGTAGTGCCCATATCCGGCGATTTCGATGGGCCGGGCGCACTGGGTTCGGGCGTGGTCTTCTTGCACCCGCTGACAGCAGCGACGCCGCCCACAGCCAACGCAGCCACGATCACTGCAGCATTTTGCATGAACTCCCGACGATCCGGCGGGGCGAGCCCGACGCGGATCCCGCTCAGCATACTACGCAAAGCAGCAGGGGGCGTCGCCGCAAGCATGGCCCTCTCCGTGACCTCGAGGGTGATGCCACACCCGTCGGCCAGTGCCAACGGATCCCGCTCGAGCTCCTCGGCCAGGCGATCATCCACCGCCGCCAGGCCCAGCAGCCGCTCCATACCGATGGGCACCTCATGGTACGCCCCCTCGGAGTTGCGAATGCCTTTACTTTCATGCGACTCAGACATGGATACCCTCCGCGCTCAAAGAACACTGCTCCCGTCCATAGTATGCAGCATCAGAACGAAAATCTCCAAACCCCGTCTTCACTTTGTCCGTCCCATGAGGCAAGACTCAGACATGTCGCGCTCCGGAAAAGCACATTTGGGTTGGCTACTCGACGGCACCGGCGCGCCACCCCGCGGGCCCACGACCCTGACCTGGACCGACGATGAAATCATGGTCGTAGAACCAACGGCGCCCGAATCCTTGCCGGACAGCGACACCCTCGACCTACGGGACTGCACCGCC
This sequence comes from Deltaproteobacteria bacterium, assembly GCA_029938605.1. GTDB lineage: Bacteria > Myxococcota_A > Polyangia > HGW-17 > JAJRWW01 > JAJRWW01. The sequence continues at coordinate 9,666 of JAOZUO010000188.1, read as the reverse complement.
CTGCCAGCGCTGGTGGATGCTCATGTGCACCTCATCATGGAGGCCACCGGCGACGCCCGGCGTCGGGAAGATCAGCTCCGGGCCACCTACGAAGACCGGCGGCCGCTGCTGGAGGCGAACCGTCAGCGCCACCTGGATCACGGCATCACCGCCGTCCGGGACGGGGGCGACTACGGTGGCTACGCCCTCCGATACCGGGACGAGACCAGAGACAAGACCAGAGACGAGTCCAGAGACGAGTCCACAAGCGACCACGGGCCCGGGCCCAGGGACCTGGTCATCCGCGCCGCCGGCCGGGCCTGGCACGCCCCTGATCGCTACGGCCGCTTCATCGGTCGCCCACCCGCGCCAGGGACCTCCCTGGCCGACAGCGTGGCCGCGGACGCAGCCCAAACCCGGGTCGGGGCGGATCACGTAAAGATCGCCCAGTCCGGGGTCAACAGCCTCAAACGGTTCGGCTGGACCTCCCGGCCGCAGTTTCCGCCCGAGGAGTTGCGCCTGGCTGTGGCAGCCGCCCACGACCGGGGCCGACCAGTGATGGTCCACGCCAACGGACCCGCGGCCGTGGCCAGCGCCCTGGACGCCGGCTGCGACTCGGTGGAGCACGGCTACTTCGCCACCTTGGAGGTGCTGAAGCGGGCCCCTGAGTCCGGCGCTGTGTGGGTGCCCACCCTCGCTCCCATGTGGGCCTTGGCCCACAGCGAGACGATGGATCCCGCCGCTCGGGACATGGCCCTGCGCACCCTGGATCACCAGCTCAACCAGATCCGGGGCGCTGTGAGCGCCGGGGTGATTCTGGCGGCGGGCTCGGACGCCGGTAGCCAGGGCGTGGACCACGGCCCGGGACTCTGGACGGAGCTGCACCTGCTGGCCCTCGCCGGCCTATCCACCCCCCAGGTGGTCTCCGCTGCCACCTCCGTGGGGGCCCGGCTCCTGGCGTTGCCCCCCGGCATGTCCACACTCACACCGGGCAGCCCCGCGAGCTGGATCGCCGTGCGCAGTACACCGGACCAGCTCTTCGCCACCCCAAACATCCAACCAGAGATCGTGGTGATCCGAGGGACCCTTCGGGGCTCACAGCCGCCGGCTAAGGACCCGCCCCGAAAAGCGACCTAGGGAGCGGTTCCGCCTCTGCTTTTCACCAACCGATGGTTAGGATCCGACCACAACCGTGTGGCGGACGGGGATCAGTCGCAGGGGTTGCCGCGGCCGTTACCGTTGATGTCGGACTGGGTGGGGTTGGCGTTGTTCACGCAGTTGTCGGCCCAGTCGAGCACCCCGTCGAGATCGCTGTCCCGTTGGCCGGGGTGCCAGTCGGGCTCACCGTCATAGCCCGGGTCGGTGGTCAACAACTCGTAGCCCATGCCATCGATGTTGACCGCGGCGATGTCGGGTTCGGTCGTGTTGGTCTGGTACACTATCCGGCTGTCGGTGAGCCAGTCCACGAAGACATCGGCGACTCCCGACAGGACCGTAGCCTCCCCCGAGGCATCGGCGTTGACCCAGACGATGTCCCCCGAACGACGGAAGACCACCCGGGCGCCGTTGCTGGACCACCGCGCGGACTTCAGGTCACAGTCGAGCAGACACTGCCCGGTGAGCAGCAGCGAGTTGTTTCCGTCGGTGTCCACGCTGAAGATCCCCGCATAGTCACCACCGCCTTCGTACTGGGAATACACGAGGCGCTCCAAGAAGGGGTGGTGGTCCGGATCCACCTCCTCGTTTGCGTTGTCGAACATGGGAGTGGCCGTGCCGGTAGCAACATTCACTCTGTGCAGAGTGCGGGTAACGCCGGCGGAATAGATGATGTGCGACCCGTCCCGGGCCCAGGTGAGTCCGCCGTTGACCTCTGCCTGTGTTACCAGGACCAGGTTCATTCCATCGGCGTCCACCACGTAGATGCTCGGATCCCCACCGGAGCAGCTCCTCCACACCTCGCCGCCGTAGCGGAAAGCGATGCGCAATCCATCGGGGGACCAGCGGGGGTTGTGGGCTCCACCGCAGACGTCGGATCCGGGGGCGGCGAAGGTGATCTGGGCGATGCCCGACCCATCGTCGGTCATGGTATACAGCTCGTAGTCCCCATCTCGGTTGGACACGAAGACGATGCGCCCCTGGCCCGATAGGCAGTTCGCCGCGCAGCCATCACCGTCGGTGGTGTTCCCGTCGTCACACACCTCGTCTGTGTCCAAAAGGCCGTTGCCGCAGACGCTAACGCAGTTTGTCACATCGAAGCTGCAGTCGGCCTGACAAGCGAGATCTCCACCCCCAAAGTAGTCCAGGCTTACGCAGGACTGGCCGTCCAGCTCGGTGCCTTCGCAGGACTCAAAGGACGACTGGAATATGCCGTCTCCGCAGAACAGCTCGCAGCCGGAGACGTCGTTCTCGCAGTTTTCGTCGCAGGCCAGGGTCCCCGTGTAGAACCCCACCGTGTCGCAGCGACGAAAGCCCAGGTTGGTCCCGTCGCACACCTCGGCGCCGACCTGAATGATCCCGTCACCGCAGCGCCCGGAGCAGGTGGCGAAGTTGTACGTGCATCCCTCGGTGCACGACAGATCTCCTCCGTAGTACCCGAGGCTCTCACAGGTCTGGTTACTCATGTCGGTGGAGTCGCAGGCCTCGGTCCCACCGGCCAGGCCGTCGCCGCACACGGTCTCGCAGTTGGTGGTGTCGAAGTAGTCGCACGTTGGACGACAGGCGAGGGTCCCGCCACCGGTGAAGCCCAACCCCTCGCAGGTCTTCCCGCGCAGGTCCTGGGCGTCGCACACCTCGCCCTCATCCGCCACGCCGTTGCCACAGGGGATCTCCACGCTGGCGTCGGCGGAGATCACGCACTGGCTACCGAGCTGAACATAGCCCTGGGCGCAGATGCATCGGGGCGCGCCGCCCACCACCTCGCAGCCACCGTTGTCTCCGCAGTCGATACCAGCGCAACGGTCAGTGTCCGGGTCCGAGCAGGCGACCAAAGCCGACCCCATGGCCAGCGCCAACAGCAAGAAATGCTTCGTGGTTCCCATGGTCTGTCTACTCCACCACACAGCTCGGCGCGCCAGGCTCCACGTTCAGGTTGTCGTCAAAAATCGGCCCGTAGGGAGACTCCATGGTCAGCCCCCCCACGCAATGCTGCCCGGTCCCCGTGCCGATGCCGAGGCAGTCAGCCGGGAGCAGGATCTCCAGCAACAAGTCGCCGCCCTGCAGCGAGACCATGCGCTCGGTCTTGATCCGCAAGGTGCTGTCCTGCCACCCCCGGACCCGCACGTACAGGATCTTGTTGTACAGCTCCCCCGGTCGCACCTCGATACGCAGGGGGAAGGTCGTGGGCTCACTATCGGTAGCGTCCGCGGAGTCCACGATGAAGATCCTGCTATAGGGAGCACAGAGCTGATCGCCCTGCTCGGTGGCCGAAGCCGCGATGGTGACCTCCACCTGATCCAGCTCCGCGACCGGAGAGAAGCCCATGGCGATCTCCACCACCACCCGATCCCCCACGTCCTCACAGCCTCCGCCGACCATGGCGAGCGCCAACGTGAGCCAGATCAGTCGCGGTGCCAGACGGTTACGCATGATGGGAGTAGGCGTCCTCATCGCAACTGCCAGGTGGCGTCGATGGGGTCGCCCCCCCGGGTGCGGTCCCAGACCAGCATCCCGGTGGATACGCCAGCGGCCACCACGGCCACGGACACGAGCGTCCAGAACCACCACGTCTTGGTTACGGGCCCGGTCCTACCCGGGCGAAGCCCCAGGGGAATCAGGCCCACGTTGTGTCGAGCAGTCTCCCCCGGCCGCACCACCACCTTGAGCATCTGAGCGCTGAATCCCGGCGCCGCCACGCGCACCTTGTACTGGCCCACCTTCAGCTCCAGGGTCAGCGGTAACGGCTCGAGCTTGCCGCCGTTCACCGAGGCCCGGGCCCCCTCGGCCCGCGAAGAGATGACCACCTTGCCCACACGCACGGCCGGCAGCAGGCGAATGCCCATACTGACCAACTGCCCGGCGGTGACGGTGACCTCCGTACGAATGGCCTGGTAGCCGCGCGCCGTCACCTCCACCGTACGCCGCCCGGGATCCACCAGCACCACCGTAGCCAGGGGCGCCCGTCCCACCACCCGTCCGTCCACACGCACCGTGGCCCCCGCGGGGTATATCCCAAGCTTGAGCCGCCCCAGCTTCTTGGTCATGCGAGCAATGGTCCGCGCGATCTGCCGCCGTTTCCACAGCGGCAGTTTCTTACCTCGACGCTTGATGTACTGCCGGAAGGCAGTGATGGAACGTCGGTACTGAAACAGCGCCTTGTAGCACATGGCGATGTTGTAAAGGACGATGGACTTGGGCCTGATCTTCCAGGACGCCAGAAACAGCGCCAGGGCGTCGGGATACTGCTGCCGGGCGAAGGACAGCACCCCCTTGACGAACAGCTTCCGGGCCCGCTTCTTCTCCCCCGCCGACGCCTTGCGCACACCGGGCGCCGCCTGGGCAAGGCGCCCCGTTCCCACCGACAGCGCCAGCACCGCCGCCACCAACACCCAGAGCCCCCGTCGACTGGAATTTCGTTTATTGAAAAAGGTCCTGGGCTTCATCAAATATCACTCGGCGTCGCTGATGGACCAACCACCACCACCCCGCCCTGAACCCCCAGCATCGGGTGTATCACGTCGATTTGCAAGGGTGAACTGGCGCAGCCGTGCAACAGCCTCGCAGGAAAATTAATCTGAGTCGTCGTAGTTGGTCTTGACGTTGGTCCCGTGGCGGCCTCGGATGACGCTCCAGCGCATGACCGGCACCGTGCCCATAACCGGCACCGTGCCCATGACCGGCGCCGTGCCCATGACCGGCGCCGTGCCCATGGCGGGCGCCGTGCCCATGGCGTCCATGTCGTCCATGGCGGGCAGCGGCTTGAAGACCAGCGTCACCTCCCGGTCCTGATCCGACTGGATCATCCCGATGATGTGCTGCTGACCCGGGGCCTCGGCCCGAAAGGGGAGCTGCAAAGTGGAACGCAGCAGATCAATGTGTGGGGTTGTGATCTCCTGACCATTGACGAAGAGCTGGCCGCCCTCCGGGAGCCCCACAAATCGGATGCGCACATGGTTGGGCAAAGGGCGCATGGTCGGCGGAGGCGCCACCCGGCGCATGGCCGAGCGGACAGAACCCATGGAGGTGTTGGTGGGGCCCGAGTCGCCGGCCGAAGGGAACCCACCCTGGATGCCAAAGGAAACAATACCGACGAGCACCACCGCCGCCGCCGCCAATCCACCGGCGATCCAGGCCCAGGGGCGGCGGTGCTTGAGCTCGCCCAGATTCACCGTGGGCATCCGATCGGTGACCTCGGCCGCTGCGCTTGAGAGAGTGTTCTTGCCCAGGTTCGTGGCCGTGGCCAGGTGCAGAGGGACGGAGAGGCCAGCGTCCTCTCCCGCTTTGAGCAGCGCCTGGCGGAAGTCCCGTACCGTGTCGAACCGCGCCTCCCGATCCTTGCCCATGGCCTTGTAGACCACCCGCTCCAGCTCCTTGGAGACGTTCGGGTTCTGCTCCCGGACCCGGGGTACGGGCTCGTTGACGATCTTGACGATGAGCTCGTTATAGCTGTCGGCCTCGTAGGGAGGGTGCCCCACCAGCAACTCAAAGAGCAGCACGCCCACGGCGTAGATATCCACCCGGACGTCCAGGTCCTTCTCCCCGGCAGCCTGCTCCGGCGCCATGTAGTAGGGGGTGCCAAGCACCATGCCCGTGGCTGTGAGCTTTTGCAGATCCTGGGCCCTGGCGCCCACCACCTTCGAAATCCCGAAGTCCAGAATCTTCACAAAATCAAGGCGGTCTCCCATGGTAGTGAGGAAGATGTTCTCCGGCTTGAGATCCCGGTGCACGATGCCCGCCTCGTGGGCCACCTGCAGGGCCAAGAGCATCTGTACGATGATGTCCAGGGCCCGGGCCGCGCTGAGTCCCTCCTCGGATTCCTCAATGAGATCGCTGAGGGTACGCCCCTCCAGGTACTGCATCACCATGTAGGGCAGCCCCTCGGGGGTAGAGCCCACGTCGGTGACCTCGCAAATGTTCGGGTGCCCCAGGCTACCGGCGATCTGCGCCTCCTGCATGAACCGCTGGGTGGCCTGATCCACGGCGGAGAACTCCTCGCCAAGGACCTTCACCGCCACCTTTCGCCCCAAAGCGATGTGCCTGCCCTCGTAGACCACGCCCATGCCCCCCTCGCCGATGATATCGAAGAGCTCGTACCGCTCGTCGAGCAGCTGTCCGGACATGGTCATGGTATCAGCCTAGGGTGTGGATCGAGATCTGTCAACGCACTGAAAGCGCGGCGCCCAGGGCGCCCACGAGCTGAGGCTCGGCCAGCACCGTCACCGGACGGCCCAGCTCCTTGGCCAAGGCGTTGACCATGGCACTCCCCAAGGCTACGCCCCCACTCATGAAAACCTCGATGTCGTCAGGCAGGATCCCCGCCAGGGCGGCCACCCGGGAAGCCAGGGACAGGTGCAAGCCCTTGAGGATGCCCGGGACAGGCTCGCCCTCGGCCATGAGGGAGATCACCTCGCTCTCGGCGAAGACCGTGCAGGTGGATGAGACGGAGACGGAGGATTCAGCGCTGTCCACCAGGCCGGGCACCTGATCCCAGCCCACCTTGAGCCGACCCAGCAATACCTCCAGGAACCGCCCCGTACCGGCAGCGCACTTGTCGTTCATGGAAAAGTCCGCCACCGTACCATCGGCCCCGATGCGGATCACCTTGGAGTCCTGACCGCCCATGTCCACCAACACCCCGGCCTTGGCCGTGAGGTGAAAGGCCCCCCGGGCGTGGCAGGTGATCTCGGTGATGGCCCGGTCCGCGCCCACGCGCTTGCGACCATACCCCGTAGCTCCCACGGGTGTTTCCCGAGGGGCACAGGTGGCCTCGCGCAGCTTGGCGAGCTCCACCCGGGTCTGCTGCTCCACCAGGGGCTCGGAGGCCACCACCACGGAGTCCAGGATCTCCCCGGCGCCGTCGAGCACGACGCCCTTCCAGGTGGTGGATCCCGCGTCCACTCCCAACGTCACGCCGCTCATACGAAGCTCTCCATAAAGGCTTGGATCCGGGTGTTGCCCTGCTCGGTAGAGTAGGCTCGTGGATCGTTGTGATCCGCCTCCAGCAAAAGGGACTTGATGCCGGCCCGCTCGGCCAGCTTGTCCCGCAAATCCACCTGGCCGATGGAGTAGGGCTTACAGGATCGATCGCTGTGCAGCAAAGCGCCGTCCACCTGGTAGTCCCGGGCCAGGCGGCTCATGAGGTCCAGCCGCCGATCCAGGTCCTCATTGAGAATCACGTGGGTGTAGGACCGCGCCGCGGAGTTAATGGGATCGGTGGGATCCATGCGCTTGCCCGCCTCGGCCCAGGCGTTGGTGTAGGTGGTGACCACGATGTTGAAGCGGCTCTCGGCCAGGAGCGTGGACATCTCCCGCACGTTGAACCAGATGGGCAGATTGTCCCACAGAAGCCGGTACCGCTCCTCCTTGATGCCGCCGATACCGCGCTTGACGCGGTACCGTAGCTCATCGAGCAGGTGCCGATAATAGGCGTTGCACTCGGTGCTGCCCCGCAGGGTCACGATGGGGGCGATGTGGAAGAAGCCGTCGAAGCCCGTCCAGGGCGCGGGCCGGTGGGTGGACTCGGCCAGACACTCGCCCCACAGCAACGTCCCCTCGTACGAGAGCCGCGCCACCTCCAAGAGCTTCTCGGGTTCGACCCGCCGACCGCTGATGCGCTCGGCCGTGGATAGGAGCTCTTCGAGCTGATCGGCGACATACTGCTGGTGGTGGGCGGCGCTGTCGCCATAGACAAAGGGCGTGTCGATGAGCACCAGGGGCACCTTGAGGTGATCGGCCAGGCAGCGGTACCAGTACAGCACCGTCTGGCAGATGTTGGTGCAGCAGGCCAGCAGGTCCGGCCGAGGCAACCTCCCGGCGGGGGTCTTGTCCAGGAGCACGGCGCCGATGTCCGTGCGAGCGTAGCTGCAGAGGCTTCGGGAGTAGCCCAGTCGCTCGGCGGCGGCGGAGTATTCGGGGGTAAGCCGTTGCACGCCGCACAGGGCCGCGTGGTTCTCGGGGTAGACGGAGTGGAAGCCCAGCGTCCGGAGCAGCTCCACGGGGAAGCCGCTGGTGACCCAGGCCACGGGCACCGCCCCGTCCGCATACCTCCCTTCGAGGTAGTGCCGCGTCATCAGATCCTTGAGCTTGCCGATGGACTCCAGCGGCGGACCGAACGGGGAGTCGGGCCGGGGACCGCGCCGCGGGCGCAGCCGCTTGGAGAGTCCCTGCAGCTCCATGAGCAGCGGCCCGCCCACATGTTTGATCAGCTCGTATTGTACGCGCCTGGGGATCATGACTTCCTCCGCTGGGCCACCATCTCCACAAAGGCCTCCAGCCGGGTGACGGTCTGGCCGGACAGCTCACCCTCCAGCTCACTTTCCAAAAACAACACGCCCACATTCTGGGCGCCGAAGTGCGACTTGATGCCCGCCACGTCGAAGAGCTCCGGCTCGCAGAATTTCACCGTGTGGATCACCACCCCCACCGCGCCGCTGCGATGCACCAGTCGGTCCAGGTAGGTAAGCCGCGTGGCCAGGGAAGTGGCCCGGGTGGGACATGGCGGGTGCGCGAACATCAACCAGGCCAGGGTCTCCAACGGATCATCCTTGAGCACCAGGGGCTTTTTCACCACCCGACGGCCCACCGCGGCGTAGTCGTCCGCGGCCACGTAGGCCCCCATGTCCGCCAGCTCGTCAAAGATCGTCATGGGCTCGGGCACGATACCGGAAAACAGCAGCCCGACGCCCTTGGGCTTCACCGCGCCGCCCTCGGCCAACCCGGTCACCGCCTCTTTCAGCTCGGACAGATGATCCTCCGGCCAGAGCCACTCTCCTCGTCGGAGCACGTCATACAGCGCGCGATCCGACAAGTCCAGGCGCGCCCGCCCCTCCAGTAACCGCAGCCGCAGCGCGTCGATGTCCCGGTGCAAACTGATGGCCCACGTCAACCTCTCGGGCGCCAGCGGCTTTCCGGTGATTCTGGCGATCTTGTCCGCCAGATCGCGCAGCTCGGCCACCAGGAATCTGCGGGAGCTCGGCCGCGCCTCCCCCTTGGGATTCAGATAGTGCAGCGCCGGCTTGTCGCCGGCTCCGCCGAAGTTCGGGATCAACGTCGCCAACCCCTGGATGGAGTCGCAGGCGTGGGGATACAAAAAACCGTCCACATCCTTGGTGCCCCCGGCCTGCACGAAGGCCACAGCGTTACGCGCCACGGCGCATACGTAGGCCTGTAGCCGTCCGGCCCCCGGCCCGCGAACCTTCCCGGGCGGGCCCCACAACTCCACCGCCAGCACGTCCATGGCGGTAAGCAGCTCCTTGGGATACTGAATGGGCAGCACCGCCAGCACCGTGCGGGCGTGGCGCGCCTTTTGCTCTTTGATGTAGTCCTTACGCATCCACACTCCGTCCAGGATCCAGTCCTTCGCTCATTCGCTCATTCGCTCATTCGCTGGTTCGCCCATCGCCGCTAGTACCTTCGCAGCGCCTCACCACGGCGGCCGCCCATAATAACGCTGTGCGGGACCGATTGCCAAGAGCCACCCTACCTGCCTACCTGCCTACCTGCCTACCTGCCTACCTGCCTACCTGCCTACCT
>JAOZUO010000187.1 GCA_029938605.1 Deltaproteobacteria bacterium | reverse complement strand
TTGCCCGCCGAGCCCTTGCCCGCCGAGCCCTTGCCCGCCGAGCCCTTGCCCGCCGAGCCCTTGCCGTCGGGGGCGGTCCCCTGCCCGGCCGTCTTGGCTTCCACGGCCTTGGCGGCCTTCTCGTAGATCTGGAAGTTCATCTGGCCAAAGAGCCCGAAGGCAAGCCAGTCGTAGCCGAGGCGCAGCAGCTCTTCGTCGCTCTCCTTTACGGCCTCCACCCGCCCGGGCTCGAGCTGGAACCGCTCCAGGAAGCTGGACTCGAATACGAACTTCCGGAAGGCGTCGAGGTTGTAGGTGGCCATGAAGATCATCTGGAAGATCTGCGGATTGTCCACATCCAGCTCCCCGAGCCGGGGATCGCTGGTGAGCTGAGCGTACTCTTTCTCGGCCTCCACGTAGGGCGCCGTACCCTGCGTCTCGAAGTACTCCCGCACCCGGCGCGTTTCCCCTTGTCCTATGCCCTTGCAGCGGGTCTCGTCCACGGCGAGCTTGTACCCGCCTTTTTCGCCGAGATCCAGCGGGTACATGCGACACGCCCAGGGGCGATCCTCGTAGATGCTACAGCCCTTCTCCGTCACCAGATGGCAACGCTTGTCGTCGTCCTCGTTCATCTTGAGCAGCACCAGCGGAATGGCGTGGGCTTGGGAGACGAGGGTGTACTTGTCCAATAGCTCCTCAGAGGAGATCCCCAGATGCTGCTTCATGCGCAGCACATCATAGGGCGTCAAAAAGATGGTCACGTCTCGACAGCAGCTGGTGAAACACTCCAGACCGCCGTGGCAGGTGAACTGGAACAGATCGTCTTGGCTCAGCACCGTGTCCGGTCCAAGCTTCGGGGCGTCGCTCATGGCCATTCCTTTCGGTTGTGACCCACATAGGGGCCGAGAGGCTGTTTACCTACCCCTGCCCGACAGAGCCGTCAAGCCCACCACCAGAGAAACCTCGACCCCCGGCCCTAGAAAAAGTGGCGGAAACGTCTATCTAAGTGATAATCGAAACAGACGTATTGAGCGTCAGGGTTTGACGCACGGCACCGCATATATGACAAACACACTGAAAACATTGACCTTTATTCTCGTCTTTACCGTACTCGCCCTGTCGCGTCCCGCCAGCGCCGCAGGGGGGAACATTGTGGGTGTGGAGAAGAAGGCCTTCCGAGTGGTCGAGGTCGACGTCCTAAAAAAGATCAAGGGGCTGCGCTACCTGCGCTCCAATGAGTCCGAGCTGCAACTGTACGACCCCCACATTAAAAACCTCGGCTATGGCTATGTGGGCGTTGGCGCCGACCAGAATTACACGATGATGGCCGTGGCCCAACCCACGCATGTGTGGCTCATGGACTACGATCCCTGGGTCACCCGGCTACATTTCATCTACCGCGCCATCTTCCTGGTGTCCCCCACGGCCTTGGACTTCGTGAAGCTGTGGCGGAGCCGAGATAAAGTGCGGGCCTTGCTTCGCAAGCACTACGCCGACACCCCCAAGCGCCTCGCACGGATGCTCTGGATCTACAAGAGATACCGCACCTTCCTGCGCTCCTACCTCGGTTGGTCCCTCAAGCGCAAGCGATCCGGCGTAGGCACCACCTGGCTGTCGAATCCAGAGTACTACAAGCGCGTGCGTGCCCTGTGGCAACAGGGGCGCATCCAGCCCTTGTCGGGGGACCTGCACGGAACCCAGGTGCTCCAGGGAATCGGCAGAGCGGCCAAGCGCCTGAAGATCGCCATTCGCATTGTGTACCTGTCCAACGCCGAGATGTACCTGCCGTACTCCAAGCAGTTCATCGCCAACATGAAGGCCATGCCCTGGGACGAAAAATCCCTGCTCGTGCGTACCGTGCGCGGCAAGCGGTATGTCATGAAGTCCGACAAGTGGCACTACAATATACAGCCCTTCGGCAGGGACTATCTGCGCCGGCTGGCCACCGGCCACTACCGCCGCATCCACTCCATGATGAAGGACTTCGATCGCACCCCGAGGCAGACGCGCCGAACCCTGCAACGACCCAGGGGGTTCTCCCGCTTCACCCGGGACATCGTGGACTACGGAACGGTCCTGGACCGCATGCGAAAACACCGCAAGCACAAAAAGCCTTGGCGACGGCCGCGTAAGCGGTAATATCCGCCCGGGCGACGACCCGAACGCCAACATCGACGTCGGCATCAGTTCCCCAAAGAGGCCTGAGGATGATCCGCCGCGGTTTCTACGCAATCCTGGACCTGAGCACCCTGTCGGGACGCGAGCCCACCGCGGTGGCCGTGGCGCTGCTCGATGGCGGCTGCGTGGCCCTGCAACTGCGGACCGAGAACACCGCCTACCCACCGGGCCGGCTGTTGCCCCTGGCCCAACGGCTGGTCTCCCTGGCGCACCGCTATCAGGTGCCCTTCATCATCCACGGCAATGTTCCTTTGGCGGCCATGGCCCGAGCCGACGGAGTGCTCCTGGGTCCCGAGGACATGGATCCCGTCGAGGCCCGCCGCCGCCTTCATCCCAAGCAACGCATCGGCCTGACAGCCCACACCTTGGACCAAGCCCGCGAGGCGGCGGATCTCGCCCTGACAACCCCCGACCTGTCCATCCGATACCTCGGCTACGGCCCCGTGCGCGCCACCGCCCTCCGGCCCGACCCCCTCACGGTCCAGGGCTTCGACGGCCTGGCCGCCGCCTGTAGCGCGGTGTCGCTGCCCGTGGTGGCCATGGGCGGGCTGAATCTGGGAGACGTGGCGCCCACTGCCCGTGCCGGCGCCACCGCCCTGGCCGCCATCTCCGCGGTGCTCCGTGCCGACGACGTAGAGCAGGCCACCCGCCAGCTTCACGAAGGGTTCCTCAACGCCGATCCCGGTCCGCGACCCACAAATCGATCCCATGACGAGTAAGGATCCAAAGTCACGCGACGAAAAGGCCAGGGCCCCAAAGGCCAGGGACCCAAAGGCCAGGGACCCAAAGGCCAGGGACCAGAAGGCCAGGGACGAGGCCAATGAGTTTCGGACGCTCAACCTCCCCACCCGATTCTCCTGGATGATCGTCGGGGCATTGATCATGGGGGGCGTCGCCCTGGGCGCGGTGCTGCTGGCGAAGCGAACCCCCCTGGTGAAACAGCTCGACCCCATGGTGCAGTTCTGGGTCTTTGAGCTCTGTACGGGGCTGGGCTTCTTCCTGGGCGGCTTCGCCATGGCCCTGTTCTCCTCCGGCCGCACCACCCGGGAACCCGTGTACGCCGCCATGCTGGCCTTCGTCGGCCAAACCGGGTTCCTGGTGGTCTCCGGGATCCTGGTGGGCCTGAGCGTCCAATTCTTTCTGCTGATGCTCGCCATCGACGGCGCAATGGCCTACGCTGGGGCCTGGTTCGGCGAACGTCTCACCGGTGAGGTCTAAGGGCCCAAGGGCCCTGAGGGCCCGAGAGCCCTAAGGTCGGGCACCCTCCGAAGAACGGACATGCGACTATGCTTCTTGTCATCGATGTAGGAAACACCAACACTGTCATCGGCATGTTCGACGGCGAAAAGCTGGTGGCGGACTGGCGCATAGAGACCCGCCGGGGCCGCACCTCCGATGAGCACTCCATGCTCCTGCGCCAGCTCATCGCCGTGCGCAACCTCAGCCCCGAGCTGGTGGACGGTGGCGTGCTGGCGTGCGTGGTCCCCCCGGCCCAGGCGGCCATGGAGCTCGCCATGCGGAACACCTTCCGCATCGACCCCCTGGTGGTGGGCCTGTCCATCCGAACGGACGTGCCCCTGCTGGTGGACACCCCCAGGGAGGTGGGCGCCGACCGCATCGTCAATGCCAAGGCTGCCTATGCTCAGACCAACGGCGGCTGCATCGTGGTGGACTTCGGTACGGCCACCACCTTCGACGTGATCTCTCCGAAGGGCGAGTACCTGGGCGGCGCCATCAGCCCGGGCCTGGTCATCAGCGCCAACGCTCTTTACATGGAGGCCGCCAAGCTCCCGCGGGTGCCTCTGGAGGTGCCGCCCCACTGCGTGGGCACCGGCACCATCGAGTCCATGCAGTCCGGCCTCGTCTACGGCTACTGCGGCCTGGTGGACGGCCTGGTCCAGCGCATGAAGGAAGAGCTCGACTTCCCCGTGAAGGTCTTCGCCACCGGCGGCCAGGCCCTCATCATCGCCGACCAGTGCAAATACATCGACGTGGTAGCCCCCACGCTCACCCTCGACGGCCTCCGCCTACTGTACGACCTCAACCGGTAAAATCGCCCGAAACGCCCACCGCTATTGAACCCCCTTGACCTGGTCGGGTGTGCTGATCTATTCATGTTTACTTCACAAGAATCCCCAGGGCTTAGTGTAGGCCTGGGGGTTGAGACCCGGGGCTGAGACTGCTGGCTCCAGTACGGAAATCCAAGAGGTCATCTTCGATGAAACGCTACGACACCAAGGACATTCGCAATATCGTCATCGTTGGGCAGCGCGGCGCCGGAAAAACGTCGCTGGCCGAGGCGATGCTCTTCTCCGCTGGTCGCACCACCCGGCTGGGCAGCGTGGACGACAACACCTCGAACTTCGACACGGAGCCTGAGGAGACCAAGCGGCACAGCACCATTCACACGGCGGTGGCGTGGGCCGAGTGGAAAAAGACGAAGATCAACATCCTGGACACCCCCGGAGCGGCGGATTTCTCCTACGACATGAGGATGGCGGCCAAGGTGGCCGGCGCGGCGGTGGTGGTGGTGAGCGCCACAGACGGTGTCCAGGTGGGCACAGAGAAGACCTGGGCCGCTCTACAGGAGCGCGGCATCCCGTCGGCGGTGTTCATCAGTCAGATGGACCGCGAGCGCGCCAACTTCACCGACGCCCTCGAGTCCGTGAAGGAGAACCTCTCCCGCCAGGCGGCCCCCCTGCAGGTGCCCATCGGCAATGAGCAGAACTTCAAGGGTGTGGTGGACCTGGTCAGCCAGCGGGCCTTCCTGTTCTCCACCGACGGCAAGGAGCTCACCGAGGAGGACATCCCGGCAGACCTGGCCGACGAGGTGGAGAGCCATCGGGAGTCCCTCATGGAGACCATCGCCGAATCCGACGATGCCCTCATGGAGAAGTTCTTCGAGGACATGACCCTGTCGGACGACGACATGAAGGCCGGTTTGGCCAAGGCCATCTTCACCGGCAAGATCGTGCCGGTGCTCTGCGGCGCCGCCAAGCAGAACTACGGCTCCCGGCTGCTCATGGACCTCATCATCAACCACTTCCCCTCGCCGGCCGACGGCCTCAAGTTCGTCGGCAAGGACGGCGACAAAGAGGTGGAGCTGGACCCCGATTCGGATGCACCCCTGGTGGCCTTCGTCTTCAAGACCTCCTCGGCGGACATTGGCAAGATGACCATGCTGCGGATCCTGCGCGGCACCCTCGGGGGGGAGGCAGTGCTGGTCAACGCCAACAACCAGAACAAAGAGCGCTTCGGCCAGATCTACGCCCTGACGGGCAAGAAACGCGACAACCTGGACAAGGCGTCGGCCGGTGACATCGTGGCCGTGGCCAAGCTCAAATTCACCAAAACCGGCGACACCATCACCGCGGAGAAGAACGAGCTGCTCATCGACAAGCTGGAGACTCCCCTGTCGGTAACCCGCTACTCGGTGAAACCCAAGTCCAAGGCTGACGAGGACAAGCTGGGCACGCGGCTCAACGAGGTGCTCGAAGAGGACCCGACTCTCCGCGTGGAGCGGGATCCGGATTTCGGCGAGATCGTCGTGGGCGGCACGGGACAGATCCACATCGACACCACGGTGGAGCGGCTCAAGCGCGCCGGCGTGGAGGTGGAGATGACCCTGCCGCGCATCCCCTACCGGGAGACCATCCGCAAGGCCGTGGGGCGCACCGAAGGAAAACACAAGAAACAGACCGGTGGCCGCGGTCAGTTCGGCGTCTGCTTCATCGAGATGAAGCCCCTGGACAAGGACGCCGAGGGCGACGACATCGTGGCGCTGGAGTACGGCGGCAAGTTCCACTTCAAGAACTCCATCTTCGGCGGCTCCATCCCTCGGCAGTGGATCCCCTCGGTGGAAAAGGGTGTGCGGGAACGCATGCGCAAGGGAGTCATCGCCGGCTATCCGGTGATGAACATCGAGGTGGACCTGGTCTACGGCAAGTACCACGACGTGGACTCGTCGGACTTCGCCTTCCAGCTCGCCGGATCCAAAGGGTTCCAGGCGGCGGTGAAGAACGCCAGCCCCGTGCTGCTCGAGCCCGTCTACGCCATGGAGATCACCGTGCCCGAGGAGTGCATGGGCGACATCATGGGGGACATCACCTCCAAGCGCGGCCGCCCCTTGGGGTCGGAGTCCAAGGGCCACAACATCACGGTCCAGGCCCAGGCGCCCCTGGCGGAGATCCAGCGATACTCCGCGGACCTCGAGTCCATGACCTCGGGTCGCGGCAGCTTCACGCTGTATTTCGACCACTACGCTGAAGTCCCGTCCAACCTGGCCGAGAAGATCATCGCGGCCTCCCATGTGGAGGAAGACGAGGAGTAGCGCCAAGGCTCCAACCACCCTCCCACCCAAGGCGATGAGGTCGCCATGCCCCTCGAACGAATACCACTCCAAGTGGACGAGCTCCCGGCAGCCGTCGCCCCGTTTTTTGCCGAGGACGTCAAGGCGGGAAAGGTCCTTTTGTTGGCGCGTGGCCTGGCCCCCGGGCTGGATGCCTCTGATCTGGCCACGGGCCTGTACCAGTCCGCCTGCCACGAGAACACCAAAATCGTCGAGGCGGCCGTTAAGTCCGCCCGCGAGCTGCCCGACGCCATCTTGTCCGGTGCGCTCTCGTCCCAGCTCGACCCACAGGTGCTGGACTTCTTCGCGGGGCTGGTACAGTCGCAGACCGACAAAATCCAACGGATCCTGCTCAACCCCAACACAGCGGACGAGACCGCGGTGGATCTGGCCAGGGTGGTCAGTGAGGACTCGCTCCTAGAGATCATCGCCAAGAATGAGCAGCGGCTCCTGCGCAGCCCGGAGATCATCAAGGCCCTGTACTTAAACCCCACCACCCGCATGTCCACGGCGAACCGCTGCCTGGAGCTGGCCGTGCGCAACGACGTGGTGGTGGACATACCGGCGTACAAGGAGATCGCCCAAGCCCTGGGCGCCGAGCAGAAGTACGACGACCCCATGGACCAGGCTCTGGCTGACGCCGAGTCCGACGCCGCTTTCGGAGGCGTTCACGATCCCAGGGCCCTGGGCGAGGACGGGGAGGTCCCCGACGACGACGCGCTGGCCGAAGAGGAGAACTTGAGAAAACGCACGAGCCTGCTGGGGCTCACCATCTCCCAGAAGATCCGGCTGGCCCACGTGGGGACGGCCTACCAACGGGCCCTGCTCCTGCGGGATCCAAACCGGGTGGTAGCCATGGCGGCCATCAAGTCGCCGCTGGTCAAGGAGACCGAGGTCATCCGGGTGAGTCAAAGCCGCTCGGCCAACGACGACGTGATCCGCTACATCACCCTGAACCGGGACTGGCTGAAGATCCATCAGGTCAAGGTGGCCCTGGTGGCCAACCCCAAGTGCCCCCTACCCACTTCCATGCGCCTGCTGCCCCACATGCGGCTGGTGGAGTTACGCAGCCTCTCCCGCTCCAAGAATATCTCCAGCGCCCTGCGCAACGCGGCCAAAAACCTACTCAACAAAAAGGGCTGAGCCCTTACCAAACGAATCCCGACTATGCGCGCAATCCCCGTCCCTCGCCTTTTTATCGCCCTGGCCGGCCTGGTGGTCGCCCCGCGCACGGCTCTGCGCAACGCCACCGAGGGGCGCTGGAACGGCCTGTCCGACGCGCTCTGGCTGTTGGCCGTGGGCAGCGTGGCCGCCTTCACCCCAGACCTGGCCCAGGCGGTGCTCATCGGCTGGGACCTCGGGATCCGCGAGGGGTTTTTTGAGCTCGCCCGTCTGGCGCAGCTCCGGGTGGGGCCGGACCTGATCGTACTGCTCATCGCCGGCGTTGTCGTGGTGGTGCCGGCGCGACTGACGGGGCGACTAAACTTTGATCGGAGCCTGGCCCTGGCGGCGGCGTGTTGGATCCCGCTATTCCTGGCGCGACTTACGGGCCACGGACTGCGCATGGCATTGGGCCATCCGCCGCAGCCCCCCATCTTCACGCCTGCACACATTCTAGCGTCCCCGGAATGGATGGTCGGGTTGCTCTGGGCCGCAATCATCACCATCCTAGGCATGATGACACTGTTTGGCCCCACACGTGAGTACCGATGACGATTGATCAACCTGAACCCTTACCGCCCCGGGCGCGGTACTCCGGCGTCGCCATGCTCGGGCTGGTGATCGCCTTGCTGGCAGCCAATGTGGTCTGGATCGCCCGGAACTGTAACTCCCTACGCTCGGTGGGCCCCGGTACCCTGGCGCCTCTTTTCGACCTGCCGACCGTCAGCGGGGACCGGGTGCGACTCAAGGACCTGAGAGGTCGGGTGGTGCTCATCGACTTCTGGTCGGTGACCTGCTCTCCCTGCTGGGAAGGGCTCAAACACCTCAAGACCGTACAGCAACGTTTCGCGGGCAAACCAGTCACCGTCCTGTCGGTTCACGTACACGCCGGACCCCGGTCCCAACGACGCGCGCGAAAAGCAGCCGCCCAACTCGGGCTCCGGTTCCCCGTACTGCTGGACACCGCCAACATCAGCGACAAGTACACTGTGCGGGTCCTGCCCACCATCGTGCTCATCGATGCGAAGGGCAAGGTACACAAGGTCTGGCGCGGCGTGACCTCCACCGACACCATGGTCGGAGAGATCGAGACGCTGCTCAAAAAAAATAAGTAAGGGCGTTCAAAGCGTACGGTTGTTCAAAGCTTGTTGAACTTGCACCAGCAGGTCTTGACCGGGCTCCCGATGGAGCAGCTCTTGCGGGCCCGCTCGGTCAACTGGGACTGACACTGCCAACAGGCCCTCCCCGCGCAGGTTTCGGTGTAGTAGCGCCGACAGCGATACCCGTTGACCCGAAAACAGACGCACTCCCAGCGGCACTTCACCGCCCGCTCCGCATAGGTCCGCCAGGACTGCTCTTCACAGGTCCGTGCGAACCGCGGCCCCGCCTCCCCGGCGGCGGTCAGATCTCCGGTGCCGGTGAGAAGCGCAAATGCGAGCAGCCAGGACATGGTGTGATAGTGCCGCCGAAGCGGTCCAAACGCAAGACGCCCAGAAGCCAAGACGCCCAGAAGCCAAGACGCCTCGAAACCAAGACGCCCGCTTCAGGACCCGCCGACCAGCTCGTCCAGGGAGCGGATCACCACGACTCCCGAGGCCGAGGCCGAGGCCGAGGCCAAGGCCAAGGCCAAGGCCAAGGGACGGGGAGCGCCCGACCGGTCCACCAGCACTGGGGACAGGCCTGCCCGGGCCGCACCCTCCACGTCGTCTGCCAGGCTGTCGCCCACCATGATCGTCCCTTGGGGCTCGGCGCCCAGCCGCTCCAGGGCCAGCTCGAAGATTCGGGCTCCGGGTTTGCGCACGCCGACCACGGCCGACACCACCACCACGTCAAAAAGCCTCGTGAGGTCCAAGCCGTCAAGAATGGAAAGGAGCCGGCTGTCCCAATTTGAGACCACGGCCAGCTTCACGCCCCGTTCCCGAAGACGAACAAGCGTCTGGACGGTCTCGGGGAAGGGGCGCCAGGTGTCCACCTCACCGAAATAGCCGTACAGTTGCTCATACCAGCGCTGGGAATCAGAGGTCAGGCCGGGGATGGCCTCCGCCACGGCAAAGCACAACCGCTTCCACATCTGCTGATCCAGCTCATCGGACCACACAAAACCGTCGGTCCCCCGGGCCATTACGCGTCGCTCCTGATCGAAGAGCTCCCGAAAATGGTGGCGGATCCGAGGCACCAGCTCCTCAATGGGGATCCCACTGTGCTGGGCATAAGCCGCGTAGATCTTTTCTACGGCATCCACGGGATGAATCAGGGTGAGCCCCGCGTCGAAGAGCGCACTTGTAACGTTCGGAAGGTCAAGATCCATTGCCATGTGGGTCGGCTCCTGGTGCATAGAATAACGCAGTGTAGGCACCTCGAAACCCAATGTCCATCGGCCCTGGCTATTCCTTGACATTTCCCACTGTTGCTCTAACATCTCGACCGATGGACGTTGGATATATTTGCGACCAGTGTGACTCGTACAACAGCCTGGATGCGTCATCGTGTGCCGCCTGCGGTGCCGCGCTTTCTGCCGCTGACAGTGCTGCGGGTGCCACTGCGCCCGCCGCGGCCCCTCCCGCTCAGGAGTCGAGTATGAACACCATAGCCTGTCCAAGCTGCGGCGCGAGTGTGCCGGCAGGCAATAAATTCTGCGGGTCCTGCGGGACCAAAACCGATGACATTCCAGCCGGCGCTGCCCCCGCAGCGGACGGCGGCGGCGCAGCCAAGACCATGTTCTTCGGCGCCATGCAGACTCCGGGACGCGCGAAGCTGATCCTCATCAAGGGTCAGGGCATGGACGGCATGACCTACTACCTGCAGTCCACCGAGCACATGGCCGGACGCAGCGAGGGTCCGATCCAGTTCAACGAGCTGGATCCGCTCCTCTCCCCCCGTCACGCCAACTTCCTATACCGGGACAACCAGCTCTTCGTTCAGGATCTCGACAGCACCAACGGTGTATTCATGCGGGCCCGCGCCCCCGTTCCACTCAGCTCGGGCGACACCTTCCTGGTGGGCGAGCAGCTCCTCCGGGTGGAGCGCTCGTCCCTTGATGAGAACCAGCCGCACGACGACGACGGGACGTACTATTACGCCAGCCCCCGCACGCCCACGAACTTCCTCATCGTGCAGTTACTGCACGGCGGATCCGAGGGAGCACTCTATACGTCGGCCAAGACGGCCGTCCGCATCGGCCGTGACGGCAACGATCTCAACTTCCCCGACGACCACTTCATCTCCGGCGCCCACGCCGAGATCGCCACCACGGCGGACGGCAACTTCACGCTCACCGACCTGGGCTCCAAAAACGGCACCTTCTATCGGGTCAAGGGCGACTGCGAGCTGAATCACGGCGACTACGTGTTCATCGGTCAGCAGCTCCTGCGAGTCGAGATCACCTAGTTTCACAGCTACATCCTCCCCAACGAGGTGCTGGTGCAGCATCTTGACAGCGATCCGCAATACCCGGGCCCAGGTGAGGGAGCAAACGCGCTAACCTCAACTAATCGCTTCAATAAACATTGACTCTCGGAACCTGTGGTGCTAGCGTTTTCCGACCGCGAAGACCGTCTGGAGTCCAATACGCGGATCCACTCTCAAGCTATCCGGAGGATCCTGTGATCGTCTGCAAACGATGTGGTAGAGAGAACCAGGACCACTACAAGTTCTGTCTCGGTTGCGGAGCCGAATTAACGAAGGCTTCGTCCACCCTAGCGCCGACCCCGGCAGGAGCCGGCGGCGCCGCTAGTGGCTCACCGGCTCCGTCTGCGCCTACGCCAGGGCCGACGCCGTCTCCCGCGGCGCCGCCCCCCGCGATCTCGCCGGTGCCTCCGCCGGCCATGGCACCGCCGCCAGGAGCACCGCCCCCCGGAGCGCCGCCCCCCATGGCGCCGCCCCCCGGAGCACCGCCGCCAGGGGCACCGCCCCCCGGAGCGCCGCCCCCCGGAGCACCGCCGCCGGCCATGGCACCGCCCCCCGGAGCGCCGCCGCCGGCCATGGCGCCGCCTCCGGGAGCGCCACCCATGGACGCCACACCGCCCCCCGCGGCTGCGCCTCCACCGGGAGCACCGCCCCCCGCCATGGCGCCACCTCCGGGAGCACCACCCGCCGCCATGGCGCCACCTCCGGGAGCACCGCCCGCCGCCATGGCGCCACCTCCGGGAGCGCCGCCGCCGGCCATGGCTCCACCTCCGGGAGCGCCACCCATGGACGCCACACCGGCCCCCGCGGCTGCGCCGCCACCCGGAGCGCCGCCCCCGGCCATGGCGCCACCTCCGGGAGCGCCACCCATAGACGCTACGCCGCCCCCCGCGGCTGCACCGCCACCCGGAGCGCCGCCCCCTGGAGCGCCGCCCCCTGGAGCGCCGCCCCCCGGAGCGCCGCCCGCCATGGCGCCGCCACCCGGAGCGCCACCGATGGGTGCAACTCCGCCGCCGGCCATGGCGCCGCCTGCCATGGCACCGCCCCCCGGAGCGCCGCCGCCCGCCATGGCGCCGCCACCCGGAGCGCCAGCCATCGGCACCCCTCAGGGTCCAACTGAGCTTGCGGATCCGCCCTCCGGCGCCCCGGCCAAGCCGGATGCTCCGGAGATGACCAAGCCGGCACCTCTTCCGGTCGGACCGGTTGCCTGTCCGAGCTGTAGCGCCACGGTACCCCCCGGCTTCCTGTTCTGCGGAGCCTGTGGTCATAAGCTGAGCGAAGCGGACCTCGCGGCGGCGACAGCGCCCGCCGCAGCCGCAGCCGCAGCCCCGGCCGCGGCTGATGCAACCCCCGCGATCCAGTCCGTGGGTCGGATGGTCCTGATCCGCCCAGACGGCTCCGAAGGAGGCAGCTACGATCTCAAGGCCGGGGAGAACATCATCGGACGCGAGATCGACCCGCTCTTCGAGAACGACTTCTATCTGTCTCCGCGTCATGTGAAGCTCGATGTACAAGGCGACAGCGCCACCCTGAGCGACCTAGACAGCCTCAACGGCGTCTTTCACCGGATCTACGACGATCTGGTCATCAAAGACGGCACCATCTTCCGCATCGGCCAGGAGCTGCTGCGGTTCGACCAGATCAGCCCACCCGAACCCTTGGAGGACGGCACGGAGATCATGGGGAGCCCCAACCCGGGCTACTGGGGCCGGCTTACGATGATCGCTGGTGACGGCGTAGACGGTAACGCCTTCCTGCTCAAGGGAGACGGTGTGGTGGTAGGCCGTGAGAGCGGTGATATCCAGTTCCCCGAGGACGGCTACGTCTCGGGCTCCCATCTCGAAATTTCGTACCGCGATGGCGCGTACCGCCTGACAGATATGAACAGCTCCAACGGCACGTTCATCAAGCTTGAGCATGACGAGCAAATCGGCACGGGCACCTTCGTCCTGGTGGGACAGCAGCTCTTCCGGGTCGAGCTCACTGGCTAGAGCGACGATTGGTTTGAAAACCTACTGCAATTTCCTGACGGTTTCAAACCAGTCGGCACTCTAGGGTTGAGGGGACGGCATGGGACCGTCGGATCCGACAGTGTATCCACCCGTATCTGAGGTATTCACCCCGGGGACACCGATCACTGATGCGGACGGCTTCGTGGGCCTGCAAGGGCGCTTGCAGCGCGCAAAGAACGTACTGGGTGAGCCGGGGCGGCACCTGCTAGTGCTGGGAGAGGCGGGGGTGGGTCGCACCTCTTTCGCCCGAATCGCGGCCGGAAAAAGCCCCCAACGCTATCACCAGGCCGGCCTGGATGACAGCTTCGATCTGCTGATGACGCGTCTGCTGGCGCCCACCTCCGACTCCCCCAGGCCCGGCGGCCGCCAGGCCTGGGACCTGGTGGATCGCCAGGAGCAACCGCCCCCGGTGCTGATCATCGATGACGTGGATCGGGCGTCGCCCCGAGCGGTTCTCGAGGGCATTACGCCGATGCTGCGGGCCCTATCCGACTCGGGCTCGACCACGAAGCTGATCCTCGTGGCGCGTCGGGATCGCCCCTTCCCCGACGCCCTGGGGGGAGCTGGGTTGAGGCTCTACGCTCTCGGGCTGGACCGCCTGAGCGAAGACAAACTGAGCGAGATCGTCACCCGCGGCGCCAAACGCGCCGGGCTGGAGGTGACCGATGAGCTCCGGGAGCGGATCGTCATCGACAGCGATGGATTGCCCGGCATGACCCACGCCCTCTGCCTTGAGGCCGCCAACTCCGCCCAGGACCGCGACAGCCGGCGACTCACCCTGGGGCGAGACTACGTGCCGGCGCTCACAGCCCTGGTAGACTCCCTGGCGCCGAGCCTTCGCCAAGCCTACGAAGATGCCACAGTGTCCCGGGGACAAAGCAACCGCTTTGCCCACGTGCTGTGGGCCGGGGCGCTGTGCGCCGGACCCAGCTTCGACCTCGACGAGTTGGAGCGGATCCTGACCATCATAGAGTCGAGACCCGTTCCACAACAGGCCTATATGCGTCACCTGGGGGATCTCATCAAGCGCGGGCTCCTTGCCCGACTGAGGGAGCGGCTCTACCGTTTCGCCGACCCGGCCATGCGTGTTTATGTGCGGCTGCGTCTTCGCGCCGAGCAGCCTGGGCTCATGGGCGAGGACCCCCTCCAACTGGCGCTACGCTACTAACGAATCCCCTGGAGAGTCCCCTGATAAATCCCCTGGCGCTACTCAAGACCCTCCGCCCCCACCAATGGGTGAAGAACCTGTTCGTGCTGGTGCCGCTGGTCTTTGCCAAAAAGCTGCTCGCGTCCGACGCCATCCTCACCTCCCTGGGCGCCATGGGGCTCTTCTGTCTGGCCAGCGGTGTGGTCTATCTGATCAACGACCTGGTGGACGTGGAGCAAGACCGCCGCCACCCGGTGAAGCGCCATCGTCCCATCGCCGCCGGCAGCTTGTCGGTGGGCGGGGCTCACCTCGCCGCTGTTCTGCTCGGACCCGGCGTAGTCCTGGCCGGGTACCTGATGTCATCGTCCCTCGGCCTGGTGCTGGCCGGGTACATCGCCCTGAACCTGTTTTACTCCATCGTGCTCAAGCACATACCCTACCTGGACGTGCTCTCCATCGCCGCGGGGTTCCTGCTGCGAGTGCTCGGCGGAGCCCTGGCCCTGGGCGTCCCCGCATCCATCTGGTTGCTGGTCTGCACGGGCCTGCTCGCGAGCTACCTCGGCCTGGGCAAGCGAGCCCACGAGCTCGTGAGCCTGGGGGATGACGCCAAGAACGCCCGCGCCGTCCTGGACCGGTACGACCTCGGGCAGATCAAGATCGTCATGCTCTCCCTTGCCCTGGCCACCCTGGTCGCCTATGTGCTGTACACCATCAGCGCCGAGACGCAGGCCGCCTTCTCCACACGCTACCTCGCGGCCACGGGCCCCTTCACCCTCATGGGGCTGCTCCGCTACTACCAGCTGGTGACCCACCCTCACCGTGAATCCAGTCCCACCGACGAGATGCTCCGGGACTGGCCCTTCATCAGCAACCTCGCCCTCTGGGGCGCCACCGTCATCCTGGTCATCTATATTATTCCGGGCTAAG
>JAOZUO010000186.1 GCA_029938605.1 Deltaproteobacteria bacterium | reverse complement strand
GAGAGATCCGCGCAGGTGGTGGTTCCAACGTCGCTCGCGTCACAGTCCTCGGCGCCCTCCTGTATCCCGTTGCCGCAGGTATAGCATCCCGACGTGTCGAACCCGTCGCAGGCCGCCGCGCAGCCAAGGGCGCCCGAAGCGAAGCCGCCATTGGTTTGACAGGTCTCGTTGCGAACATCGGTGCCGTCGCACACCTCCTCCCCCTCGGCCGTGCCGTTCCCGCAGCCCGTACATTGGCTCAGGTCAAAAGTGCAGTCGGTGCCACAGCCCAGGTCCCCCCCGTCCAGCCCGGGGTTCACGTCCGCGCATTCCAGTCCGCCGAGGTCGGAACCGTCACACTCATCGTCTGCATCGAGTGTGCCGTCACCGCAGAAGGCGAAACGGCAATCCGTTCGACAGGCGTCGGGCACTGCGTCGCTGTTCTCCGACCCGTTGTCGCACTGCTCTCCTGGGTCCAATACGCCGTCCCCGCAGACCACGTTGTTTTGATTCTGGTTGTCATTTTCGTTTCCCGAAACGTCATCACCGCAAGCAGTGGACAGGCAGCAGATAGCTGCCAGACAGAAGATTCCAGTCCGCATGAATTTTCCCCGTCAGATATGAGTTGACCGAAATTATGCCATAATTGTGGAGTGGACGTTAGGTTTGATCCGAGAAGCAAAGGCCATGCCTCCGCCACCTGTCCTGGCTACTATGGTCATCGGCGCAGAAGAGGCGCGTCATTGAGGATTCGAATCAATGCCTTCTGGCTACCCAAAGGAGAATTCGCGTGATTTGATGGAGGCAGGAGTCGAAAATGCGATGCCGCCCACCGTCATCTCGTTGCGCTTGCGAGTCTCGTAAAGCGTCCTGAGGCTGTGGGTGGTGAACTTACGCAGGTCCTCACCGTAGCGGTCCAGGGAGTGCGTTGGCAA
The DNA here is from genome assembly GCA_029938605.1 of Deltaproteobacteria bacterium. Lineage (GTDB taxonomy): Bacteria > Myxococcota_A > Polyangia > HGW-17 > JAJRWW01 > JAJRWW01. Next base: position 14,315 of record JAOZUO010000186.1, on the reverse strand, counting down.
GAGTGTCACCGGCGCGAGCGACGGCGGACGCGCATGGGACCGGCGGTGCACAGCAGGTCCCGACGGAATCGGTTGAGGAAGCCGCTGATCTGCCAGACGCGCAGCTTGTAGCCGGAGTAACGTTTCATAAGTTTCCACATCTCTCTGCTGATGCGCTTGAGCTGGTACCGGCTAATGGGCACTGGCTTGTGGGGCACTTTCACGCGCGCGTAGCGCAAGCCCACGAAGTTTTTCCGGCCTATCAGATAAGGCGTGATCAGCAAGAGCTTGACCCGGGTCCAGCCCGACTCGGTGCGCGTAATGCGAAGAGGGTAGTACAAACGCTTCGTGGCAAAGGAGTACTGGATGGCGTCAAGCGTGGCGCGCCGTCGGCCCACGGCCACGATGTCGAAGACGAACCATTTGAACCCATCCCGGATGTACTCCAGTACGACCGATTTGAGCTTGGCCGGGATGCGCGCATTTTTGTAGCCCCGCTTTTTGAGGTACTTCTGCACCCACGCCACGAAGCCCGGACCGTTGAGCACTTCGGTGACCGAAATGTGATGGGAACCGATCTTTTTGGCGAACACCACCCGGCCGGCCGGCTTAGGCCTCGCCCGGCGGGCGCCCATGCTTCGGCGGTGGCGCCCGTTGCGCGCTCTCCGGACCCGGTGCGCGTTAATGATGCTCGTGGCCACCCGAAAGGAGTACAGGCTGCCCTTTTTCACAGTGGGTCGCGAGGGCAATGGCAGCACTTGCAGGATTTTGGTTGGCTTCGACGCCCGCAGGTCCGTGGACAGCAGCAGGATCTCCCGCTTCCCGTCCCAGGCGATTATTGCTCGCTGATTTGGCTCGTACAGCTTGACCCCAGGCCGAAGGGGAATGGACCCCCGATCCGCTGACGCCGCTGCCGGCATAGCCAACAAGATCACGCCCCCGATGAGCACGCGTCTCAGATCCCGAGTCCGTCGACGTCCCGTCATTTATGATCACCTCGTAAGGAGTGCGCTGTCCGTCGCGCGACTATAACCTGAGTGCTTCGATCTGTCCCGGGTAATGACATGAAGTCTCTAACCCATCTCAACCTCGAACAGGTCCCCCATCCAACGCTGATGATATTCACAGAACACAGTGCCTAGAGAGGCGCACAGACCACTGCTGCGTTTCGGGCCAGTGTGTAGGTCCCGGCAGGGAACACCACATCCGTAATTCCCTGCTTCCACTGCTGCCAGGCCTTGCGATAGTCGGCCAGAAACGCCTTGAGGCGCTGCAACGCCTCGATGCGTCGCCACTTGTTCACCGTCGCCACCCGCGGCTTGAGCTTCGCCGGAGGGGATCTTCACAGAGGTTGCAATTGGACGCCGGCAAACCTAGAAACAGCCTCACAACATCGAAAGGATCCAACACCATGCGTAAAACCACTGCTCTGCTTTCCGCTCTCCTCCTACTCGGCACCATCACCCTGAATTGCGGTAAGAAGGACTCGAGCTCGGGCTCCAAGTCGTCCGCCGCGAAAAAGAAAGCGGCGCCCCTCAAGCTCGTCAAGACCGAGCTGCCGCAGCTGAAGCTGACCATGCAGGCCCCCGAGGGAGCGAAGATCACGGGCAAGGGAGTTTTGTTCGTCAGCAAGGACAATGCCTTCTCAGTCCAGATTCAGAAGGACATCTACGGCATGAGCGGCGACAAGCTCATCATCCCCTTCGAAAAGAAACGGATGAAGAAGAAGCTCCTGGACAAGCCCGACCTGCAGATCTGGACCAAGGACATGGGCGGCGAAAACGTCGTGCTCTTCGCCATGGTGGTCAAGGTCGGCTCCCAGAAGTACTACGTGCAGTCCGGGGGCATGGGCATGTTCAACCGGGCCCAGGTGGACGTCATGATCGGCGCCATCCGGACCCTGGCCGCCAAGTAACCACGTCTGCCGCCAAGCAACCACTTCTACCGCTTCACAACCACGTTTAGGGAAGGACCGCGTCGAGAGCGTCGATGACGGGTTGGGCGTCGGGTGTAGGGATGATGATACATTCTTGAAAATCGTTAGTTGACTTTCTGATTTACAAGTTTAATCATGGAAGCATGATTGACCGTCCCGACCGACTTCAGGCGATCCATCAAGTGTTTGAAAACCTCCCGGTTGTCGCACTTCTGGGACCGCGGCAGTGTGGCAAAACAACGCTGGCCCGTACGTTCGCTTCGGAGCGATCCGGGACCGAGTATTTTGACCTCGAACACACGGTGGATCGATCAAGGCTCGACAATCCCATGCTGGCCCTGCAGGATCTCGACGGGGTGGTGATCATCGACGAGATTCAGCGCCGGCCAGAGCTTTTCGAGGTTTTGCGGGTCCTGGTGGACCGACCCGACAATTCCACACAGTTTCTGGTGCTCGGAAGCGCCGCTCCGAGGCTAGTCAAGGGCGCGGCGGAGACGCTTGCAGGGAGGATTGGATTCGTCGACCTGTCCGGGTTCAACCTCGGCGAGGTCGGCTCGGATCAGAAGACCAGGCTCTGGAGTCGAGGTGGATTTCCGCGCTCCTTTCTGGCCCGAGGTGACACTGCTTCACTGGCTTGGCGTAACGACTTCATCCGTACTTTTCTGGAGCGGGACATTCCACAGCTCGGAATCACGGTTCCTGCCGAGACCCTGAGGCGATTTTGGACCATGCTGGCCCACTATCACGGAGGCGTCTGGAACGCCGCCGAGTTCGCTCGTTCCCTGGGAACGGCTGAGGCCACGGCCAGACGATATCTGGACCTCCTCAGCGGGGCGTACATGATCCGTCAGCTTCAACCCTGGCACGCCAACATTAAAAAGCGGCAGGTCAAGTCCCCGAAGATCTACGTGCGCGACAGCGGCCTCGTACACGCTCTGCTTACCGTGGAGAACCATAAGCAGCTACTCGCGCATCCCAAGCTGGGCGCGTCCTGGGAAGGCTTCATCGTCGAGCAGATCATCGCTGCCACCAGCAGTCGCGACATCTACTTCTGGAGGACCCAGGCCGGAGCTGAGCTCGACCTGCTGCTGTTTACCGGGGGACGCGCGGTGGGCTACGAGATCAAGTACGCTGACGCCCCCAGGACGACGAAGTCCATGCGCATTGCCCTGGCCGATCTCGATTTGCACCACCTCTTCGTGGTCTACCCCGGGCAGAAGACCTATCCGCTAGATGATCGGATAACCTGTCTCAGCGCCATGGATTTCGCCGAGAAGCTATAGGTCTTCGCTTTGCGTGTGTGACATCCAAGCAGGTTTCGTGATGACTTATGCTTCTCGATAACTCATCATGATATCTGCTTTAACAGGTTTCGTGATGAGGTTGCTTCAGCGGTGAGGACAGCGATGGTCTGAGCGATCACGTTGTGTTTGGTGGCATCTCGAGCGGGAGCCAGATCGTGAATGTGCTCCCTTGTCCCTCTTCGCTCTGCACGTCGATGGTCCCACCGTGGTTTCGTACGATGGTGTCCGAGAGGCTGAGGCCGAGGCCCGTCCCCTTCACGCTGCTCTGCGCGGTGCCTCCACTGGAGTGTTCCCCCTTGGTGGAGTAAAAGGGGAGAAAGAGCTTGGGTAGCTCATCCTCCGCGATGCCGCAGCCGGTGTCGACGACCCGGATGAAGCAGTGTTCTCCCTGGGTGCCGGTGGTCACGGTGATCGCCTTGCTGGGGCGCTCCAGCAGGGCGTGCCGCGCATTGATGAGCAGGTTGATCAGTACCTGGCTGATCTGCGAGGGATCCACCGGGATTCGCGGCACCTCCGTGGTCTTCAGCACCATCTCGATGCCTTCGGTGGAGAACTCAAGCTGCACGATGCTCACCGTGTCGATGACGATTCGATTCGGGTCCGCGAGGGTGCGGTCCAGCGTACTCGGCTTGGAGATGCTGAGCAGCTTATGCGTCAGCTCGACGCCACGGGTTGCTGACCTATGTGCTCGCGCGATGAGGTCACCGAAGCGGGTCCCTATATCGGCGGATTCCATGATGATCTGTAGGTTGCCCAGCACTGCGGTGTTGATGTTGTTGAACTCGTGGGCGATTCCCGCGGCGAGGGTACCGATCGCGGCGAGCTGCTGCGCGCGGATCAGGGCCTGCTCGGCTTCCTTGCGTTTGGTGATGTCCAACAGGACGCCGATGATACCGCCCAGGCTGCCGTCCGGCTGGTAGAAGCGCGCCTTGTGGAACACCACCTGGCGGGTGATGCCGTTGGCGGGGCTTACCGCGCACTCGTAGAACTGGGTGTCTTCCTTACCCTCCAATAGTGCTTGGTCGTGGGGTCTGTGGAGCCCGAGCTGAAAAACATCCCAGATCTCGTCGGCGTGGCGGCCTACGATCTGGTTGGAAGGTAGAGCCAGTAGCCTGGCGAAGGGGATGTTGCAGCCCAGGAAAACCCCTTCGGTGTCCTGGTAGTATACCGGAGAGGGGATCGCATTCATCAGCACCTGCTGGAACTGTTGCTGCTGGTCACGCTCGGCTTCGGCGCGCGCCCGCTTGAGCCGGTGATGGATCTGGACCTCGGCGAAAGAGATCCGGATCTGTAGCTGTTGGGAACGAAAGGGCTTGAGCAGATAATCGTCAGCTCCCGCATCCAGGGCCGTGCGGAGGTCACTGGGGGCACTCATCCCCGTGGTCACGAAGATGTATGTAAGGTCCCCGTTGGGTCGCGAGCGGAAGCGGCGACAGAGCTCCAGCCCAGAGGTGTCGGGCAGGTTCCAGTCCACGATGGCCATGGGGAACACCGTCGTCTGGAAGGCTGCCCAGGCTTCCTCTCCGGTGGCGAAAGCCTGGGGCTCGAAGTCGAGGGAACGGAGGGAACGGACGAACACTTTTAGAATCACCGGGTCGTCATCCACCACCAGCACGGAGCGATTGTGCTGGTATTTCTGATAGATCGTTGCGGGTCTCATGGTGGTTCGACCGACTCCCCGGGCGCGCCGCACCCAACACCTCCAAATCAGCATGTGGGAAAACACGTCGTCATTCAAGTGTTAGGAGCATCCTTGACCCCTCAGCTCTCGTATCCGATACTTGAGCAGATGGCCCCAAATCGGCATGGTTTCTTTATCCGTCGTAGCGAATGCAGGACGCCTACACGTTCTGGTCGCAAGGTCTGGGTTATGGCAGGGGTGCTCCTGGTGGGCGCCGCCGTGCTCAGTAGCGGCTTCGTCCATGGCTCCCTCCAGCGTCGGCGGTCACAACACCGCCATCGGCAAGAGCTCACGCTGGAACACGAAGCCGTTCAGGAGCGTTTTGCCCGGCGGAGTCGACCGTGGCGCAACCACCGCCAGCGTCGACGAGCCCGGGGCGGCGGTTGGGCTCTGGGACGGTCCATCGAGCTTCGGAGCCAACACTACACCTTTGGCGCCGGTGGACATCAGACCAATCAGCGGCTCCCCTCCACCCTGATCCACCGCGTACTTCGGCGCCACAACCAGGCCATCGGCAACTGTCTGATGAAACACGGGGCCTCCAACGTGACCATCAGGCTTCAAATCAGGGGGACGGGCCGCGTCTCGGTGGTGACCACGGATCTGGCCGGGGTGGCCGCCCGATGCGTGAAGGGCGTCGTGCTGAAGGTGCGGTTTCCGACGCACAAGGGGACCAAGACCACCACCACCTACCGACTGAGAATAAACTGACGACTGGAGAGTGAACGTGAGATTGCTATCTCCTGGAACGTTGGTCTGCATCGCCTGCGCGACCCTGACGGTGGCGCTGACGGTGGCGCCCACCATTGCGAAACCGGCACCCCGTCTGGTGGAGGTGGCCACGGTGGACGGGCGCGGCGAGGTTTTGCGAGCCACCAAGGGGCAGGTCATCCGGGTGGGACACTCAGCCGTGCCCCTTCACTACGACGGCGGGGCGGCGTTGATTTGGAGCTTCGAGAACCGGGTACTGCGCGTCAACAACGTCGTCAAGGGCGTAGACGTGAGCGGCCTCGGAGCCCGGCCCGCCGCGGCGCTCATTCGCAAACACCAGGCCCGTATCGAGACTGTTGTACTGGACGGCGCCCGGTCTCTGCCCTCGAAGATCCTCAAGGCGCTGCGCCGGCTCTCCACCAAGCGCCTCATCCTGTCACTGCGCGATTTTACTGGGAAGCCCTCTCGGCTCAAGGGGTTGCGCAAGCTCGGCCCCAAGCTGCACACCCTGATCCTTAGCGGCAAGACCATGAACGACAAGGGGCTCAGACGGCTGAGCAAGCTCACCGGGTTGCGCGGTCTTCACCTGGCCGGCGGCGTCTTCACCGGCAGTGGTCTGGTCCACCTGGCCGGACTCACGGCCCTGGAGTCCCTCGATCTCAGCAACACCCCCCTGCAGGACGCTACGCTCACCCACATTAAGACCCTCACCGCACTGAAGCGGCTCGACTTGTCGGACACAGCCACGGCCGACATTGGCCTCGGCGTGGTGCGATCCATGCCCCGACTTCGAGAGCTCAACCTGGCTTCCACGAAGGTCACCGACACCGGGCTGGCGAGTCTCGGGTCCCTCGCATCCCTGTCCAGCTTGAACCTCGAGGCCACGCGGATCACCGACAAGGGCCTGGCTCGACTGTCCGGCTTGAAATCCCTGACCCAGCTCGGCCTGGCCCACACGAAGGTCACCGACTCCGGCCTGGCCCGGCTCAAATCGCTCACCAGGCTTGAGGTGCTCGACCTGGCCCACACCACGATCACGGGTCGCGGCCTCGTGCACCTGTCGGGTCTCGTCCGACTCTCTGTGCTCGACCTGGGCTACTCCGGCGTGCTCGAGGCGGGGCTGCGCCAGCTCCGTGGCCACAAGTCTCTACGCGAGTTGTACCTGGAGAACACGGCGCTCAACGACATGAGCCTGCGCCATCTGCGCGGGCTCACGGGACTGCGTGCGCTGTATCTGGGCTCTACGCGGATCACCGACAAGGGGTTGAAGCACCTCACCCCGCTGGCCCACCTGCGGCGGCTGCACCTGGACAAGACCCGCATCAGCGGCGTCGGCCTACGCCTCGTGGGCGATCTACTGCAGCTCCGGGAGCTGGTGCTCGCCGACACCCAGGTGAGCGACATGGGGCTGATGCACCTGCGCACCTTGTCCCAGCTCAAGGTGCTGATCCTCGAAGACACGCCAGTCACCGACAAGGGCATGGCCAGCCTCGCGGCGCTCACTGGGCTGCGATGCCTGGACCTGGCCGACACCCGCGTGGGGAATTCGGGCCTGGACCGACTCTCCGGATTGACGGACCTGCGGGAGCTGGTGCTACGCGAGACCCGGGTGGGCGACGCGGGGTTGTCGAACCTGCGAAAAATGAAGCAGTTGAGGCGGCTCAACCTCCGCCGCACCGCGGTGGCCGGTCGTGGTCTGCGCTACCTGCGTGGCCTGAAGAAGCTTCACACGCTCTTCCTTGGCCACACCCGCGTGGGCGACCGGGGCGCCGCCTACCTGAGCACCATGAAGGGGCTCGCCTTCCTCGATCTCGGCTACACGCGTGTCTCGGACACCGGGGTGGAGTACCTCAGATCCATGACGAGCTTGCGAAAAATTCACCTCACGCGGTCCCGGGTCTCCGCCGCCGCCCGCCGTCGCCTCCGCGCGATGATGCAGCAGTAAATCGTACTCCGGAACAGACGCCCGCCGACGACGAGCATGATCCCGAGCATGACCCCGAACATGTCACGACCATTGACTCCGGTGGGCGGAATCGACGATAATGAAATGGTGCGTACCAAAATGCGGAGTTTTTCGTTCTTCATAGGAGGACTGCTATGAGTGTAGCTCGAGGCTGGGCATGGATATTGGGCTGTTGTTTGGCGATGGCCTTCATGGGATGTGGGCCGAGAGCCGGCGGTGGCGGGGATGGGGACGGCACCGTTGAAGGGGACGGCACCGTGACCTCGGACGCCAGCGGCCTTGTCGACGCGGGCACCTGTGAGTCTAACTGTGACGTGGAAGGGGACATCGTGTGCAGCATCATGGGCACCCGGGTCAAGCGGTGCTCTGCTGTGCCCCCGGATTGCCTGCGCTGGGAGGTTTCCCAGGACTGCGCCTCCCAGGGTCAACTCTGTGACGCCTCCTCCATTCCGCCGGTGTGCTTCTCTCCTCCCACCTGTAGCGACGGCCTGTTGAACCAGGACGAGACGGAGGTGGACTGCGGCGGTGGGTGTCCGGCCTGCTCCGCCGGCGCCGATTGCCTGGCGCCCGAGGACTGTGAGAGCGGACTGTGCGAGAACGGAGTCTGTCTCCTCTGTGCTCCGGGATCCTATCGGTGTGTGGGGAACTGGTTGGAGCTGTGCGCCACGGACGGAATGTCCTGGCAGCAAGACACCCACTGCGATATGGAAGCCGGCGTGGGCTGCGACGCGGAGGCGGGGGCGTGTCACGCGCTGACCCCCCTTGGGAACGATCCGAGTAACCCCACGGGGTGGTACTACCAGTTCGCGTTCTTCGATTCGAGCAACTCTCCGCTCCAGGGCAACATCTACGACGTGGACGCCCTGGGGAACTACGTCTTCGCGAACCGCGATGGGCAGCACGTGGATGTGTATGAGGTTACGTTGCTCGACAGCGACGGGGACGGAGACCTCGAGCCGAACCAGCATCCGGATAATCTGGACCACCAAGGGCCCATTGAGGAGCGGGTCCTGACCTACATCCAGACCTATGATATCCCCATCTCCCGGCTTGCGGCGGCCGAGCTCTACATCACGACGGACACCATTTTCTATCTGGGCTCCGGCGCCATTTTCGGCTTCGACAGAGTGACGAGCGCCGTGACCAGCATCGTGAACATGCCCGCCAGCGGCTACTCAGGCAGCTACGAGACCATGGGGTTCAACGAGGTGAGCGGCGCCTGGTTCTTCGGAACGCGGGATCGAGAGGTGTATTCTTACGATGCGCTCTTGGGCGAATGGGTCTGGGAGGTGAAGTACCCGAACCTCGCCGGTAGCCACATGGACGGCATGGAGGTCGTGGTGGATCCCAACACAGGTACTCCGTACGTCTACGTCACGGACATGACCTCGGACTTCATCGGGCAGTACCGTGAGGATGAAGACGGCAAGTGGACCCAGCACAACCTGTTCCAGTACTACCAACCCCAGGGCACCGTGGTCGAGGGGTTTGGATTCGGCACCTTGAACCACTTCTGGTGCGGTGGCGGCAGCGCCTTGTACGAAGTCGGGGGCGGGGACCTGTCCCAGTACACCGAGTCCTTTGATCCGACCAATCAGTAATTCAATATTGTAGTGGAGGCCCTGAAGTTACTCGGCTCCACGAAGAGAGGTACTATGAGGAATACCCATCGAGTGAGGCTCGCTCGCGGCTTTCTGACGAGCCTGATGACTGTGGCCCTTTTGTTGTTCTGGTCCTGCAGCCCGACCGACTCGGGAGGAGGTGACGGCGACGGCGGAGAGGTGGATGCGGCCGCCCCCTGCCAGGAGGGAGAGACCCAGTGCAACGCCACCGGCACGGTCGTGCTCTTGTGCGATGAAAATGGCCTGTGGGTCGACCAGACCGTCTGCCTGGGGGAGACCCCCTATTGCCTGGCGGGCGCGTGTGTGGCGTGCGTGCCCGGGGAGTTCTTCTGTGACGGCAATGACGTCATGCAGTGCACTCCGGACGGGAGTGGATCCACGGTCCAGGAGAGCTGCGGTGCGCTCGAGACCTGTAGCCTTGGAGCTTGCGCGGACCAGTGTGAAATCATGGCCCAGGGAAACTCCAACGTCGGCTGTCATTTCTGGCCTACCCCGGTCAACAACGCCTACCTGGATCCTCTCTTTGATTCGGACTTCGCCGTCGCGGTACACAACGCGAGCGATCAGGTGGTGTCCATCACGGTCACCAAGGGCGCCCAGTTGATCAGCGAGCAAAATGTGGCGGCGGGAAGCGTGGAGGTGATCCGGTTGGATTATGATCCCGTCCTGAAGGGAACTTCCGACGACTTCTCGAGTGTGCTCGCCTCCCCGGGGGGCTACCACCTCGCCGCGACGCTTCCGGTCACGGTCTACCAGTTCAACCCCTTGAGCTTCGAGATCCCCTCGGCCTGCGAAGACTCCACGGAGGAGCCGTGTCACTCCTACTCGAACGACGCCTCGCTCCTATTGCCCGATCACGCGCTTTCCAACAACTATGTGGTGGTCAGTCGTCCCACCTTCGGCGTCACCAAGAACAGCGGCCCCAATGGTCCTTTCCACTTTATCCCCGGGTTCTTCTCGATCGTCGGGACCGAGGCGGAGACCACCGTCACCGTCCACTTCTCCTCGTACACCGCGGCCGGCGACAACCTCCAGAGCTACCGCCCCGGAGACATGGCGCAGTTTACCCTGGGGCGCGGTGACGTGCTGCAGTTCCTCTCGGATATTCCGACAGACTGCAGCGGCGGGTCCGTGGCGACTGACGACTGCAACGCAGGGGGCACCGGAGACGTATGCCGGTACTGCGACATGGGCCCGCTCTATGATTTGACCGGGACGGTCGTCGAATCCACCGCGCCGGTGGCGGTGTTCGGTGGCCACGTGTGCGCCTTCGTGCCGTACGACAACTGGGCCTGTGATCACCTCGAGGAGCAGATGGTCCCGTCCGAAACCTGGGGCTCGGACTACATCGTCGCCAGGACCGAGCCACAGTCTCCGGATGCCGGTGATCCCGAGCCCAACGTGGTTCGCATCGTGAGCCGCGAGGACGACAACACCATCGACTTCGATCCTCCCGCGGTGCACGTGTCGGTGAACCTGGACGCCAATGAGTACATCGAGTTCTCCTCCTTGGAGAACTTCCGGGTGACCGGGTCCAAGCCCATGATGGTGTCGCAGTACCTGGTCGGGCAGAACTACTACACCGCCGACAAGGACTACTGGGGTGACCCGGCCTTCGCCCTGGTGGTGCCCTTCGAGCAGTACCGGACTGACTACTCGTTCCTGGTGCCCGAGACCATCACCTACAACTACGTCAATGTCATCGGCCCCGTGGGGGAGGGTGGTCAGAACATCCACGACATCAGGTTGGACGGAGAGCTGGTGGACTTCGCGGATGGGGTTATCGGCAGCTACGGCATCGCCCGGATCGACATCTCGGACAGCGTGAACTCCTACCACAGCATCACCGGCGAGCAGCCCTTCGGGATCATGGTCTACGGGTTCGCTCGTTTCACGAGCTACTTCTATCCCGGCGGTCTCAACCTCGAGTACATCAATCCGGTGAACTGAGCCTCTTGACCTAGCCTCTTGACCTAGCCTCTTTTTCCTTCCCCGTATCCGTCTTCGTACCTCCCAGGATTCAATCCTGGATCCAATCCTGGATCCCGGCAGCTCCTCAAGGTGAAGAAGAAGTACGGGCCCGAGGCCCTGGCCCTGTTTAAGCACGGCTATGGGGGCTCTTGGTTCAAGCACCTGTCCAATGCCTATGGCTCGCCCAACATAGCCGCGCCGTCCTACGCGCAGTGTCGCGGGCCGCGTGAGGTGGCTTTCAATCTGACCTTCGGCTCGATCATCGGCTCTCCCGAGGCGGTGGACATAGAGAACGCCAGGGTGCTGGTGCTCATCGGCAGCCACCTGGGCGAGAACATGCACAACACCCAGGTGCAGGAGATGGCCGACGGCATCGGCAAGGGAATGGAGCTGGTGGTGGTGGATCCGCGCCACTCCGTAGCCGCCTCCAAGGCCAAGTACTGGCTGCCCATCAAGCCGGGGACGGACACGGCGCTGCTGCTGGCCTGGATGAACGTCATCATCTCCGAGAAGCGCTACGACGTGGAGTACGTGGCCAAACACACCGAGGGGTTCGACGAGCTGAAGAAGCACATTCAGGGCAAGACGCCCGAGTGGGCCTATCCCATCACGGGGCTCAAGCCGGAGCTCATCCGCGAGACGGCGCGTTTCATCTCCGCCCACAAGCCGCGGTCGCTCATCCACCCCGGGCGTCACACCACCTGGTACGGCGACGACACCCAGCGCATGCGTTCGGTGGCCATTCAGAAGCTGGACTTCCTGGTTACCATTGACGTGCTCCCGGCGGAGATCTGCGGCTGGAGCGATGTAGTGCTCCCGGAGTCCACCTATCTGGAGCGGTGCGACGACCTCTGGGCGCCGTACTACAAGCAGCCCTTCCTGGCCGTGCGCCAGGAGGTGGTCAAGCCCATGTACGACTCCAAACCCGGCTGGTGGATCGCCAAGGAGCTGGGGCATCGGCTGGGGCTCAAGGACTACTTCCCCTGGAAGGACTCCATGGACTACGCCAAGCAGCGCGTGAAGGCGGCCGGCCTGGACTGCAACGTGCTGGAGAAGACAGGCGTGATCCTGGGCAAGAAATCCCCCACCTGCGAGGAGGAGGGGCTGCCCATCAGCTTCGACACCGACAGCAAGAAGATCGAGCTTTTCTCCAAGCAGCTCGACGCGGCCTTCCCCGGCCAGGGGTTGCCGAGCTACACGCCCCAGGAGGAGGTGCCCGCGGGCATGTTCCGGCTGCTTTTCGGAAGGTCGCCGGTGCACACCTTCGGCCGCACCACCAACAACCGCCTCCTCTCGGAGTGCTGTAACGAGAACGAGGTGTGGATCAACGTCGAGGCGGCCAAGTCCCTGCCGGGCTTCGAGGACAAGCCCCTGCGCAGCGGAGACAAGCTGGTGCTGATCAACCAGGATGGCGTGAAATCGTCTGCCATCCGCGCCAAGGTCACCCAGCGCATCTGGGGAGACTGCGTCTACATGGTGCACGGCTTCGGGCACACGGCCAAGGGCCTCAAGTTCGCCCGGGGTCGGGGGGCATCCGATGCCCAGCTGATCACTCGCTACAAGGTTGACCCCATCATGGGCGGTACGGGGATGAACGTGAACTTCGTCAGACTCGAGCGGGCAGGGGGTGTCTCATGAGCAATCCCCGCTACGCCATGGCCATGGACACCAAGCGGTGCGTGGGCTGCAACTGCTGCGTCCTGGCCTGCAAGACCGAGAACGCGCTGCCCAGCGGCGGTTTCCGGGACTGGATCCGCACCGAGACCCGCGGCACCTTCCCGACCCTCGCCATGGAGATCCGTTCCGAGCGGTGCAACCACTGCGAAAACCCGCCCTGCGTGGGCTGCTGCCCCACGGGGGCCAGCCACGTGAACCAGGGCGGCGCCGTCATGGTGAACCGCTCCAAGTGCACCGGGTGTAAGGCGTGCATGGCGGCCTGTCCCTACGACTCGCGCTACGTGCACCCCGACGGCTTCGTGGACAAGTGCACCTTCTGCCTGCATCGGGTGGTGAAGGGCAAGACCACGGCCTGCGTGTCCGAGTGCCCCACCAAGGCGCTGACCTTCGGGGATCTCAACGACTCGCGCTCGGAGCTGTCGACGCTACTGCGCAAGCGCAAATACAAAGTGCTCAAACCCGAGTCCGGGGCCAAGCCCCAGCTCTACTTCTTACTGTAGGAGCGATTATTCCATGGAAGACGACAAGACGACTGTTCAACCGACCGTCCAAACGACTGTCCAACGCTTCTGGAACCCTTATGTAGGCGGAGCTTTTCTGGGGCTCGTGCTACTCACCGCCTTCGTGGTGACGGGCCGGGGCCTCGGGGCCTCGGGCGCCGCGAGCCGCGCGGGGATCACCGCCCTGGACACCGTGGCCGGCGGTCACGTGGACAACAACAAGTACATGGCCAAGATCAAGGTCGAGGCCAAGGCAACGAAACGCCACCCGCTCAATAGCTGGTTCGTATTCATGGCGCTGGGCGTGGTACTGGGCGGCATCGTCGCGGCGTACAGCGCGGGGCGGTTGCGCAAGGAGATCATCCGGGGGCCGCGCATCTCCGCGCGCTCGCGGCTGATCCTCGCTGTGGGGGGCGGAGTGCTCATGGGAATCGGTGCGAGGCTCGCCCTGGGCTGCACCTCGGGCCAGGCCCTCACGGGCGGCGCGCTGCTCTCGGTGGGGAGCTGGATCTTCATGATGGCCGTGTTCGCCGGTGGCTACGCCGCCGCGACCCTGGTCAGGAGGCAGTGGCTATGATGTTCCCATTCGACTTTTTTGGCGCGGCCAACCGAGAGGTGGGCATGGTGGTGGCGATGCTCATCGGCATCGGCTTTGGCTTTGCGTTGGAGCGGTCGGGCTTCGGCACGGCCCGCACACTCACAGGGCAGTTTTACTTTCACGACATGACGGTCTTCAAGGTGATGTTCTCCGCCATCATTACGGCCATGCTCGGTCTGGTGGTGCTCGGCGGCTTCGGCTTGGTGAACCTACCCTCCGTGCTGCAGACGGCGGCCAGTGGGACCTTCATCTGGCCCATGCTCGTGGGCGGCCTGGTGCTGGGCGTGGGCTTCATCATCTCGGGCTACTGCCCGGGCACGAGCCTGGTGGCCAGCGCCTCGGGCAAGATCGACGGCATGATGACCTTCGC
>JAOZUO010000185.1 GCA_029938605.1 Deltaproteobacteria bacterium | reverse complement strand
CCAAAACACTGCTCCATGTCCAGTTTGTACCTTATTCACAGTGGTTGCTGCAATGGAGAGCCGTCTCAAGATCCAAGAAGCCAACCCGCTGATAACGATCGGACTTCAGGAGGAATACCCAGCAGACCAATTGGGTACGCCGATCTGCGGTTCCTCGTGCTATGAGGGAATTGAAGTTCCCTGCGGCCTCGATCTCTTTTCGATGGGATCAGCGGGCACCATCAGGCAAGAGACTATTCCGTCCAATAGTGTTCCTCACTATTACATTGATGGCTGGACACAGGTGGTATGGTCCCAGGGTTCCTCGGGACCCTTGAATCCACAGGATGTCGTGGATGCCCTAAGATTCAACGGACCGCTCGTCGCTCAGATTCAATTGGAAAATTCACTATCCATTTCTAACTGTACGTCCTTTTGTGGAAGCAATGATATATATCATACAGTACTGATTGTTGGATATAGATACACTGCTGCGACAATGACCCACGAGTACCTGATAAAGAACTCTTGGGGTGATAGCTCGCACGGGCTCGATAGGCTCCAGTGGGTATCTTGGAATCACTGCTGTATCAATGCAAACAGGATGTATGCTGTGCTCGGGGTACATATTTCACAGAGCGACCGACTGATTGACAACGATAACGATAACATTCCCGACTACATTGACCAATGCCTGGGATTCAGAGACTTAGTCTCGACGAATGCAAATATTGATGGTGATTACCTGGGTGACGCATGTGATTCCGACGTGGATGGCGACCACGTTCTTGATATTGATGACTGTGACTATCGGAACTCTTTTGTGGCGTACGATTTGGATGGAGACGGAGTTTGCGACAAGCAAGGCTCGGCTGCTTTTGGGGATTATTCGAGTGATCTCCTCATCGCGACATGTGGCGGCGGAAGCACGCCAGGTGCTGCCGGCCCCGCGATACCATGTTATCGTCGCGATTGCTGTTTGTCTTCATATGGGTCGGATGAGGCCTCGTTGTGTTGTGTCGACCATTGCAGCGACCTCGCTGCGCAGCAAGTACCCGGATTCAACATCTCCAGTTGTGCCACGCAGTGCGGATGCAGTTTCATCGGCATCAGTGGCGGCTATCCCCAGTATGACTGCCAACCTAACTTGGGTGACAATTGCACTCCGGAGAGACAGGGCAATCCAGCATCAGCACATTGCGAGGTGGTCCTGAAATGTCTGAACCAACGTACTGCGGAAGGCGACCCGGACTGTTTGCATAATGGAAACCTGACCAAAGGCGGAGTTCAGACCTACTATTCCTATCCACCTGCAACCGCAGTGAGCGGATGCGAAGCGATGTGGGCGAACCCGCTTCAGGTGGACAGTGAAGATCCTCCTGACGAGGTGGGAGATGTCTGCGATTCAGACCCTATCGTTGCAGAGCTGACTTTGGATGTCGAGATCCAGGGAGACTATTGGGATTACAGGGGAATATACGGGTACAACTACTGCTACAGCGACACCTACGACATCGACTTCCGCGCGTGGGGCGGTACCCCCGGCACTCCGGTCACCCGGACCGGCACGTCCGTGGGAGCTTGCAAGTGCCCGATCGAGCCGTGGAATCATGCGTGCAATTTCTATTGCCCGGTTGACACGGAAAACGCTGCCGCCGACCCCTCCAACCCCAACAACATAGCCTGGGACCCCATCATGGCATCCCAGTGCAACCAGGCCAACTATCCCGCCCTGGACGCAAACGACAACACCCAGACCATCTGCAATGATCGAGCGTTCAACTTCCTTTCTGGCAACCAGGCCGCCAACGAGCACTACTTTGAGTGGGCCTGGAAGGACCACGTGGACCGCGACACCGGGCACCCCATCGACCTCACTTATGACTCGGCGTATCCGAGCCTGGTCAAGATCCGGGTGGACTGGCCGGACGGTCCCGGAGACCCGGCGGACATCGATAAGCGCTTCCTCGCGGACAACGAGGCTAAACGCATGGTCTCCGGCTGCCTCGTCCACCACGAATTCCATCATGTCGATGGCCCAAACCTCTGGTTCATCCCATACCCAGGCCCATACCGCGACCTATTTGAGGAGTTCGGTCAACCGGTACCGATGGCTATCGGGTTCCTGCGGGACTCCGTTACCAAGGTGGATCAACTGATCCGGTTCGATAAGTCGCTCAACTACCTCTCGGCTGTGCCAACGGTGAGCTACTCCTCTGAAGTGGCCGATGCCCCGGATAGCAGCTCAAACAAGGCGGTGGGCGCCGTGTTGAGCAACAGCCTGTTCGGGCTCGGAGACTCAGACGGGCTTGCAGCCGCCGTGCTGCTCTTCGAGGAGGCGCGGGTCGACGAGGTGGGTGTCATCCCGGCCCGGCTCTGGCTCGGCCGGATCGGCCAGGATCAGAGCCTCTGGACGACCGCCCAAAAGGCGCTGGGATCCGCGCCGCCTTCGGTCACCATGGGGGAGATCGTATACGTGCCGAGTAGCAAAGAGGTGCTGCTCGTCGGGCACACCCAGTCCGACCAGACGCTCCGCCTGTGGAGCTTGTCGCTGAATCCAGGCACCTGGATCGAGCGAGGGCCGCTGGACATGCCGGTAGGTCTCAAGGGCTTCCGCCTCGTCCATGATCAGCTCAGGCGTCGAACCTATATCGTGGGCGGGACGCTGGCCTCCGGCGCTGCCTGGCCGCTGCTCAGCGTGCTGGATCCCGCTACCGGTCAGTTGACTCGTCTCGTAGTCAGCGACACCGCCGGCCTCTCCCATCGCGCCGATCCCGGGGTATTCCTCGACCCGCTCGGGCACCGCATCTTCATCTACGGCGGCCGCGTGAATGGCAGCCTGGTCTCCACCGGAGGCTGGATTGACACGGTTACCCTGGAGACGGGCCAAGTCGCCGACGGCTCGGCCGGACCGGGGCCCCGGATCCGCCCCTTTGTCATGTGGGACCGCAAAAACCAGGCGTTTTGGATCTCCGGCGGCGACCCAGCGGAGACTTCATCGGCGCTCAAGCTCTGGCGGCTGGGCAGCACCGGCGAGTGGTCCGAGCGCGTTGTGCTGGACTTCGACGCGCTCGAGCCCGGCCATTCCAGCGGGACCTACGAGCTGGATAACCCGGCGTGGCTGGTTACCTCGATGGACGAGACTATTGCCTGGCCAGGGCAGGTCTTGCTGGCGAGCCTGACCACCGGCAGCCCCGCCTTGGGCCTTCGCGTCCGGGACGGGTCCGGCCGGATCATCGGCGAGGATCTCCGGGCTGGCTCAGAGCATCGGGTCGCATTTTATGGCTATCCCGGACAGAGCTACTCTGCGGAGATTGTACCCGGTCCCGGATTCGGAGCCGAGGACACGGCCGGCTACACGATGACCATCGAGGAGTCCACACCGATGGAAGTGGCAAGGTACAGTGGTTGGTCCACAAACGCTTTGGCTCTGCACGGTGAAACCGCTTGGGTAACGGGAAAGAGGGGAATCGAGGCTATCGACCTCTCCGATCCGGAAGCTCCGACGCTTATCCATCGCCAGAGGCTCAATGGCGTCGGGCATGCGATCGAGGCCTGTAGCAGCCAGACCCTATGCCTGGCCAGCACGCACACGTCCAAGAGGCTGCGCACCATCGATGTCTCTGACCCGACCACGCTCGCGATTCTTGGCGACGGCTTCGGGCAGGGCCAGTCTCGTGGGCTGTCCGTCGGAGAGGGGCGGGTGTACATGGCCGCCAACAACTTCGGCGTGGAGGTCTTCGACGTGTCCGACCCGGCCGCTCCGGTCTGGGTGGACAACCTGGACACAGGCGACTGGGTGGTGGACGTTCTGTGGTCCAGGGGAGTTCTGTACATCGCCAACGCCGCGGGAAGCGTGTCGGTGTTCCGGGTCCCGCGGTACGCCTCGCCCGAGCCCATCGGAACCATCGCCACGACCGGCCACCCCGTGGAGCTGAGGCTGGCGGGCACCGCGCTCCTGGTGGCCGAGCTGGACGACGGTCCCGCTTGGACCCAATGCCACGCCGGGCTCACCTGCCGTGGCGGCGACCACGCCGAGGCGTTCGATACCCGCCCAGACACCTGGGGAGCCAATCTCGGACAGTGGGAGGGCGACTCGGTCTCGTGGGTATACACCCACACACTGCGCGAGAACCTCCTCGTACCTACCGCCGGTGGCTTCACGGTCTACCAGGTGCTGGCACCGTGAGGCTCATCGCTACGTTTACTACCCGTTGGCCCTGGTGGCTGCTCCTTGCAACTTTTCTGTGCCTGCCGCTCGGCTGTGACTGCTCCTCCAACGGGACGGGAAACGACCAGGGTGACGCCCAAGCAGACGTTGCTGTTCCGGACGTCGATGTTCCGGACGCAAACATTTCCGATGCCCGTCCGGACACCGGCTCGACGCCATGCGATGAAGATATCATTGTGCCCCTGCCGCCTCGCGGGGAAACAATCGTTGCCAGCTATGGTATCAGTGGTCCCAATGCGATGTACTCGGAGTGGAAGACGCCAGGACAGACGTATATGCACGATGTCTTCGTCTTTGACCTGGCTACGTGCAAGGAGATCCCTGTGGCCATCTACGAGAGGCCGCAGTTCCCAGCCACTATTTTCGGCACCGAGATCGTCTGGACAGACTTCCGATTCAACACGATGCAACCCGGCGACATCCACACAGAGCTCTACTCGTACGACATCCAAACTGGCGTGGAGACGCGTCTTACAAATTCGCCAAACAGCAAAGGTGTGGCGAGCGCAATTGGCGATTACCTCGTATTCCTCGCTAGCGATGGCAGCGCACCAGGAGGAGTTTTCAGCTTAGTGTTGTGGGACCGTGCCTCGGACGACCATGTCCTCCTCGCCAACTATGGGGAAGGAGCAGAGGGCATTGGGTTGAGCGACCAATACGTCACATGGGGGGCCTTCGGTGCCTCGGAAAAGGATGTCTTCATCTACGACATCCAGACCGGAGTCACCACTGAGCTTGAGCAGCCTGGCTCGCAGTTTGTGACCGCCACCGATGGTGACTACTTGATCTTCATGACCGAGGAGACATCCACGCTCTACCATGTGGATCTCTACCGCTATAGTACGGGCGAGGTCACGCGCCTGGACAACAACGGGTACAGCAGAATGTGGCCGCGCTTGAAGGGAAACCTCGCACTCTGGGTTGACTACGGTTACAGCCAGGCAACGTACGGAGGCCCGCGAGATTTGGTAGCGTACGACGTCGAGACCGGGGCTCTTCGGCGAGTTACGGCTGAGTCGGATACCTACATGGGGGGCACCATCGACGCAGACTGGATGGTCTACAGCCTGCCAGGCAGTGGTCAGTACATGTTTGAACTCTACGCCATGAACCTCTATCGTGCTGGTGTCTTGGATGAGCTTGGCCATGTCATTCCGGAGTAAGGGCCCGTCCAGAAATAAGTCCTCGAATCAGGGCGTCGGTGCGCCCGGCTCGCGAGGCACGACGAGGCGCATACTTATTGATATGCAACGAGAAGTAACGAAGCGAGCCGGGATGGACCGGCGGCCTGGGCGATCGAGTTATTTCTGGACGGGCCCAAACGCTGGGGCAGGGAATCATTGGGCTCGATTGTGGTCTGGAGGGAAGGCAGCTCTATTGCAGTTGTTGCTGCTGCTGGCCCTGGTGCTTTGTTTCGTCTCCTGTGACTCCTGCAACGACGGAGTTCCGGATTGTCGGGAGGCCATCGATGTCTACTTTTCCGAAGGGGCGCCGTGTTTAATTCTCCCAGACAACACTTGCCTCTCTCCGCCAGAGCTTGCTCTGGAGTACTGCCTCGATACCCAGGAAGAGGCCGAGGCGGCGGGCTGCCGACAGGAGCATGAGCGGTTCCGGAGCTGCATCGAACCCGACAACTCATGCTGGCGTGAGCAGCAGGTGGTACTGGCCTGCATCGACGGAGAGCCTTTCGAGTATGAGTGTGCGGATGATGTGGACAATGACGGCGATGGGGGGAGCGACTGTGCTGACTCGGATTGTTTCCACACAGATGGCTGCGTCTTACGGGGATACAGGGTGCCGCAGGGGATGGAGTATGCGCTGGACCTGCTGATCGTGCTCGACACGGCGCCGGATGCCACGCCCATTCGGGAGACGCTGCGTGTGGATCTCGATTCGCTGCTATCGGGCCTGCGTAGTGGTGAACGTGGGATGCCGGATCTGCACCTGGGTATTGCGTCGGCCGATCTTGGGACGGGCGGGTATGACGTGCCCGGATGTCCGCAGCCGGGGGGGGACGGGGGGCGGCTGCTGTCGGGTGGCTGCGGTGATCTGGGCGGAGTGGCCTACCTCGTCGACTCGGCCCCGCGTGGCTGCACCATCGAGGCGTCCGGCGGGCAGTGCACGCACGATTGCACCATCGACCACTGTAGCCATGAGCCAACCACGATGCTGGTCGACGATGAGCAGGGCTGTCCCAGGTGTCGAAACCTGCCCGTGGAGCAGCTCTTGGAGGCCACGAGTTGCCTTGTGGATCAGTCCACCGAGGGCTGCGTATTCCGGCAGCCCCTGGAGGCTATGCGCCAGGCGTTGGATGAACACCCGGACAACGTCGGCTTCCTCCGAGACAGCGCGATGTTGAGCGTGGTCCTGGTCACCAACTCCAACGACTGCTCGGCGGCCGACGACCGGCTGTTCGATCCCACGCAGACCACAGTGGACTCGGAGCTTGGGCCGCTGACGCCGTTTCGGTGCTTCGAGTTCGGCGTTTCCTGTGGTGTCGACGACCGCACGGTAGGGGGGGATTGGTGGCCGTGCGAGATCAGCACGGAGCCCGACGGGTTGCTCCACCCTGTCTCGGAGTACGTCGCGTTCCTGGACGCGCTCAAGCCGCGATGGCAGATCACACTCTCCTCGGTGGCCGGTACGGTGCCCTTATGGCCCTACGAGGCGGACTGCACCGTGGGGCACGACGCCTCGGGTATCCCGTATCTCGAGTCCCTGTGCGACGAGGCCAGCGTCGCGCAAGCTGTTCGCGATTTTCGCATCGAGGCGCTGGTAAAAGACTTCAATCCTTACTCGGAAGACAGCTGGTCACTCTTTCCGATTTGCTGGGGCACGAGCTTTCCGGGCCTGGCCGAAGAGTTGGGTGAGCGGTTCAGGGAGCCGTGCCCGATCTTATTCGGAGGTGAGATTTCACTCAGTGGCTGCACGGACGCGGGCGCCGCATTCGGCTTTCCTGGGGACGATCAGGCCTGCAACGACACCTGCCGACCGAACTGTACGGTGCGGGAAGCATACTACAACGAGACCCCCGAGGAGTACCGCCTCGATGTCCCCGCCTGCCTGGAGGTTTGCCCGGATGGACTCTGTCCGGGCAACGACGATTCAGCGCTGGCTTTCGCCGCCGGGTATCCGGCCTGGCGCGATCCGTCTCTGCCGGTGCCGGCGTGCTGGTACGTCGCCTACAATCTGTGGTGTGACGAGTCCGGGTATGCTGAGGTCCGGGTAGCACGTCGTCAGGACCCGCCCCCGCGCACGATCGCGTATATCTCTTGCGCGTCGGCCTTCCGCGAAGAGTTCTTCTGCCACGACGGCAAGGACGATGACGAGGACTGCCTCACGGACTGCGAGGACTCGGACTGCTCCGCAAGCCCGGACTGCATCCCCTGAGCCCGGACTGTATCCTTTGGGCCTATTGCTACCAATTTCGTCCAAGTGGCACGGCGGCACCCAGGATCGTTCAGTGAGTAGCTGAGGGGACTTTTTCGCAGTTCGCCTCGCGCGGCCTAGCGTGAAGCATCGGTAATTTCAGGGGTACCAGCATTTGCTGTGATTCCGTCTGGGCACCTCGCCGCCCTACGGGCGGCGACCGGGCTCCTCCGGGCTCCGCTGCGCTCCGGTCCCGCCTTCGGCGGGGACTGCTTCGCACCCTGCGGATCCCTGGCGCGTGGGGTAGCTCGGAGGTGGTAGCCTGTAGATAGGCGCGCTCCGGCCGCTGCTGCTTCCTGGGGAGCCCAGCAGCCTGCGCGCGTGACGTAGTCCTTCCAACCCCCTATCACAGGCGTCCCGAAAAGATCGACCACCGACGTCTACTCGGATAGAAAGGACCAAAAAGAAGGTCGGCACCGGGGCGGGACCCCACGACGCCGAAAAGAACGCTGGCGCAAGCCAGCCAAACAACTAACCCCAGAAGATCAGAGGAGCAATGAAACGTCAAGCAGCAACGTCAAAAGGAATCGAAAAACGACTCGACGATGCGCAGTTTTCCAGGGTCCGGGACCCGCGACGTGCAGCCAGCGTGGTCTACCCCTTGCCCGCCATCCTCAACGCTCTGGTGACCGCCGTGGTGACGGGAGCACGCTCGCTACGGCAGCTAGAGCAGCGGACGGTGCAAATCGTCAAGAAGCTCGGCAGCTGGAAGGGACTGAAGAAGCGCATCGCGGACAACACCTTCAGCACCCTGCTACCGCGGCTGCGCTTGTCAGGTCTGCTGGCCTGTCTACACCGCATGGTCAAGGCCGAGCACCGGCGGGGCAATCTCAAGCCCACCCGCTTACCCGTGGGTACGGTGGCCATCGACGGCAAGCATGTCGCTACCCTGCACTGGCACGACTTGAGCAGCCTGCTCGAAGCCGAGCAGGCCAAGCAGGCCGAGCAGGCCAAGCAGGCCGGGCAGGCCGGGCAGGCCGGGCAGGCCGGGCAGGTCGAGCAGGTCGAGCAGGTCGAGCAGGTCGAGCAGGACACAGCAAAACGCCTCGAGCCAACGGCCGAAAATGTGGCCCAGCTTCGACAACTGGTGTCGGAGCAGTATCCTGAGGCACAGCTGTGTGTCCCCGATGTCGGTGATCCGCATCTGAAGCTGCGGGGCCACACAGCGACGCTGGTCTCGTCCGATGCGGCTGTGTGTATCCACCAGCGTCCGGCCCCAGGCCATACCAACGAGATTGGCGCCATGCCGGACCTGCTCAACGAGCTTAAAGCCATCTACGGTCGTACCGGGCTGTTTCAACGAATCACCACCGATGCAGGCAACACCTCGCTGGAGGTCGCGGGCCAAATCGTCGGCCTCGGCTGTGACTATTTCTGCCAGATCAAGTCCAACCATGGGGATCTTCACGCCGAGGCTCAAAGAGCATTGGGGCACCGCAGCAAGGCTCAATCCCAGTCCAGCTATACCGACACGCAGAATGGCGAGGTAGTCACCTACTACCTGTGGCGCTCCGACCTGGGCGAGCATGGTTGGCTGGATTGGACGCATGCCCGGCATCTGATTCGCGTACAACGCATCGCCGAGCATCCGCCCACCGGAAAGCGCACCGTGGGAAACCGCTACTACGTGCTGAGCCAGCGGGGAGATGCCTTAAGCCCCCGAAGCGCCTTGACCGTGAGCAGGGCTCACTGGCGCTGCGAGAATGGCACTCACTGGACGGCCGACGCCGAGCTCATGGAGGACCGACGACGCTTGGCCTGGTCCCGCCACCCGCGAGGCGTACTGGTGGCGTCGGCCCTGCGCATGATGGGGCTGCTCATCCTGGTCGTGACACGCCAGCTGAGCCGTCTGAGCTACTGCAAGGAGCGCCAGAGCTGGTCGCAGGTGATTCAGCACTATCTCTTGCAGCTGTGTGACACCATTCTGGAGACCGAGGCCTTCGACACCGTCTGAGCCCGCCCCGGCGTCGGCCTTCTCCGGATTCTTGTCGAAAAAAAACCTCCCCACCGCACGGGGCCAGCGACAGCTGCGCCGTGAGCGACGTCGTCACACCCCTGCGGGGCCTGGCGACGTCGTCTGGCGTCAGCCGGGACGAGTCGGTGATCCGACGTGAAGAGGTAGCCGTTCTCCTTGACCCGCACCGCTACTCCCGGTAAAAATTTCCTATCCGACAACTGAATCCTTGTGAGGAGAGGGCCATGCGCGCAATTCGATTGAACTGGATCGTCGTTTCCATGATGAGCATCCTTTGGGTCTGGGCCGCGGGCTGCCCGAAACCCGCGGAGAATGACAAGGCCAAGAAAGAGGGTCCGCCCCCCTGCCCCGCCACCTTCGACGCCAAGCACAACACCGACGGATTGACCTGCATCTGCGCCAAAGGCCGAGACAAAGGCAAGGTCTGGGGCACCAATGTGTTCATGACGGGCTCGGCCACGTGCACCGCCGCGATCCACGCGGGCGCAATCACCAAGACCAAGGGCGGCAAGGTCTCGATCAAGTACGCAAGCGGCTGCAAGGCCTACAAGGGCACCACCAAGAACGGCATCTCATCCAAGTTCTGGAGCGGCAACGACGCCAGCTTCTTCTTCTCCGGGCATGGCCCAGGGACGTGTGACCAGTAGATTTTCAGGGGGGGGCTGGTTCCAGAGATCACTGGATGGGGAATATGCGCTCGATGCGGCCTTCCTCTTCCATGGTGACACACGGTAGGTCGAAGCACATTTCCGCTGCTCGTAGCCAGGTCTCCGCGCGACACTGGCTCCGCTGTACCGAGGCGTCCGGTAGGTAGTTGCAGTCGCCGGTCATGGTCTCGCCCAGATCCTCCACGCAAGAGCCGTAGTTCGCCCAGCCCGCAATGTTCTGAGCCTCGTAGTACACCGCTACCCGGTCGGACACCGCTACGAAGTCTGCCACGGAGATGGCGGCGAAGTAGTCCACGTAGATGTCGTCCACGTCGAAGCGAAGCTGGTCCGGGGTTCCCGCCCCACAACCCGCGAAGGCCAGATTCACGTAGTCCATCACCGAATCCCGCATGGAGATGCCCGTGTTGAACTGCGTCGTGTTGTGCTCGAGCATGGTGAAGCCCGAGCCCCCGGCGGCGATGTAGTCGTTCGCCGCGAGCTTGTACGAGACGTAGGGCGAGATGGGCGTACCGCAGCCCAGAGGCGTGCAGAGCTCCCCGAGGGGGCAACACACACCGTCGCCAATGGTCTGCCCGGCGGGGCACGGCCGCACCGTCTCGAGGGTGGGATCGCAGTCCGCGCCCGGAGTGCAGTCGAGGCCGTCGAACAGGCAGTAGGGTTTGTCGTCCGCGTCCCGACCATAGTTGCCCGGGTCATCGAGGCGGCTACCGCCGATGGTCACCCGGAAGGAGGCCTCCACGTCCTCGTTGCAGTCGAACACGGTGGTCATCCCAGCGATCTGCGCCTGGGTCTGGCAACCGCGGCGCGCCGATCGCAAGGCCACGTAATCCATCAGATCCTGCACCTCTCGCCCCGAGAGCGTAATGGTGGTGATCGAGTTCTCGAAGGGGAAGACGTTGTACATCATCTCCTCGGTGATGGGACCGCGATTGATGTCGGCTCGGATACCGAGGGTGTTGGTGAGCCCAAAGTGCGCCTCCACCCGGTTGCGCAACTGCATGGCGTTGGCCACCAGGTTGCCCAAGGCCGAGTCTCCCCATCCCGTGGAGAAGCGCCTGATTTTCCTGGGCGAATACGCGATAAACCGGGTGAGCTGGATGGCGCGGTACAGCTCCGCCGAGAAGGGCTCCAAGAGCCGCTCGGTGGCCACGTCCCACCGATCGCGGTCCACGCTCTGGTCCACGGAGTGCAGGTCCGCGCGGTAGGTCTTGATCTCCCAGCCATTCATCACCCGCAGCCAGGTCTCGGCCTCGGTCTCGTTCTCCAGTGGCGGGGGCTGGTGAAAAATCACGTCGAGCTGGCCCACGAACTTGAGGAAGGCCCCCGAGTGCATGAGCGGCACCTTGCGCCGAACCCGACTGGTCATACAGCCCCGCCGCATGAGATCCTCGTAAAAGGGCTGGCCCGCGCACGCGGGGTCGGGGTTGCACTCCGGGACGAGCTCCGGAGGGTTGATTACGATGTGCAGATGCCCGCCCAGTACCAGGTCGAGCCCCTCGGTGTTTTGAATCAGCTCCTCATCGCCAATGAGCCGGTGCACCACGGCGCAGGCGGTCGAGGTCTCCTCCAGGCAGTCCGGGCCCTCGCAGTCGTCCACCTGATCGTCGGTGCCGCGGGTCATCTTCTTCTGCCCCCGCAAGCCGAGGTGGGAGGCGGCCATCACCACGTCCACCTGGGGACGCAAGAAGTCGATGTAGAACTGCGTGATCTGTACTGTGTCCAGCGGCGTGATACCGAGGGAGTTCCCCCCTTCGTACATGGAAACGATGGAGCTGAGGCTACCCAGACCGATGACACCGATCTTCAGCCCCTCGGCGTTGATGATCACGTAGGGTTTGGCGATACGACCGAGCTGGGAGGCGCCGAAAACGTTGGGGTCCTCCAGTCCGTAGTTGGCGTTGAGCACGGGGAACGTGGCGTACTGAAACGCCTGTGTCACGAAGTTGGTCATGCCCGCGTCGAACTCATGGTTGCCAATGATAAAGGCGTCCACGCCGATCATGGAGAGCCACTTGAACTCCACCTCCCCCTTGAAGAGGTTGAAGATGGGTGCCCCCTGGAAAACGTCCCCGGTGTCGATGTGAACAACACGCCCGCCGGCACCACGGATGGACTTGATGATCGCCGTGGCCCGGGCCGCGCCCCCCACGGTGGGAGATTCGGGGTCCAGCCCCATGGACTTGTCGGTCTCTCCGACGTCCAGCGCATAGGGCAGCAAGCGGGAGTGGATGTCGGACGTATGGATGAAGGTCACCCGAATGTCGTGCCCCTCCACCACGGGCTGCTCCGTCTCCATGAGACAGCCACCAAATCCCAGAAAACCTACAAGAACGATAGCATAGCGTCGCATCGCCACTCCTTAGATCAGGGAGTACTTTACTCATCTCATGGGTCAGGGAAAGGCATATTTCGGATAAATCGGAGTCCGAGCACGAAATCACACACGATATTCCCCCCTTGAGAAAGCGCATTCTCCCACTTCTACCTTGTTAATTCGGCCCTTTGGGGCCAAGCATGGTTCTGGAGCTCATGAAAAAGCGTCCGGAAATTCAAACCGAGGAGAGGTTCACTGCTGAAGAGCAGGCGTCCCTCAAGCATCGCTTCGGGCGCTTCAGCCTGCGCACGACCATCCTCGCCATGGTCATCGTGATCATCTCGGTCCTGTCCACCGTGCTCATCTATACGGCCTGGCACTACTCCTCGGCCAACGCCGAGAACCTGTCTCGCCGCCTCATGAGCCGCATCGCGGCCCACGTGGTGTACCGCACCACCCGCTACCTGGAGCCGGCCCGAATCGGCGCGGCCCTGAGCCGCAAGATGTCTGGCAGCGAGGTGGTCCGACACGGCGACCTCCGGGAGATCGAGCAGTTCTTCGTGCACCTGCTGCAGGTCTACCCTCAGCTCGCCATGCTCAACTACGGCGACGAGGACGGCAACTTCGTCATGGTGAAGCGGTTCCCCGTGGACACCGAGGTGAAGGCGTATCCGCTGCACCGTCTTCGCGGCGGCGTGGGCGACCCCATGGCCAGGCCGTCCTTTTCCGGCCCGGCGACAGAGGCGGCCCTACGCCGGGCGGCCCTGGGTTACGTTTGGAAAAAAGAAGGGCTCACCCTGGGCGGTAAGCAGACCCGCCACGTGGTGCCCAAAGGCAGCCTCTCCACCAAGATCATCCGTCGCAGCGGCGTGGGGGCACCCATGGTTCTGTGGAAATACCGCGACGCCGCCGGAGAGCTCGCCTCCCTGTGGGTCGGTCCAAATCCGGTGTACGATCCCCGCCCGCGCCCCTGGTATGTGCAGTCCAAAAAGACCCGCAAACAGAACTGGACGCAGGTCTATCTGTTCTTCACGGATCAGAAACCCGGAATTGCCTCGGCGTCTCCCATCTTCTCGCCGGAAGGCGTCTTCGTCGGCGCCGTCTCCGTGGAGATTGAGCTCTTCCGCATCTCGGAGTTCCTGGCCGCCTGGCGTTTGGGTACCGCCAGCAGCGTCTTTCTCATCAACGCCAAGAAGCAGGTGGTGGCTTACTCCGACACGGCCAAGTTCCGAAAGCGCATCGTCGCCGACTCCAAGCCCAAGTGGGTGCTCCGAAAGATCGACGACCTCCCGGACAAGGCCGTGGTGAAGTCCTTCGCCGAGCTCCGCCGGCGTGACACCAACCTGCCTCCCACCCGCAAACATCTCTTCGCCTTCGAACACGACGGCCAGACCTGGCACGCCATGTTCATCCCCTTCCCCGCCACGGCCGGCAATCGCTGGACCGTGGGTGTGGTGGTGCCCGAGAACGCCTTCTTACGACAGATCAAACGCAACCGGTGGATGGCGGTTTTCATCTCCCTGCTGCTGAGCATCGCCGCGATCATGCTGACGGCCTACCTCACGCGGTCCATCAGCCGACCCCTTCGGAGCCTGGTCGAGGAAACCGAGCGCATCCGGGACCTGGATCTCCGCGGTAAGGTGCGGGTGAGATCCGCCTTTTCGGAGGTGGACGACATGGCCAGAGCCGTACAGAGCATGAAGACGGGGCTGCGGTCCTTTGAGAAGTTCGTGCCCCGGGACCTGGTCAAGCAGTTGGTCTCCTCTGGGGAGGAGGCCCAGGTGGAAGGAGAAACCCGGGAGCTCACGGTTCTGTTCAGCGACATCGCGGGGTTTACGTCCATCGCCGAGGGGTTGCCGCCCGAGCGCCTCGTGGCCCATCTCAACCGCTACTTCGTCGAGACCACCCAGGTGCTCCTGGCCCACGGCGCCACCATCGACAAGTACATCGGTGACGCCATCATGGCCTTCTGGGGAGCCCCTCGAAAGACACACGACCACGCGGAGCGCGCCTGCCGGGCGGCCCTGGGTCTGCAACAGGCCCTGCGGCGACTGAACACCGCTTGGGAGGAGGCCGGCACACCGGCCATGCACACCCGCATCGGGATCCACACCGGCGAGGTCATCGTGGGCAACATAG
Source organism: Deltaproteobacteria bacterium (assembly GCA_029938605.1). GTDB lineage: Bacteria > Myxococcota_A > Polyangia > HGW-17 > JAJRWW01 > JAJRWW01. The sequence goes on along the minus strand of JAOZUO010000185.1, from coordinate 501 downwards.
GGTCTGACGAGCGGCTCGCCTACACCATTATCGGCGACGGGGTGAACCTCGCCAGCCGCATCGAATCCATCAACAAGCAGTACGCCACCTGGGTCATGGTCTCCGAGGAGACCTACCGGCAGGTGAAAGCGGTCTTCGTAGGACGGGCCGTGGACATCGTCGCGGTGAAGGGCCGCCGGTCGGGCGTGCTGCTGTACGAGCTCCGACGCTTACGCAGCGACGAGCAAAGGGAGTCCGCCTCGGAGCTGGACCAAGACCAAGAGCTGGACCAAGAACTGAAACTGGACCAGGAGATAGAGCTCGAGTCCTTATGCGACGCGGCCATGGACCACTACCGCAACCGACGCTGGAAAGACGCCATTGACTCCTGGCGCCTGGCCTTGCAGCTCCTGGGCGGCAAGGATCAGGCCGTGGAGATCCTCCTGGAACGCACCCAGAGCTACCTGGACCAGCCCCCGCCCCGGGACTGGAGCGGTACTTTCGTGGCCATCTCCAAGTAGC
>JAOZUO010000184.1 GCA_029938605.1 Deltaproteobacteria bacterium | reverse complement strand
TCGATATAACTCCGCTTGCTAGCCCTCTGCTCGCTGGCCCTTTGCTTGCAAGCTCTTCGTTCGCAAGCCCTCCGCCGATCTGACCTAGCATGCGCAACATCGGCACCACCTTTGGCCTAAGGTCCCCGCGATGTTGCCGTTTGCGGCAGTCGAAGATGCAACATCGGCACCACCTTTGGCCTAAGGTCCCCGCGATGTTGCCGTTTACAACGGTCGAAGACGCAACATCGGGACTACCTTCGGTCGAAGGTCCCTTGGATATTGCCCGGATCGACCGCCGAAGACGGAACAGTTTTCCCCTGGGGAATGTCGAGCTACTGACGTTGGGTGCATACCCGCTGAGGTGTGTCAGGCGCACTATGAAAAGTCCGGTTTAGTAGCAGCTTACAATGTCCGGTCGGTGATTTCACGCCAAGCGTGTGGTCGGGGAATCGGTGCACCGTCACTGGGCAACGCACGAAGTGGGGGCGATTTTGACTGGATGGTATTTGCAGCACTGTGCCGTGGAAGGTCAACGGTATTGTCGTTGCGCACGATGCGCTCGGTCGGAATGACAGCTCTTGCTTGGCTCGGTCGGATTGGTGGGAAAAGAATCCGTTGGGTGGGGAACTGGTTAGTTTGGGAAAAGGGAAGAGAAGGGGAGAGGGAGGGGCGGGTGGCGGGCGCCGGCGTGGAGCCGGCGTCTTTGCCACGCCGCCCGTTCAGGGGATCAATCGTAGATGCCGCGCATGGCGGGATCACCCAAACTGTAGGCAGTGACAGCCTCGCGGAGGTAGGCGGGGATGGACACGTAGCGCCCCAGCTTAATGCAGGCGCGGTTGACCGTGCAGGTGCAGTCGGTGTTGTCCGTCGGATTGCAGCCGGGGCGACCGTTGGGCAGCTCCGCGCCGTTTTCGTCGATGGACGAAATGGTCGGATCGTACTTCACGATGGGCATGCCGTTGGTCGTGTTGATGGCCGGCAGGTACCAGTCCGGGTTACCGTCCCCGTCCAGGTCGGGACCATCGGTGACCTCGTAGGCCTGCTCGAGCAGCTTGTTGGCGTACTCCAGCACGCGGGCGGCGATGCCGCGCTGTACGGTCTGGCCGAAGATCGACTCCTTGCCGAAGGTCCGAGCGATGTAGGTTTGGCCGTTGGGGTTGTGGAACTCGATGCGGTTGTCACCCAGGTCCGGGTCGGCGTCGAGGCCCATCTCCCACAGTCGCAGAAGATCGTACCAGTTCCGCGTCTCATTCTCCATGATGTACAGCATGGTCCAGGCGATGAGGAACTTCTGCTGCTCCCAGCCCACCTGCGAGTCCAACACCCGTGTGTGCGCGGGCGCCAGGGGATTGGCGGTGTTGCCGGCGTCTCCGTAGACCGAGCACACCGTGGTGCCCTGGTTCGGGAAGCACGCCTGAGGCGTCTCGGCCCACCAGGAGGTGTAGCCGATGGGGGAGGACGGGTACCCGTCTTCGTCGGTCAGGGGGACACCCGCGGCGTCCGTTTCGACACGCGCTCCCTTGAGGAGCTCGTCGCCGGTGAGGTTGGTAGCCAGCCAGCGCCGGTACCCCTCGGGGAACAGATCCGCCAGGGACACGGCCCGATAGCGGGGATCCACGAAGTCGTTACGGGAGGAGCTGATGAAGTTGTCCACCGACTCGGTCATCAACATGGCGGTGTACAGCTTGTCGTAGTACTGACCGGCGTTGACGGTGATCCGCGAATCGTACTCACCGTTGACGGTCGACAGCTGGTTCTCCACGAGCTTGCCGCCGAGGCTGATGTCTCCAAAGTAGCCCGTGGCGCCGTTCGGGATCACTACCCGGACGTCCCCGGGGGCGACGGTGGCCAGGGCGTCATTGGTGGACCGCAGGAGCTGATCGTCGTGCTCCAGGTAGTAGTGCTCGCCGACCTCGGGCCGCGCCACCATGCGGGTGAAGTGATCGAACACCTGGCTCGAGGCGATGATGTTCTCCCGGAAGAGCGAGGCCGACAGGGAGGGCCACAGGGTATCGAAGTCGTACCCGATCTCGACGGCGAAGTCCCGGTAGATGTTCTTCATGAGACCCAGTCCCTTAGCGCCGTCGCGGACCTTGGTGTTGTAGCGGCCCAGGGTGCGGTTCGCCGCCGAGCGCACCGAGAAGGCCGTGCGGCCCCGACGGTAGTTGTCGAAGATGTGGTTGACCTCCTGCTGGGTGATCAGGAAGTTGAAGATCTCGTAAGGGTCGGCGCCGTTGTCGTGCCGATAGACGCTCACGTTCCCCAGGTCGGCCCAGCCGTCGGTGGCGAAGCCGTAGGGTACGCGAGTGCGTCCCTCGCCGTCCACCGACGGACCGCCGCGGTAGAAGGAGCTGCCCACTTCAGCATCGGTGGGGAAGCGGAGGTTCGTGTAGGGGACGTAGTCGACCTTCTGCTGCTTGCAGCGGGTCCACTCCCCATCCACCTTGACCAGCAAGCCGTCGAGCAGCGGCGACCAGATCCCGTCTCGCTCCTCGTCCCAGATGGCGGGCTTGTAGACCTCGGGGTCGGCGACGGTCACGCAGTCCTCGATCAGCCGCAGCTTGTTGTTGAGCTGCGAGTAGTGGAACTCCTGGCCGGACAGATCGTAGGTGAAGCCGATGATGCCGCCGAAGTTGTCGGTCAGGCTGGTCATCAGACGTCCGTGGGCGCTGCCGGCGTCGAAGTTGGAGTCGGCGTTCACCGACATTACGTCGCCGTAGAAGAATCGGGCGGCTGCGAAGTCGAAGACGGCCAGGCCCATCATGTCCTGGGAGATCTCGCCGGCGTAGTCCATGACCGAGGATTGCATCCACATCCAGATCATGCCGTCGCGCTCTTCCGTGGTGACGGGGTCATAGTATCGTGGGCCCACGCAGTCCTCGCCGTCGGCCGACAGGTCCGTACACTCAGAGGTGACCGCGCCGTTTTTGGTCCGGAGCTGCCAGTACTGGGGCCGGTAGGCCAAGGCGTAGGAGGAACTCACGAAGTTGTGCCGCATGCCGATGCCGTGCCCCATCTCATGGATGAGCACTGCGTAGTTGACGCGGTGTGCCAGGTAGCGGCGCATCTTCTCAGCGCGCTCGGCCTGGACGTCCAGCGAGTCGCTCGAGTCGAAGGCACCGAACTTCTCTTGCAGGAGCTTGCCCAGCGAGGCGGTGGAGTAGGGAGCCATGGCCTCGGGAGCGTGCAGAATGCAGGCGCCGCGCTTGGCCAGGGCCTGCTCCTTCAGATTGGCCAGATCCCGCTGCCAGCCGGGGTTTCCGCCCTGGAGTGGGGAGACCATCGACATGAGGCTCTGGTTCATGGGCATGCCGTCCACGCCGTAGAACTCCTGCATGGCGGGGGTCATGAGCTGCGCCTCGAAGTTGGTGCCCGCGGCGGCCTGACGCCGGGCGGCGTACAGCGGCGCGGAGAGGGAGGCGGCATTCACCGAGGCCTTGACGTGTTTGAGCTGCTGCTTGAGCTCACGCGCCCGGAACCGAATGTTCTCGGGCAGGTTCGCGATCATCTGCGGGAGGTCGGCGCCACGGGCCGCCGGGAGACCGGAGAACTCCGCGATGCGGGTGTTGATGGCGGATCTGCTCATACGAGGCATGACCCCGCCCTTGGAGGCTGCGGCGGCGGCCTGGCTCCAGTCCCTGATGTACTTGCCTTCGGTCACGACGTCGGTCTCGATCTCGCCGGCGATGTAGCGCATCTGGTCGATCCAGAGCTGGCTGACGTAGTCGGTCACGTGGGACCAGACGTTGGCGCAGTTGGCGATGATCTCGCCGGTAACGGGGTCGGTGGAGCCGGTCCAGATACCCCAGGAGGAGGGCGACTGGGCCTGCTTGATGATGTTCACCTGGTGGTACCGCAGGTCGCCCAGTCGTACAATCAGGCCCTCGTGACAGATGGCCATGGTGATCTCGTCGCCGGCCGTCTCAGCGTCCTGACAGTCCTGGGTGGTGACGCCCTCGGGGAGCCGAACGTCTCCACAACTCGCGGGATCGTCGGCCTGCACCGGGCTGTGGCACAGCACGATCATCTCTTGCATCTTCGCGATGGCGATTACGCCCGGATCCACGTCACGGTCGTAGCCCACGGTGTCGGCGACCAGGTCGCAGTCCAGACCCTGATAGGCCTCGCCGTTCCGGCACATGTCCACGTCCCAGGCCAGCTGTACGGCGTCCTGGTGGTCATCCTGCTGACCGAAGAACATGGGATAGTTCTCTTTGCAGCCGTTGATGTCGGTGACCTTACACTCGGCATACCGCGCTGATTGGACAGCCATGCGCAAGGCCACGTCCCACTCGTGGACGGCCATCTTCGTGCCGGCAAAGTACTCGAGGTTACTGTCCACGGTCGTGTAGTATTGCAGGGGCTTGACTTCGCGCAGCCGGTACGGAAGCGTACAGCGCTGCTTGAACGTGTTGCAACGGGAGCCGTTGCCCACCAGCTCGCACTCGTCCTCGGTGCCGTTGCCATCCTCGTCGCGGTGCGGGTCGGCGCCCACGGGCGTCGACACCGGCGTGAAGCACTCCACCTGGCCGGTCATGGCTTCGGGGTCTTCGTAGTAGAAGCTGCGTTCCCAGATGTTCATGCGGTTGATGAGTCGGTGCCACATGTCGTCGGTCATGCCGTAGTTGCGCGCGAATCCGTATCGCTCGGAGTAGAACGCGCCGATGGACTGGAATCGGTAGCCGTCCCAGTTGGCCGGCTCGAAGTCGTCCTCCACCACGCGCTTGAAGGAAAATCGCATGGTGACTTCCACGGGGTTGCAGTTACCGGAGGGTGCCGAGCCGCCCAGGAAGTCGTTGTCGAGGTAGCAGGCCGGGAACTCGTTGATGCCCCAGCCGAAACGGCGGAGGTCCACCATCTGCGGCTTGGCGAAGGCTTTGTTCGTGATGTCGAAGTAGCCGTTTTCGATGTCCCCGAAGTGCAGGGCGTCGGGATCCCGCGGGTCTGTCACGTCATAGTCGATGGGCTCGTAGACGATGGACCCGTAGACTCCGATCAGCGACAGGGTGTCGAAGTCGTAGGCGTCGGTGGCCTGGTTCTTGGACCAGTCCACGCGCATGTACTCCCGCTCGTACCACGGGCGGTCGGAGGCGTTCTCCTCCAGGATATTGAGCTGCTCGCCCGTGGTGGGGTTGTAGGCCCGCACCACGTCGAAGTGCTTCTTAATGCGGAAGGCCATCATCACCTGGCCTTCATTGGTGGAGGCACCGACGGCGCCACCTTCGGCGCCATCGATCCGCTCGTAGGCCAGACGTCCGAGCAGAAGCTCTTCGGTGATTTGCCACTTGATACGCACGGTGCTCTGCGCGTAGGTGGAGGTGAACAGTCCGCTCTGGGAGGCGCCGTATCCACCCACGTCCACCAGGGTGGCCAGGGCGTAGAACTCCGGGTCGTCTTGCAACCCCTCGAGATCTTCACCGACGAAATGGGATTTTTGCAACGCGTAGGGTTGTACCCGGTTGATGGGCGATCGCTCCCTGGCGCAGTTGGCCAAGGTGACGATGCCCAGCAGCGCCAGAGCAGTTACGCGAAAGTAACTAAGTGCGTTCTTCCTAACCATTTCACTTACCTCCAAACAAAGCGATGAATCCGTCCACCCGCAAGACCAGGTCCAGCGAAAGGGTGGTGTATCGATTAGCAATTGGGTTGTAGTAGCTTGAGTCCGGCGCCAGTTGTGGCGCGTAGGTCTGATAGTTCACGGCGATCGTCAACGCCTTGATGGGCAGAAAGTACACGGACGCTCCGAAGAACGAGAGGTACCGCTTGTCCTGGGGATCCTGGAACTCGACGTAGTCCCCTTCGACCACGGGGCGCAGCCAGTCCACGAACCAGCCGTAGCCCAGCGAGGCGCCCATCCACTTGGTGATCATCAGGTCCGCGTCCAGTGAGGGGGCCACGCGGACGTAGGGATTGCGTCCGCCGGCGTTCAGGAAGGCGTCGCAGTTGGCGTCTCCCGGCGCACAGGTCCTGATTCTGGGGTCCAGCAACTGGCGGGTGGTGTAGCGGTGAATGTAGGGGGTCACTCGCAAGCTGCCGCCGAAGGTGAGTCCCTTGAGGACCTTGAATGTCCGGGCGATCCTCACGTTGGGGCCGATGGCCATGACGAGGGTCGCCGCTCGGGATAATTTGCTCGTGGGGAAGGACAGCGCCAGGTCCGCGGACAGGACGATCTTCGCCTTGGGGATGGTGTAGAACTTCGACGCGCCACCTATCAGGACCAAGTCGCCCAGCCAGGCCTCGCCTTTGTACGTGGTGACGTCGCTGTGGGTGAGCTCTTGGCTCACGTTAAGCTTGGCCCGGGCGTAGAACATCTTGTTGAACCACCAGCGGGGCTTGAAGCTGAAGTTCATGAAGTATTCCGGGTTGTACGTAAGATCGTGGCCGGGGGCGAAGCTCAGGGCGCTTACCGAATTGGTGAAGACGAACTGAGATCCCCGCCAGGGCTTCAGTTTCTTCTTCGCGTCCAGCTTCTTCTTTTTGACCAATAAGGTGGAGGACCCGCCTCCCGCCGAAGCACCTGCGCCGACCGAAGGAGCTGCATCACTCTTCGGCGTGGCCTTCACCGCCGGAGCGGGCTTCACCGCCGGAGCGGGCTTCACCGCCGGGGCAGGCTTCACCGCCGGGGCGGGCGTCACCGCCGGAGCAGGCTTCACCGCCGGGGCGGGCGTCACCGTCGGATCGGGCTTTGCCGTCGGGTCGGGCTTTGCCGTCGGGTCGGCCTTTGGATCAGGCTTGGCCTTGGGATCCTTCTTTTTTGGATCAGGCTTGGCCTTGGGGTCCTTCTTTTTTGGATCAGGCTTGGCCTTGGGGTCCTTCTTTTTTGGATCAGGCTTCTCAACGCCGACGGCGTCGCCGGGAGCAGCGCTGCTGTCTGTGCTGGGCATCACTACCCAGCAGCACAGGAGCACCCCGGCGAGACGTCGGCGCCATCGGAGCCGCCTGGATTGGGCATCCTTCCTCATTCGCGCATCTCCATCCGTGAAAAACACATCTACAATTCTCTATCCGCAGCTCAGCCTCACCGCTTCCCATTCCATGGGATCTCAGGGACAATCACAAATGTGTGGTTTCCCTGCGGTAAAAGTGCTGATTCCGCTACCTTTAGCGATCTTCCTCTAACACATCCGCGGCCTGACGCCAATCTCAAAAAATTGGGCGCGAGGGGGCCCGATAGCCGGCAGCGCCTAAAAAAACACGGCGGGAAATATTGTGGCCGTATCTCTGCGTTTGTCCGGTGATTGGAGCCAAGGCTGTGCAATTTTCAAGCCAGACACTCCTGCCGGCTTGACCAGGTTCTGGGTGGGAAGAATGACAGTGGAATCAAACGAGTTTCCATGCGAATAGACCGACGGTTCCCTCTTTTAGGGGCCCTCGGTATTCCGTTAGAATTTTAACCGTGAGTATTGGGGATTTCTCTGGATCAAGGGGATCCGAATACTCCAACCACTGAGAACCCCTACGAATGGTACGAATGAGCGCCGGTTCGGCCACCGCTCACGGAGCGGTGTTGCGAATGTGACGCGCTACTTTACGATCTGGACGATCTTGGTGCCGTTTCGACCGAAGACCTCCGGGTGATACATCTCGGCCGCCTTGAGGGGCGGCACTACGAAGGTGCCGATGGTGGTGGCCCGGGCCAGGTAGGTGTACTCGTAGACCCCCGACGGGAGGCGATCGGAGAAGAGCACCACCCGATCGTCCCGCTTCTCCTTGTGCGAGAAGGCGAAGAAGGCGTACCAGGAGTGGAAGTCGTAGATCTTGCTCTTGGCCTTGCCCGCCAGGCGCGAGGACGCGCTGGTGCGCAGGTTCAGGTCCACGGCCTCGAGGCCCGCGGGCAACGGGTCGTCCACGGCCACGAAGTATCGGCGGCTGGGCACCACGATGCGCAGCCGCACGCGCACGTACTTGCCGGCCTGTATGCGGTACCGGCCGCCGGGTAGCTTGACGACGGTGTCCTTGCCCTCCACGGGCTCGTACTCCCGCTGGACGGAGAAGCCCTGCTCCTCGGGGGCCAGCCGCAGGGACTTGGGCGCGTAGCGCAGACCCAGCCGGTAGTACAGCTTGCCCTTCCCTTGCTTCTCGATGATGAGCGGCTTGCGCCCCTGGGTCTGGATGAAGGACATGGGCACCTTCTGCTCCACCACCCGCATGGTGCGCCCTCGGAAGGCGGTCTGCCCGATGTAGCCCTCGCCGAGCCACACCCGGAGACGATAGTCGGGCACCATCTTCTCGAAGTGTTTGTAGTACGCAGACAGGGCCACCAAGGCGTAGGCGTTAGCCTGGGTGGTCTCCCACTTGCCCCGGACCCGGGCCTCGATGAGCCCGCGCACGATCTTGGGCACCAGCGGGTGGCTGGGCTGGACCTCCATGAGGGCCGACAGCACGATGGCGTCGGTGCGGCTCTCGGAGTGCATGAGTAGTCGCAGCGACTCGGTGGCCTGCTCCCGGTAGTGCACCTTGTAGGGCGTATCCTGGATGGCGGCGTTGTTCAGCAGCCGCCGCAGCTCGGCGTGCTGGCCGGTCCTTCCGTTGACCCGATGGATGGCCGACAGCAGCATGGCCTTGGCAAATAGCGGCAGCTTCTTGCGCTCCTTGAACAGCTCCGCCAGGTGCTTTTTCAGCTTCATGCGTCGTTTGACGTAGGAGCCCACATAGGGTTGGTCCTTCATCTCCGACAGGACCCAGGCCGCCATGGCGCGCATGGTCCATGAGTAGTACCAGTGGTACTTGCTCCACCAGTGGCTGTAGTTCAGGAAGTTCGACAGGTACCGGGCCGCCTTGGCCAGGGCGGCGTCCGGAACCCGGTACCCCGCCTGCCGGCCCCGGAGCAGGGCGTAGGTGGCGTAGGCGGTAGGGTAGGGCCAGGTTCGCGCCGATCCGCCCCAGTAGCCGAAGCCGCCGTCATAGCGCTGGTTGGACAGGAGCTTGGCGATGCCGTCTCGCGCCAGGAACTCCAGGTACTCCCGCTCGATCGCCGCCCGCTTCTTGCCCCGGTGGCGCTTGAGGAACCGCGCCGGGACCTTCACCAGGTACTGGTCGCCGTCCTCGTTGCGCTTGCCGAGCAGCCGGAAGGCCGGCAGGATCTTACGCAGGGCGAAGATGGGCATCACCCGAGAAGCGGTCTGCTCCACGCACTCCCAGGGATAGTTGATGAGATACTTCACCGCGTCCTCCATGCCCGTGAGGGCCGTGGAGGAGAAGGACATCTCCAGGCCGCCGAAGCTCCGCAGGGCGTTGCTCGGCGGCAGCACGGGCTGGGACACGGAGTCGGAGGTCACGCCGTAGGTGGCGAAGGCCTCGGTGGTGGCCGGCAGGTTCACGGGGATGGAGAGCTCCACCGCGTCGGTCTCGCGGCCCAGATACGCCAGGAAGCGGAACCGCGCCCGGCCGGGCTTGCCGATGGACACGGGGAAACGCACCTCCTCGGTCTGGCCCTGTTTCAGGGTGATGGTCTGCGTGGTCCGGCCGAGCACCTTGGCGTTGGTGGCCTGGATCTTCACCCGCACACTGCCCGCCTTGCCTGTCTCATTGGTGATCTTCACCGCCGCTTCAAAGCGGTCGCCGAAGTTGGCGAACCGTGGCAGGGCCGGCATGAGCATGAGGGGCCGGCGCACGGTGACGCGCCCCTCGCCCCTGCCGAAGCGATCGGTCTGGACCTGATCCAGGGCCACCACGGTGACCCGGAAGGTGGTCAGGTTCTCGGGGAGCTTTATCGACAGCTCCGCGTGGCCGGACGCGTCGGTCTTCGCCTCGGCGTTGAAGTACGCCGTGGACGCGAACTTGGACCGCGTCTTGAACGTGAGCGTATTTGCCAGTTTACCCCGCCCATCCTCGAGTGCGTCGGCAACGCCGTCTTTGTCTCGGCCCGCGGCTTCTCGCGCGGGGTTGGACGATGGCCTCTTGGCCGCTCCGCCTCCACCGCGCGAGCCGAAGCTGAACCGCCGTGATCTTTTCGCGGTGCTCTTGAACAGGCCCCCACCATTGAGAGACCGCCGGCCGCTGATCCGGCGCTGCTTTGCTACCCCCACCGGAGGCTTGAACTTCTTTTCCTGTCGGATCAGGTCGGCCCGCCCGTCCCGCAGGGCCGCCCGGGCGGACTTGTAGTTGTGGAAGATGGTGGTGGGGTCGGGCACGCGGAAGCCCAGCAGGCTCAGCACACCCTCGTCCACGAGCATCACCGCCAGCCGCGCTCGCACCGGCTTGCCCGCGTGGTCACGCACGGTGATCTTCACGGCGGCCTTGGCTCCCGGGCGCGCCTTGTCCGGCGTCGCCTTCACCGTCACCGAAAGCCTCTTCTCGGCGACCTCCACGCTCAGGCTCTTGGTGCCGGCGGCGAACTTGGGTCGCCCCAGGTCCTTGGCCGCCGCCGCCCCGGGCACCCGCACCCGGCCCCGCACCAGCGCCACGCTCACGTGCAGGTTCGGCAGGTCCTTGGCGCCGATCTTCACCCGCTCCACGTGCACCGATCCCGACACCCGAATCAGCCGGTAGGACTTGATCCCGTTGCGTTCCACGGTCAGCAGGCCCACCGCCTTGCGGAAGGGCGACTTGATCAGGATCTTTGCCGTCTCTCCAGGCCGGTACTTCGTCTTGTCGGAGATCAGCTCCAGCCGGTTGCGGTTGTTCTGCTTCCAGGGGACGTACCGCTTGCCCACGGCGTAGACCCCGATCACCGTGCGGGTGCGGCGCCCCTTGGCGTCGGTAGTCTCCGCCCGTACTCGGTAGTACCCCGCCTTGGGCAGCCGGATCTTGCAGCCGGCGATCTTCGCGGTGGTGGTCACGCTGCAGCCGCCGACGATCTTTTCGGTGAGCTTATACTTGAAGGTCCACCGCCCGCGGACCTTCTTGGCCTTGCGCTTGTACGTCTGCTGGGTCGCGATGATCTTCAGCCGCTTTCCGGGTTGGCGCTTGCCTTTGAGATTCGTCACCACCACCTGCACGACGGCGTCCTGCTTGGCCCGCACCAGCGCCGTCTTCATGCGCATGCCCACGTACACCGCCGCCGGGTGCACGGTCACCGCCTTGCGGCCGGCGATGGACTGCCGATTCTTGTCAAACACCTCCGCCTCCAGGGTGAAGGCGCCCACGGAGCCCACTCCCTGCCTGGGACCCTTCTTGGGTTTTGGCCAGAAGGCCAGCTTCCGCGCCACCCCCAGCAGCCCGTCGCTGTCGAGCTTGGCGTCTCCCCGGGCGATGATCCCGCCACTCTGATGGCCACCGGTGTAGTAGCTGCCGTAACGCCCCCCCCGAAAGCCTCGGTTGTAGCGCCAGCGCCAGGCCCAGTCCCGCAGCTCGCCGAAGCGGAAGCCGCTGTGGTGCGGCGGCCGGAAGCTGCCCACGCTCCGCCGCAGGGTCCACTTCACGGGGGCGCCGGCCATGGCCGTACCGTGGAAGTACGACCCCTTGATTTTGCCCTTGATGGTGTCGCCGAAGAAGTACGGCTCCCCGCGCGTCTTCACGCTGACTTTGTACTCGGGGGTCTTGTAGTGCAGGACCTGGAAGGAGTGGTACACGCCCTTGCCGTCGGCGATGGGTGTGCCGAGCACCGTGCCGCGGAAGCGCCAGTTGCCCAGGCTCGCCCCCTCGGGGATCTTGAAGTCCAACCGGAACACGCCGTCGGCGTCCACGCTCAGCTCCTTGGCCTTGACCACGAGCTGGCTGCGTGCGTCCCGGATCCAGTACTTCACCTTGAGGCTCTTGCCCGTAAGGGGCTCGATGCCGCCGCCCACGCGGGTGTTCTCCACCCGCAGCACGCCCGTGAGGTGCACGGTCTCGCCGGGGCGGTAGGGGTTTCGTTCGGTGAAAAGGTGCGAGCGCACCCGCTTGAGCGACGGGAGGCGTCCGTAGTTCCGGTAGCCCTGCGCCCAGCCGCCCTGACCTCCGCCGTTCAGCTCCACGTAGGCAGCGTCGTCGCCCCGGGTAGCGACCACCACCATGCCTCCCTTGCGCTTGATGCGGCGTGGCCCGGGCGCCTCGAGGATGCCGCGTTGGTCGGTGCGCCCCGCATACAGCTTCTTGCCGCTCGAGGAGTAGAGCGTCACGTCCACTCCGGCCAGGGGTTTGCCGCTTTGCAGCCCGGTCACCAGCACCAGCACCCGGTCCACGTCGTAGCGTACCGTCAGCCCCAGATCCGTCACCTGCACCAGGAGCCGCCGATAGGGGTTGGCGTACCGGGAGGTTTTTTGGAGGTCCGGCGCGTGCAGCTCCACGAACAGGAGCCCGGGCTTGGAGCGGCCCAGGCCCAGATCCACGGGCACGCCGGTGCGTCGCCACTTGTTCTTCTTCGGGTTGAAGGTCAGTTGCCTGCTCACCTTCCGGCCGGGGATGTCCGACACCATGGAGTGCTTGCGGTATTTATGGTGCCAACGTCGCCCCATGACCTTGAGCGCCGCCGCCGCGTGGCGAGGCTCCACGCGCACCATGTTCGTAGTGACCTGGCGGGTGTTGATGGAGCGCACCACGACCTTTCGGTTGCCCTTGGACTCGGTGACGGACCCGACCCCCGACACGGGCAGAATGAGCTGAGGCCGGGCGTCTCCTACGAAGAAGCTCCCCCGCCAGCGTTTCCCGAGCTTCTGCTCGTAGATATCCTCGAGGGAGGGTCGCACGGTCACCGAGTACTTGGTCTGCGCCTTGAAGTCGCCGTACAGATTGCAGCTTCGCCAGTTGCAGGTGACCCGGTAGTTCTTCACCTTCGGCGCCACGGTGATGACCTTTGCGGGGTCCGCGCTCTTGATCCGGTTGGTGAAGTCCAACCGCTTGCTCGAGTGGGGGCGGCATATGCTGCGATACCATCCACATTTCAGCCTGGTCACCTTCAAGGGGCCGTAGATCCGGAACCGGGAGGTCACCGAGTGGGGGGTGGGCAGCGGCCCCTCACCGGCCACCAGGCCCTGCTTGATGCGCAGGGTGTAGTATTCGGTCTTGGTCAGCGCCCGCACGGGCTGGACCACCATCTGGCGGCCCTTCTCCCAGCGAGAGGCGGTGACGCCAATGGGGCCGAGCTTCTTGTACCGGCTCCGGGGCACGAGTCGCAGCTTGGGCGCGTTTTTGCCGGTGAGCCGCATGGCGGCGAAGACCTTCTCCACATCGATGCGCTGGTTGAACAGCAGGGCGATGGGGGTAGTGGGCATCGCATGGATTTCGTGGCGACGGGGCAGGGCGCGCACGATCTTGAGCCGCGGTGTTTCGAAGGTCCAGACGTACTTTTTCTCCAAGATCTTGCCCGCCTCCGAGGTGGTGGCCTGGGGCACCCACGCCGTGAACTTCGTGGAGAAGGGGATGCGAGAGGTCACCTCCAGCGACAGGGTGCGGGTGCCGAGCCAGCGGTGCTTGCCCTGGAGCGCGGGCTTGACCAGTAGCGGCGCCGGCAGCTTTCGCAGATCCGCCAGGGAGGCCAGGGGGATCATGGGCTGGTTGAAGGTCACCGTCACCGCGTTGTGCAGGCCCACCTTGCCGTGGGGCTGGGTGCGCAATACCTTGAGGGGCGGCGCTTTCACCTTGGATGGCCCCGTTTTAGGTTTGGTCGGCGGGGGAAAGGAGAGCTTCATGCGCTCACCCACCCGCTTGGGTGGCTTGGGGCCGGCCTGGAACTTGAACTGGCCGTCCGAAAGCTGCTTGGTCAGTCCCCCCGCCGTGGCGAAGGGATCGAGCCGCCCTTTGCGGGATCGCACCCCCGGGTCGCTGCCCTTGTCCGTACGGCACTGGGAGAAGCCGACCACCAACGCCACCATCAACACGATCCGCCCCGCCGTTCGGCTGGCGCCTTTGGCCATAGTCATAGGATGTACGCCTCGCATGCTTACCTCTTGAAGGATTGTCCGCGTTTTGTTTCGTCGAAGTCCGCCCGTGTTTCCCCGGTGTTTCAGGGAACAGTAGCGTAATTCACTACGCCCGGTCTTGCACTTTGGTCTTTTTGCTCGACTAAAAACGTTTCTGCTCGACTAAAATCCTTTCTGATCGAAGCTGTACCTATGACCGCACTCGTTGTTCTAGCCGGCTCCGCCCTCGCGCCCTCGGCTTTTTTGCTCTGGTACATCTATTCTAGGGACATCCACCCCGAGCCCAAGGGCATGATCGCCGCCACCTTCGGGCTGGGGGCCGCCAGCGCCATCCCGGTGCTGATCACCGTCTTCGCGTTTCAGGCGGTAGTGGGCCCACCGTCCGGGGTCTGGGCCAAGGCCGCCTGGACCGCGTTTTTGCACGCCGCGATCCCCGAGGAGCTCTACAAACTGGTCGTTCTGATGACTTTCTGCTGGTTTTCCAGGCACTTCGATGAGCCCTTTGATGGCATCGTCTACGGGGCCACCGTGTCGTTGGGGTTCGCCACCCTGGAGAATGTCCTGTACGTGAGCCAGGGCGGCCTGGTGGTGGCCATTCTCCGCGCCGTCACGGCGGTGCCCGGCCACGCCTTCTGCGGCGTGGTCATGGGCTACTTCGTGGGGAGGGCCAAGTTCGCCTCCACGGGGCGCACCTGGATCATCATGCAGGGCTTCGTGCTGGCGGTGGTGATGCACGGTCTCTACGATCTATTCCTGATGACGGGCACAGCCTGGGCCTTCATGGCCTTGCCGGTGCTCATCGGCGAGGTGGTGCTCGGGTATCTGCTCATCCGCCGCATGCGCGTGGACGGGTTCATCCCACCGACCTCGGCTCCGACCCCGACCCTGGCGCCAGCGCTGGCACCAGCACCTGTTCCAGGCTACGGCTATCCAGGCTACGGCTATCCGGGTTACGGCTACCAAGGCTACGCGCCCCAGGGCTACGGCTACCGGGGCTACGCGCCCCAGGGCTACGGCTACCAGGGCTACGCGCCCCAACCCGCTGCCTACGCGCCCCAACCCGCTGCCTACGCGCCCCAACCCGTTGCCTACGCGCCCCAGCCCGCTGCCCAGGCGCCCCAGCCTGCTGCCCAGGCGCCCCAGCCTGCTGCCCAGGCACCCCAGGCGGCCGATCCCGGTACGCCCGGTACTCAGGATCTGATGGTAGTGCCACCGCCCACGGCCTGGCCCCGCACCGAGCCACCGGCGCCATCGCCGGCCGTGGCCTGGCCCGCCGGCGCCCCGGGCAGCTACCCTCCCGCGCCCGCGATTCAAGCCCAGTCCACCTCGATAGGCGCCGGCGGAGTGCTGAGGCTGATCTTCGGCGCGATCCTGGGCTCTTTCGGCGGCCTCTTCGGCCTGGGACTCCTCGGCTCCCTGGTCGAAGATGGCCTCCCCAAGGGCGCTTCGGCAGCGGACGACCTCATGGCGATCACCTTCCTGGGCGT
>JAOZUO010000318.1 GCA_029938605.1 Deltaproteobacteria bacterium | reverse complement strand
AGAGACCACAGTGAACGCAGCTCGTGGGTAGCGTCGCAGGAACAACAACATAAACTGGGCAATTTCGACGCTATTTGTGACTGCGTTCACTTCCTTTTTTCTTTCAGCCCTTAATAGGGCATACGCGCCCTTACAGGGCATACAGCCGCAGGACGATCATCGCCAGGACGAGCACGCTGATATTGCGAAAAGCCCGCCGGAAGAGGGGGCGCATGTGGGCGCTGCATTGGATTTGGGGGAGTAGGGACATGAATCACCTCCGTTGTCCCCTTGGATCACTTCAACATTCATGCCAGGGTTGATTCCCTCTCAACTCCCTGAAATCACTCGATCGAAAATAGGATGTGGCCAGTCCGACACGGGCTTGTGGACTGAACCCGAACCGTCAGAGTAGCTCGCGTACCCAGGTATCCACCGTGGACTTGTGCTCGGACTCGTTGAGATCCATCACCGCCACGGTGAAATCGAACCGCACCTGACCCTCGCGGTCGATGATGAAGACATCGTCCACGTGGGCGTCGAAGGCTTCGAATGCGCTCTGGTCCGGGTCTGAGTGGTCGCCCAGGCAGGCGGCGTCGTATCCTTCGCAAAAGGCGGAGGTGAGGCTCACGGTGGAGTAGTAGCCCACCACCCAGAGTTCCACGTCGTCGTCGGTGAAACCGTCCGCACGCCAATGGTCGGCCAGCTCATTGAGGATCGCGAACTGCGACCCGCAGTAGCCTCACGAAAAGGACGCGAAGTACACGACCAGGACCTTGCCCACCTCCTCGGATGGACTGCGGATGTCGTTCCAGGTGGACGAGTAGGGGTTGAAGTCCGGCAGGCTGAAATCCGGTGCCGAATAGGGATCCACGGGACCGCCACCGTCAGGGTCGGCGCAACCGCTCAGACCAATGAAGCCGCTCAGACCGACGAGGCCAAAGACCAAAACAGGGATCAGAATAAACGTTCGCGCGTGCATGCGTTCTCCCGTGCAAGGAACGCAGTGTACCCACCCACCGCTCCTCGATCCACCTCCAAGCTAACGCCTGCCAGTGCTGCTGGTGCTGCGGGGATTGAGGTGGGGATTGAGGTGGTGGCTGGTTCTTGCAGATGGTAAAAGTCCTCATGAGCAATCTCGATGTCAATCGATCCAGTCGCAGCGCCGTGGCCATTGTGCCGCCGGAGTCGCTCTGGGAGCCCATCAACGCCATCCGTAAGAAGTACGACAGAGAGATCGTGCGCTGGATGCCGCACATCAACCTGGTCTTCCCCTTCGTGCATCCTGATGGACTGGAAGAACAGCGGGATCGGCTGACCGCGGCGGTGGCGACCGTGTCTACCTGGGAGGTGACCCTCGGCAGGTTTCGCTACTTCAAGCACTCCAGTAATCGCGCCTCCGTATGGCTGGATCCCCAGCCCCGTGAGCCCCTGGAAGCGCTCTACGCCGCGCTGGTGGCTCAGTATCCGCACCTGGACACGGCCCAGCGCTTCGAGGCGGGCTTCACGCCTCACCTCACGGTGGGCCAGACCAAGACCCTCGTGCTGGGTCGGCGTCTGGTGGACGAGCTCAACGAAAGTTGGCGGCCCTTGACCTTCGGAGTGGACGCCCTGACGGTAATGCGGCGGAATCTCAGGGCACCTTACGAGGTGGCCTATCGCGTGGCGCTGATGGGGTAGGTACAGTCTTAGAGCTTAGGACCCGATCGAATATTACTTGATCACTCAAGCCGCCGATGCATCCCGGCTCGCTTCGTTACTTCTCGTTGCATATCAATAAGTATGCGCCTCGTCGTGCCTCGCGAGCCGGGCGCCTCGACGCCCTGCGCTGGACAACTAATATCCGAGCGGGTCCTTAGAACCGGCGGCGGCGCCTGCGCCTTATGATGCCGCTCAGAATGAACAGGAGCAGGATCCCCCCCACTACGAACCGCCCGTTGCGTCCCCACCAGCTAAGCTTGTGGTCCGAGAGCTTGTACGTCTCGCCGATGGCCTTTTCCATGGTGGCGAGCCGGGCCGTCTGGTACTGGTTCGAGGGGTTCAGGACGACCTGGTTCCGGGCCACCACCGGCTTGCAGCCCCAGCGGTGGACGTAGGCCCAGAAGACGAGCAGCACCTGACAGCGATATCCGGCCCGATATCCGTACATCCATCCCGACTGGCTTCGTCGCTTCTTTGCCTTCTTTCTGGATTTCTTCTTCGATTTCTTTTTTGCCTTCTTCTTGGACTTTTTGCCCAGCTCGGGCAGCGTTCCCACGTCGAAGACCTGCTCTCCCATTCCAAAGAACACGACCACCGCCGGACTCTGGGACGCGGCGATCGAGGCCACCGGTCCGGCCGCATTCGTGGAGGCGGGCACCGCCACCGCCATGGCCACCGCCACCGCCACCGCGGCAGCGCAACCCAAAAGCGTCAACATCCGAACCATGGTCGAGCTCCTTTCCCATCGAGCCTTGACGAGCCTTGAGATTTGCCGAAGCCTACCAGAGCCTGCGAAATCGCGCCACAGCCCGGTGAGTACGGCCCCGTTCAGATCTTCATGCGTTTGCCGGTCAACCCGCTCCAAATGGCGCCCCCAACACCCATGGCGGGCTGGTAGGGTTTTCCCGCCACCAGGAGTTGCTCCGCCTTGAGCCCGCTGAGCTGAGTGACGTCCGTGTCCAGTGGGTTTTTGTCGACGATGACCATGTCGGCAATCTTACCCTTCTCCAGGGTTCCTCGATCCTGTTCGTCGAAAGACATCCAAGCGACTTCGTGGGTGTAGGCTCGGAGCGCCTGCTCGATTGTCAGGGACTGGCCCGGGTCGTAGGGGTGATTACACAGCCCCTGCATACCCAGGAAGGGATTCGGAGGAGCCACCGGCGCATCGGACCCGCCGCTGAAGTGGATTCCACGGTCGACGATGCTGTGGAACGGGGAGCTCCTGTCCACCCGATCGCCCAGGATCTCTTCGAGGTACTGGGGGGGCTCCAGGGGGCTGATCAGGAACCCGGCCTGGGAGGTGATCCCGACCCCCAGGGCGGCAGCCCGATCCAGGCTTTGGTCCGACAGTAGGCAGGCGTGGATGATGATGTGCCGCGTGTCGTCGCGAGGGCAGTCACTCTGGGCTGTCTCCAGCGCCGTGAGGGCCTGTTCCACAGCGGCGTCTCCGATGGCGTGCATGGAGATCTGCAGGCCGGCCCGCTGTGCCGCCGTGGCGAAGTCCTTCACCTCTTGATCCTCATAAAAGAGGATCCCCTTGTTCTTGGGGTCGTTTGAATAGGGCTCGACCAGCGCCGCGTCCACCACCCCGAAGCAACCGTCCAGGGCTGTGGCGAAGCAACCGCCAATGCGCGGCAGCTTGCGCTTGAGCGCTTTGTTCACGGCCATGGTTTGGAAGAAGATCCGTGTTTGATAGTCGCGTTTTTTCGCCATGGCCCGGGCCAAGAGGCTCACGAGGGTCACATCCATGTCCCGCGGGAAGCCGATTCCCTCGGCGGCATGAATCAGGCCCACGCCATATTGGGCGAGGTGATCATAGCCCTTGAGGATGGATCGAATCAGCATCAGGGGAGGGACCGTGCCCGACACGAAATCCGTGGCGCCGAAGTACGCCTCCTGAAAGAGATGCCCCCGGTCACCGTCGAACCCCCGCATGGCCTTGATCTTGTCGGGGAGAAACTCCATCAGCTTCGTGTTTCCGATGGAGGAGTGTCCGTCGTAGCAGATGATGTAGACGGGCCGGTCCGAATAGATCGCGTCCAGCTCTTCCCGGGTGATCAGCCGCTTTTCCGCTACGCTGTGCTTGGATGCGCCAAAGGCGGTGACGACCTTGGTCTTTGCCCCGTCCTCGGCGAAGGCGAGGATCATCTCGCCCAGCTCCTCGAAGTTCTGGGCCTCGCGGACATCGAAAAACGCCTCGGTGACCAACGCCCAGCTCGAGAAGTGCAGATGCCCATCGCCAAAGGCCGGCAACAGCGCCCGAGCGCCCAGGTCGGTGACCGGCGCCCCTTCGTAGCTCTGGGGTAGCTCATCCCCGGTGAACAGAATCCGCCCCTTGTCCTCGACCAGGTAGCGATTGACAGATCCCGCGCTGTCGCAGGCAACGATGGCTCCCTCATAAATGTGCATGGTTACTTATTGATCACAACGCCCCAGGAAACAACACACGAGATGTTGCCACCCTTAGGTCGCCAAAGACCTGCAGGCCGGCTCCCCTACCGAAGTAGCGGGAGCTCGGGCATCGATCGTTTTCTTTCTGAATCCATCGAAAAATCGCTTTACCGAGACGTCGGCCGTCTTACCCAATAGCCTGGGCCAGTTGACACCGTGGCTGACCGGGGAGAGCATGGCCTCCTCATAACCTAAGGGTCCGCGAATAGACAACTCGATCGATGATGGCCGTCGAGGCGCCCGCT
>JAOZUO010000183.1 GCA_029938605.1 Deltaproteobacteria bacterium | reverse complement strand
ACATCGATTCGGAGTCACGGAGCGAAGCGACGTGACAACGAATCGATCCTAGGTTGACCGGGACGTGTCCTGGGCGGCTTCGGGGGACGTGTCCTGGGCGGCTTCTCGGGACTTGCGCGTGTCGAGGCAGACCAGGATCGCGGGAAGCAGGGTGAACACGGTGAGCAGGGAGAACCCCATACCCAGCACGGCCAGCACACCGAGGGAGCGCAGGCCGGTCTGGTGGGCAGCCATCATGCCACCGAAACCGATCATGGTGGTGAGGGTGGACACTGCGATGGGACCCCTGACGCCCCGAAGCACGTCTCTCATGCGTCCCGGACCCAGCTCCTTCCAACGATGGGTCAGGTGCACGGAGTTGTCGATCCCCAGACCCAGCAACGATGGCAACACCACAATGTTGTACATATTGAGATCCACCGGCCAGGTCGCCATGGTCAACAGCAGCCACCCCACCGCGACGGCCAACGGGGTAAAGGCAATGAGCGTGAGCCCCACCCGCCGGAAATCCACCAGCAACAGCAGCAGCACCGTACACAGCGTCGCGCCGATGGCGATGCGGCCGTCCAATAGCAGGATCCGAATAACCTCGGAGAAGATCACCCCCTCGGATACCGGCCGGTAGCTGTGTTTGGCGGTCTTGAACTCCCGAGTGTCGGCCACAAAGGCCGCCGCATAGCGGGCGTCCCGGGGCGGACGCGTAGGCACGATGACCAACAGCGTGCCCGGGACGCCGGGCTTGCCCAGGAAGGGGCGCCGCAGCTGTCGTGGGAGCTGTTGGTGGACCATGGCCTTCTCCACCGCCTTCTTCTCCAGCTCCTGTACCTGATCCCGCTGGTTCTTCGGCAGCTCCTCCAGGGCCTTTTGCACGGCTCGCTTCTTGAGGATCTTTCTAATCTTTCCGATCCAAACGAGCTTGGCCGCCTGGTTCTGGGGCAGCATATCGTTGAGGCTGAGCACCTTTCGGATGGTCGGCGTCTTGTCCTTGGCCATGCTCGCCAAAACGACCTTCTTGAGAGCCGCTGCCTCCTTCATGGTGTCCACGAATACTACCGCCGCGTCCACCCGCCGACCGTAGACCTTGGTGACCTTGTCTTTCACCTTAACCACTTCCGGCGGCAAGGTGTTCAGCTTCTCAAAGTCGTACTCAAAGCCGATGCGTCCATTGAACGCCGAAACCCCGCCCACCAGCGCAAACGCCACCCCGAACAGGATCCCTGTGACCAGAATTCCCCGGAGACGCCTGGGGGGCAGCGGCGCTTGCGTCGCATCCCCCAGGGGGACGTCGCCGGCCCGGACCCTGAACTTGAGCACGCCCAACCGCTCGCAGAGCGCCAGCAGTGAGGGCAGGACCACGCTCATGGTGCCAAAGGCCAGAATGACCCCCACCGCGGCGATATATCCAAACTGACTGAAACCGCGAAAATCCGTAATCACCAGGGAACCAAAGGCCGCGGCCGTGGTGACCATGGCCGTGCGACACGCCCTGCCCGTGGTGGCCAGGGTCACGGCGATGGCCTCTTCCACCTCCCGCCCGCCGAGCCGCTCGACCCGGTACCGCGCAAACAGGTGGATACCGAAGTCTATGCCCAAGCCCAACAGAATCACGAACAGAAACGCCGTGATCATGTTCAGGTCGCCGATGGTGAGCTTGGTGAAGGCGAAGGTCCAAGCCATGGACATTCCCAAGGGAATCAGCAGCAACGGCACGGCCAGGATGTGCCGGAAGTAGAGCGTGAGTAGCAATACAATGAGCAGTCCACCCCAGAAGGCCGACCGCTTGAGGTCGAGGATGATGCTGTTGTAGTCCTGAACCCGGGTATAGAACTTGCCGCCCACGGTGATCTTCAGCCCGTGCTTCTTGGCGAGATCCTTGCGCTGATCCACGAGCCGCTGTACGTCCGCGATGGCCTTTCGGCCGAACACCAGGTTCGACGTGGGCATGTGCGGCGGATAGACACGCAGGGTCCGGATCTTGCCGTCCCGGGAGTGGAAGGGGTACTTCCGCCCCTTGGCCCGCGCCTCGTATTTCTTCGTGATGTCATCGAAGGACAACGGCGGCGGTTCCTTGTCATCATCCTCGTCCGCGTCCAGATCCGCCCCCACCGCAAGCTCGAGCCGCCTCTGGAGCCGTTGGTGGATCTTCTTGAGGTCCGCCAGATCCATGTACAGCGGCCCGTAAGGCTTGAGGGCCTCCATGTCCACACGGTAGTCCGCACCCTTGGTCCAGGGGAGCTTGTTGACGGCCGGCAGCAGATCCGCGAAATAGGCGTCCGATCCCTTTCGGGTCCCCCCCTCGGCGATGATCACCAGATCTCCGAAGCCGCCGGTCTTATCGTAGATTCCCTGGAGCTTTTTCACCTCGGGAAGCGTCGGGGGCAGGAGCGCAAACAGGTTCGCCTGAATCCTGAGGGAGCGCAGCACCAGCGTGCTGGCGCCGGTCAACGCCAAAGACACGATCAGCACAACTACAGCGTGTTTGGTGACGAACCGCGCCAGGTGGGCAGACAGGGTGTTGGGAAGCGGTGCCAGCATATCGAAGCGGAGAGTTTACCACCGTTAGGAGTATCGGTGCACAGGAAGTTCAGACCCGTTCGTCGAGTCCACCGCAGACTGTCTCTTTCGGGGTCCACACCCGCTGCGAGTGTCGCTATACTGGCGCCCATGCCCGACCTATCCGTCAACGCCAGTCGTCGCAGCTTACTGGTCACCGCAGCAGCGCTGGTGATCCTGGTGGCCGGACTGCGCGCCGGCCAGTCCATCATCCTCCCGCTGCTGCTGGCGGCCTTCGTGGCGGTCCTTTGCATTCCCCTCCTGTCCTGGCTCACCCGCCATCGGGTGCCGCCCGTGGTTGCCGTGGTGATCGTGATCCTCGTGGCGATCCTGGGCCTGGTTGGCGTAGCCCTGGTGGTGGGCTCCGCGGTGAACGACTTCGCCGATCGCGTGCCCTTCTACGAGAAACGTTTCAAGCTCCTGCACACCGGGACCCAGGCGTGGCTCACTGACCTGGGCGTCCCAATTACCTTTGATCGCCTCTACTCCGTGGCCAACCCCGGCACGATCATGGGAATCGTCTCCTCGGCCCTGGCCGCCATGGCGGCGACGCTTTCGAACCTGCTGCTGGTGCTCTTCGTGGTCATCTTCATCCTCCTGGAGGCCGGCGGCTTCCGGAAAAAAATGGTGGCGGCCCTGGCCGCGCGAAACGACGTCAGCGATGAGGACACCGAGAATCGCCTCCAGCAGCTCGAGGAGGTCGTCCAGAACGTCCAGAGCTACCTCGCCTGGAAAACCATCATCAGCATCGGCACCGCCTTGTGTGTGGGGCTCTACTGCTATTTCCTCGGCGTGGACTTCCCCATCCTGTGGGCGCTGTTGGCCTTTTTACTCAACTTCGTACCGAATATCGGCTCCCTGCTCGCGGCCGGGCCGCCCGTGCTGCTCAGCCTGGTGCAGCTCGGCCCGGGGAGCGCCCTGGCGCTGGCGGTGGGCTACGTCGTCATCAACACGATCTTCGGCAACGTCGTCGAGCCCCTGGTCCTGGGCCGCAAGCTCGGCCTCTCCAGCCTGGTGGTGTTCCTCTCCTTGATCGTATGGGGCTTCGTGTGGGGGCCAGTGGGTATGCTTCTTTCGGTTCCGCTGACGGTCATGGTGCGCATCGCCCTGGAGGCGAACCCCGATACCCGCTGGATCGCCGTGCTGCTCGGCCCCTCACCGGAGTCCGAGACCCCCCGCAAGCGCAGCGTCGATACGGTCGAAAACCGAGGCGTGAGTCGGGGCGTGCTGGCCAAAGTCCCCCAGAAGCGAAACTCCACGACCACCCCCAAAGCCGAAAAGACCCCCGACAAAGCCGCCCGAGAAATCCACCTCGCTCACCGCCCCTTAGACGACGAAGACTAGTTCTTCTGGTCGGATTTTCAGTCGGTACAGTTGCTGGTGTCGACAATGCACTGGGAGGTGCACAGTAGCTCGCCGCCGACGTGGCCGAAGGTAACGCAGTCCTCGTTGGGACCGAAGTCCTGGCCATCACACTGCTCGCCGGTCTCCAAGACGTCGTTGCCGCATTCGGGGTTCGTGCAACTCAGCTCGTCGAAGATGCAGTTGGAGGCGCACGCCAGCAGGCCGCCCATGTACCCCAGAGACACGCAGGTCTCGCCGGCGAGATCGGCGTTGTCACACTCCTCCACCCCCTCCAAACCATCGACGACGCCATTGCCACAGGACGCCGCGGAACCGCAGCCCGATCGGTCGTAGGTGCAGTCCGGCTTGCAGGCCAGGGTCCCCGGGGCCATGTTGACGGACTCACAGGTCCCGCCGCCCAGATCGTTGGTGTCGCACTGCTCCCCCCACTCCACCACCCAGTTCCCACACTCCGGACCGCCGCCCACGCAACCGGACACGTCATAGGTACAGTCCGCCGCGCAGGACACGGTGCCCAAAAACCACCCAAAGGAGAGGCAGTCTTCACCACCCAGGTCCGACCCATCGCAGCTTTCCGGGGCCTCGATAGCGCCATTGCCGCACAGGGACACGGCGCTATCGGGTTCCCCCCCGTCGTCATCACCGCACCCGCCCACACAGACGCCCACCCAAACGACAACCGCTGGGATCATCGAAAAAACCAGGACCCGCGCCGAACCCCAACGTACATTCATGATTCACCTCACTGGACTCATGACAACACACCCGCGACCCACACAGCAAGGGCTGTGCCCAAGTATTGGGCGATAGAGTAATGGGCAGAGACCTGATCTTCGTGATAAAATGTCCCTGATTGTCTAAGGGGTCCGAAATGAATACGCGTAACTTCCTGAAAACTCTATCTTTTATCATCCTTAGTGCCGTGATTGGCGGACAGGTGGGTTGCGGACGCACCTACTTCTTCCAAGACATCACCAAGTGCGGAAACGGAGAGGTGGAGCCCGGCGAAGAGTGCGACGACGGGAATGACAGCAACAGCGACGCCTGCTTGTCCAGTTGCAAGCTCAACGTGTGCGGGGATGGGCACATCCTGGCAGACCACGAAGAGTGCGATGATGGAAACCTCTTGGGTGGCGACGGCTGTGACAGCACCTGCCATGCGGAGGTACCCTTCTGTGGGGACGGCATCGTAGAGGGCCTCGAGGAGTGTGACGACGGGAACAACGTCAACAACGACGGCTGCGACGAGAACTGCTACATCGAAATCCTCTGTGGCAACGGCATCCTGGACTTCGGCGAGGAGTGTGACGACGGAAACTTCTCCAACGAGGACTCCTGCTTGTCCTGGTGTCAAAACGCCCGCTGCGGCGACAGCTTCCTGTGGTTCGGCGTGGAGCAGTGCGACGACGGCAACAACCTCCCCGGCGACGGATGCGATGATGACTGCTTTCTCGAAGGCGTGACCTGCGGCAACGGCATCATCGAGCCCGGTGAGGACTGCGACGACGGAAACGTCAACAACACCGACGGCTGCCTGGCTAGCTGCCGGAACGCCCGCTGCGGCGACGGCTTCCTGTGGACCGGCGTGGAACAGTGCGACGACGCGAATCTGATTGACGGCGACGGATGCTCCTCGGCGTGCCTATTCGAGGGCGCCACCTGCGGAAACGGAGTCCTAGAGCCCGGCGAGCAGTGCGACGACGGGAACTTCGACAACGGCGACAACTGCCTCAATAGCTGCCGCATCGCCGTCTGCGGTGACAGCTTCATCTGGGTCGGCATGGAGATGTGCGACGACGGAAACAACATCCCCGGCGACGGATGCTCTTCCATCTGCGAGCTCGAGTTGGAGGTCTGTGGCAACGGAATCCTCGAGACCGGCGAGGAGTGTGACGACGGGAACTTCTCCAGCAACGACGAATGCCTCGCCAACTGCCGGCGGGCCACCTGCGGCGACGGCTGGGTCTGGTTCGGCGTGGAGCAGTGCGACGACGGAAACACCGTCGGCGGTGACGGTTGCGACATGTTCTGCCTGTTCGAAGGCCCGGTGTGCGGCAACGGAATCCTCGAGACCGGCGAGGACTGCGACGACGCAAACTTCAACAACAACGACGCCTGCCTCAACACCTGTCGAATCGCGACGTGCGGCGACGGCGTGGTGTGGTTCGGCACCGAGCAGTGCGACGACGGGAACAACTTTCCGAACGATGGCTGCTCTCCCTTTTGCACCTTGGAGGGGGCGGTCTGCGGCAACGGCGTCCTGGAGGCCGGCGAGCAGTGCGATGACGGCAACTTCAACAACAACGACGCCTGCCTGTCCACCTGTCAAAACGCCTCGTGCGGCGACTCCTTCCTGTGGTTCGGCATGGAGCAATGCGACGACGGGAACAACCTCCCCGGCGACGGATGCGACATGTTCTGCCAGCTCGAATCAGCCGTGTGCGGAAACGGAATCCCAGAGCTGGGCGAGGAGTGCGACGACGGGAACCTCAACAACAACGACGCCTGCCTCAACTCCTGCCAGGACGCTGAGTGCGGGGACTTCCAGATCTGGTTCGGCGTGGAGCAGTGCGACGACGGAAACAACATCCCTGGCGACGGATGCGATGATGACTGCCGCATCGAGTCGGTCACCTGCGGCAACGGTGTCACCGAGCCCGGTGAGCAGTGCGACGACGGGAACTCCTCCAATAACGACGCCTGCCTCATCACCTGTCAGAACGCGGCGTGTGGCGACGGCTTCTGGTGGCTCGGCGTAGAGGAGTGCGACGACGGGAACAACCTCCCCGGCGACGGATGCTCCCCCTTCTGCACCGTGGAAACGGGATCTTGCGGCAACGGCGTCACCGAGCCCGGTGAGCAGTGCGACGACGGGAACTTCTCCAACAGCGACGCCTGCCTCAACACCTGCCAGGACGCTGCCTGCGGCGACGGCTTCCGGTGGTTCGGCATCGAGGAGTGCGACGACGGAAACAACATCCCCGGCGACGGATGCTCCCCCTTCTGCACCTCCGAGTCCACCTTCTGCGGCAACGGTGTCACCGAGCCGGGCGAAGAGTGCGACGACGCAAACACCTCCAACACCGACTTCTGCCTCAACACCTGTCAAAACGCCGCGTGCGGCGACGGCTTCATCTGGATCAACCAGGAGGAGTGCGACGACGGAAACAACACCCCCGGCGACGGATGCGACGCCAACTGCATGACCGAAACCCCCACCTGTGTACCGGACTGGTCCTACCTGGCCTGCGGCGGCACTGACTGGTGGACCACCGAGCTGGGTGCCGGCTCCACGGACAACATCGACAACTACCCCTGCACCAGTCACAACCTGAGCGGTCCAGAGTACACCTACACCTTCGAGGCGCAGACCAGCGGGCAGGTCACCGTGACCCTGAGCGACACCCCCCCCGGACAGAACCTCGATCTGCTCGTGCTCGGCTACGGGGGCGGCGTGTGCGAGGCGGCCAACTGCCTGCAGTTCGACAACACCCAGGTGAGCTGGAACGCCGTGGCGGGGCAGACCTACTTCATCCTCGTCGACGGTCGCAACGGCGCGGTGGGCGACTACTCCGTGGCCATGACCTGCGCCCAGTGCGGCAACGGCACGATCGATACGGGCGAGCAGTGCGACGACGCAAACCCCAACAACAATGACGCCTGCCTCGACACCTGTCAGAACGCCTCCTGCGGGGACGGATTCGTGTGGACCGGCGTGGAGCAGTGCGACGACGGAAACACCGTCAACGGAGACGGATGTAGCGCCACGTGCCAGCTCGAGACGTCGGTGTGCGGCAACGGAATCCCCGAGGTCGGTGAGCAGTGCGACGACGGAAACGTCTCGAACAACGACGCCTGCCTGGCGACCTGCCAGGTGGCAAGCTGCGGCGACGGGTTCCTGTGGACCGGCGTGGAGCAGTGCGACGACGGGAACACCACGGGGGGCGACGGCTGCGACGCCAACTGCCAGCTCGAAACAGCGGTGTGCGGAAACGGAATCCCCGAGGCCGGTGAGCAGTGCGACGACGGGAACGTCTCCAACAACGACGCCTGCCTCAACTCCTGCCGGGTGGCGGGCTGTGGAGACAGCTATATCTGGTTTGGCATGGAGCAGTGCGATGACGGAAACACCACGGGGGGCGATGGTTGCGACGCGACCTGCCAGCTCGAGGTGGCCGTGTGCGGAAACGGAATCCCCGAAGCGGGCGAGGAGTGCGACGACGGAAACCCGTCGAGCAACGACGCCTGCCTGACCAACTGCCGGATCGCCGAGTGTGGCGACAACTGGGTCTGGTTCGGCATGGAACAGTGCGACGACGGAAACACCGTGTCGGGCGACGGCTGCAGCGCCACCTGTCAGTTCGAGGCGACGGTCTGCGGCAACGGAATCCCCGAGACCGGCGAAGAGTGCGACGACGGGAACCTGTCGAACAACGACGCCTGCCTGGCGACCTGTGTCAACGCCGCCTGCGGCGACACCTTCCTGTACAACGGTGTGGAGCAGTGCGACGACGGAAACACCACGCCGGGCGACGGCTGCGACGCCAATTGCCAGCTCGAATCGGCGGTGTGCGGAAACGGAATCCCCGAGACCGGCGAAGAGTGCGACGACGGTAACACCTCCAACACCGACGCCTGCCTGACCAACTGCCAGGACGCCGAATGCGGTGACAGCTTCGTGCGGGCTGGCGTGGAGCAGTGCGACGACGGGAACACCGCCAGCGGCGACGGCTGCAGCGCCACCTGTCAGCTCGAGACGTCGGTGTGCGGCAACGGAATCCCCGAGGCCGGCGAAGAGTGCGACGACGGTAACCTGTCCAACACCGACGCCTGCCTGGTGACCTGTCACAATGCGACCTGCGGCGACACCTTCCTGTACAGCGGTGTGGAGCAGTGCGACGACGGAAACACCACCGCGGGCGACGGCTGCGACGCCAATTGCCAGCTCGAATCGGCGGTGTGCGGAAACGGAATCCCCGAGCTCGGCGAGGAGTGTGACGACGGAAACACCTCCAACACCGACGCCTGCACCAGTAGCTGCCAGAACGCCGAATGCGGCGACAGCTTCATCTGGGGCGGCGTGGAGCAGTGCGACGACGGAAACACCCTCGGGGGCGACGGCTGCGACGCCAACTGCATGACCGAAACTTCCACCTGCGGCAACGGGATCCCCGAGGCCGGCGAGGACTGCGACGACGGAAACCTGACCAACAGCGACGCCTGCCTCAACACCTGCGTGGCCGCCACCTGCGGCGACAACTACATCTGGATCAACCAGGAGGAGTGCGACGACGGCAACACCACCAACGGGGACGGCTGCGACGCCAACTGCCAGCTCGAGAACCCCACCTGCGTACCGGACTGGGCCTACCTCTTCTGCAACAGCGGCGACACCTATTCCACCAGCGCCGGGGGTGCCACCGACGTGGTGGACACCTACCCGTGCACGGGGACCGACGAGTCCGGTCCCGAGTACACCTACACCTTCACCGCGCCTGAGACAGGCCAGGTGACCGTCGAGTTCACGGATATGGAGCCGGGCATCGACTTAGACCTGCTGGTGCTCAGCTACGGCGGCGGCATCTGCGCGCCCGAGAACTGTATCTCCTTCGGCGACAACCTGGTCTCCTGGAGCGCCGTGGCGGGCAACACCTACTTCATCCTCGTCGATGGTGCGAACGGGGACGAGGGCAGCTACTCGGTCAATATGACCTGCCCGGGCTGCGGCAACGGCATCCCCGAAGCTGGAGAGCAGTGCGACGACGGGAACTTCGACAACATGGACGCCTGCCTGAACACCTGTGAAAATGCCGCCTGCGGCGACGGGTTCGTCTGGGCTGGCACGGAGCAGTGCGACGACGGGAACACCGCCAACGGCGACGGCTGTGACGCCAACTGCCAATACGAGAATCCCGTCTGCGAACCCGATTGGCCGCTGACCTGCGGCGGAAGCGACAACTACTCCACCGAGTACGCCGGGGCCACCGACGCGGTGGACAGCTACAGCTGCAGCGCGCTCACCTTCGACGGCCCGGAGTACACCTACACCTTCACCTCCCCCGACGATCAGCAGGTCACCGTGGATCTCATCGCCTCGAACAGCAATCTGGATCTGCTGGTGCTCACGGACAACGGTGGCATCTGCGATCCCACGAACTGCCTCGCCCACGGCAACAACCAGGTGATCTTTCAGGCCGGCGCCGGCCAGACCTACTACATTGTGGTGGACGGCCGCAACGGTGTCATGGACACCTACACCGTCGCGCTGAACTGCTCCAACTGTGGCAACGGGCTCATTGAGGCGGGGGAGGACTGTGACGAAGGGGGGGCCAACGAGACGCGTTACGGGTTGACTGCGTGGCAGACCACGGGGTTCGAGATGGAGTCCAAGCCCGTGGAGCGGTGGATGGACGCCTACTCCTTCTATGGCTACACCTCGGCCAGCGCCCACACGGGCTACGAGGCCGTGGGACGGTCCGTGATCTTCCTCCACCGGGACTGGAACACCGGCATCCTGAGCCTGTTCACGGTCCACGGCATCGACGAAGACACCTCCGGACAGTTCCAGCCCACCGCGGAGCTGGAGCTCACCATCCGGAGCCTGCCCCCGGGCACCTCCCTCAACCGCGGCGACGAGCCCAACGAGGTCAGCCAGATTTCGCCCACGGAGTACTACTGCGACTTCTGGTTCCAGGCCAACACCGACGGAGCGGTCATCTCCGACATCGCATTCCCTGCGGGGTGGACCATCGAGATTGAGCCCATCTGGAACTACGGCCTCACCGAGTGGGTCCTGGTGGACGAGAACGACCAACTCCATACGCTGGACATGACCGTACCGCTCTACATCACCGCGGACGGTAACCCCGTGACCTGTCGTGAGGACTGCACCGCCCCGGTGTGCGGAGACAACATCCTAGATCCGGGAGAGGTGTGTGACGACGGCAACAACACCACGGGCGACGGCTGCGCCGCCGACTGCATGTCCGTACCGTAGCTTCGGAAAAAAGCCTAGAAACTAAAGGTGTAACCGGCCGCGACGGGTACCGGCTGATGGATGGGAGGGCCGATCTGGGCAAGGCCCCGGTTCGGCCGGGGGTCAGACCGCCAGGTGGGGAGGACAGCGGTCTTCTTCTCGGTGGGCAGAAACTGGTCCCGCAGCTTGGAGTTGCGCCAGTTGGCAAACAGCGGCGCGGTGATGTTCTCGAAGATCCAGGCCACCGCTATCACGCCGATGCCCGCCCACAGCATGGTTTGGGACGGCTGCGTGGTCGCCGTGGAGCTGTAGCGCTGAGACCAATAGACGGTCACCATGGCGCTGCCGGCGATGTCTCCGGCCAGGGCGATGGCCCCCGCCCAGTAGAACTTCGTCTCCCAGAAGTGGCTGAGCCCCATGCTCGGCACCAGAGGCAGAAAGACGGCCCACTGCTTCGAGTCCCCCTTCGCAAAGGAAAGGCCGAGGGTCAAGCCCTTGATAAGGGCGGTGGGGAAAAATGCCAGCGCCCAGGCCTGCCACGGGTTGGCACGGTTCTCCATGGCGATCTCCCGGGGAGTATCCTCCATGAACTCCGAGCGGCGATATCGGTTCTTCAGCAGAGGCGCGGACCGGGCCACCTGGCGGGCCAGGGTGGCGCCGCCCATGGCCACGGCAGGCGGGGCGGCGGTCGAGCCGGCGTTGAGCCGAAGGGGCTCACCCCCGGTTGGAACCGGCGTCGCTGTGGCGTAGGTGCCGGTAAATGTGATGGCCAACGCTACGGTCAACGCGGCAAAACGAGCCCAAGATGAAGCCTTGATCATAGGGGTGATCCTCGTGAAATTCAGGCCCAAGGATACGGGCAAGCTCCGGGGCCTGTCAACTTGGAGCAGACCCCCGAGGATCCGGGTCGGGGCGCCAGGTCAACTCGAAGGGGCAGCAGTCCCCTCCATCGGCAAGGGACCCAGTTTCCAAGGCACCGATTTGCGTTGGGCGCACGGGTCTGCAAAGATGCCGCGCTACAGTGTTCATTGCATTCCTCATAGGTTTTCTGTTCGGCTTCGTCGGCTCCATGCCCGTGGCGGGCCCCATTGCGGCCCTGGTCCTGGCCCGGGCCCTCTCGGCCCGCTTCCGGGCGGCCATCGCCATCTCCATCGGCGCGGCCGTGGCCGAGGCCGGCTACGCATTTCTCGCCTTCTGGGGCTTCTCCACGCTCCTGGTCGAGTACCCGGTGATCCTGCCCATCTCCCGGGCAGCGGCGGCGCTCGTCCTGGTCACCCTGGGCATCCTGCTGGCTTGGAAGCAGGGCGAGATCCGCCAGGCCGCCGAGCCACACCGCGACCGCCTGACCGGCTCGCTCCTGCTCGGCTTCACCATCTGCGCTCTGAACCCGACCCTGCTCGCCACTTGGACCGCCGCCTCGGCCACCCTCGCCTCCACCGGCCTCCTGGCGGTCACCCCCCGCCTGGCAGGCCCCTTTGCGGTGGCCGTCAGCCTGGGTATCGTCGCCTGGTTCTCGGTGCTGCTGGTGTTGGTGCGGCATTTCCGGGAGCGGTTCCGCCCCGAGACCCTCGCAAAAGCAGTCCGCTTCATCGGCGGGGCCCTAGTGCTACTCGGCCTCTACTTCGCCTATCTGTTCGCAAAAAGCATTTTCTGAAGCCGGATCGACGGGCCGATTATCCCGCAGTAGGCTTCACTTCGCGTCAGAATCCGCGTCCGGTTGGACGCTCCCGCGCTTTTCATATTTGAGCCGGGAGTCGAGGCGATGGACAGGGAGCACAACGCTGGAGCAGATATTGGACAGGTGCGCCTCAATACGCTTGAGGAATCGGATCCACAGGGCCGTGGTGACCGCCTCATTGGCGCCAAGGTCTGACCGCGCGATGGCCTCGATGAGGGCGTCGCACCGCTTGTTCATGAGTCCTTCGTCCTCGATGATCTCCCGGGCCTGGTCTTCGTCCTCCTCGGCGAACGCCCGGATGGATTCCTGGAAAATCCGGCAGACATGCTCGCCGATCTCCAGCACCTCCTGGCTATACTTCAGATCGGTGACCGGTTTTTGCATGAGCTGAGCGGTCTCGAGCAGGTTCTTGCAATAGTCCCCCACCCGCTCGGCGTCCTTGACGACGCTCATGAGCACCAACGACGCAGGCACCGTCGTGTTCTCTCCGCGCACGCTCAAGCTCTCCACGATCTGCTTGCGGATGGAGCGCTCTTTGCGGTTGACCTCGATGTCCCGCCGAAACAGGTCGTCCTGGACGTCGTCGGGCTTCACCCCCCCGCCGATCACCCCCATCACGATCTCGAACATCTTCCAGTCCATCTCGAGCATCTCCACAAACTCGTGGTACAGACGCTCCTCGGTCTTCCGACTCCGCCAGATATCGATGATCTGCTTCAGCATGGTATTAGATCCCTGGGCTCCCGGCCGGCGAAATCCTGCCGACATGACGGTACCTTGTGCCGAGGGCGACACCTTCGTCAACTGGTTTTTGTCGCCTGGTTTTTATCGCCCAGCCTGGGCTTCGTCGTAGCGGCGCAGCCCTTCGAGGATCAAGCTCTCGGTGGACCTGGCGATGGTGGTTTTGGAGGCGCGCAGTCTAGAGTCCAGCTCGAAGTCGCCCTCCGCCACGGCAAGGAGCGCGAAAACCGCCTCTTCGCCCCAGCCGGCGCTGGACTCGGCGTCCACGATTTTCCCGTCCTGAAAGAAGATGACGCCCTCACCGGCGGGATAGATCACCTTGAGGGCGCCCGACTTCCGACCGGCGGAAAGGATTTGGATGATATCGGGCAGGCTCATCTCTGACAAAGAGCCGCTAACGCCACGGGCCTGGGGACGGCTCTCAGCGGGGGTAGTCTCGAGGGTGCGCTGGATCTTGGCCAGCAGCAGCTCGAAGGCGTAGGGCTTGACGATGTAGTCCTTCGCGCCCAGGGAGAAGCCACGGTTGACGGAATCCGCGTCGGAATGGGCCGACAGAAACAGGATGGGGATCTTGGAGGTTCGTCTGTCCTTTTTGAGGCTCTCGCACAAAGCAAAGCCATCCACGGGTTCCAGGACGGTTTCGGAGATGATGAGGTCCACGACCGCGCCGAGCACCTTGCGGGCGGCCTGGGCGCTGGTGCGCGCGGTCAGGACCGTGTACCCCTCGGCCACCAACTTGAGCTCCAGGCCGGTGAGCTCCTCGGGGTCGGAGTCCACCAGGAGCAGGCTGGCCCGGTTGCCGAGGAACTCCTGCCGCAGGGAGTCTCCCGTGACGGTCTGTTTGAGGATCTCCACCACCGAGGCGTCGTAGAGGGTCCCGACGTGGCGCCCCAGCTCAGCGAGGGCTGATTCGCGATCGAGCAGAGTGCCGGCCGTGTGGGCAGGGTCGTACAGCAAGCCGAGATACTCGTCCACCACCGCCAGAATCCGCGCGCCCAAGGGGATGGCCCGGCCGGACACCTTCCCCGGGACCCCCAGACCATCGAACCGCTCGTGGATGCACCCCAGAATCTCCTTCACGACCACCGGCAACAACGCCGACTCCATGGCTCGCATGGGCGCTTCCACCACGCGAGCGGCCTGCCCTGTCTGCTCCCGGTCGTGGACGATGCCGTAGAGCGTGAAATGCACGGATCGGGGCTTGCCACACTCGTGCAGCAACGCCGCCACCGCGGTGGCGTCCATGGCAGAGGCGGACTGGCCTATGCGCTTGCCCACGAGCCCGACCAACCGCTGGGCCTCGGCCGAGTGCCCCTGGCGCCACTCCATGGACATCTCAATACGGTTCACCAGGACCTTGAGGGTCTCCTGGTAGCGCCTCAGCCAATCCCCTTGATCTCCCCAGGCGTCCACCGAAAAGACCTGGGACTGGGAGCGCTCCTGGCGACTGAGCTGCTCGAGCTCGGGGCCCGTGAAAACGGCCATCTGATTATCGGCGACAGGCTCGGGCTCGGGGGATGTGAGCTGCTCGGCGTCCAGCAGATTGTCGCCGTACATGTCCATCATCTGCCGGTACTCGTCCTGGCTCGATGTGTCCACGCGATCGAAGGCGTCGAAGTCCCCGTAGTAGAGCTTCCTGATGGCGGCCAGGACCGAACGTCTGGCGCCGATGTACGTGCGGATCTCCTTGACGCCGTGCGGCTCGAGCAACGGGACCATGACGTAGTCGGCGGTCTGATCCGGGGCCACCGCCACGAACACACCGCTGGCGGCATCGAAGGACGCCGGCAGGAAAACGTACTCCTTAGCCATCTCCTTGGGCACCATGGCCAAGACGGACTCAGACACCTGGAGTCGAGCGAGCTGCTGCATCGACACGTAGCGCGTATCCAGCGCCTGAGCCACCAAGCTCAGCAGCGCGGGCTCGGTGGCGGCGCGCACCGCGATCAGGTTATCGAAGAGGTCCCCCCCTTCAGCCTGCTGCCGCTCAATGGCTTGGTCCATCCCCTCGGGGGTGACCGTGCCCTGATTAATCGTGTTTCGTCGCAGCCAGTCGTCGGCAATCATTAGAGGTGCTCACAGGACAAGGCCGTCAATCAGCCAAACAAGCATCCGAAGCAGCCACTTCCCAGCAGGGTCTGCCTCAGCATTGGTCTATCG
>JAOZUO010000060.1:16583-45337 GCA_029938605.1 Deltaproteobacteria bacterium | reverse complement strand
CGGGATGGATCGGCGGCTAGGGCGACTGAGTTGTCCATTCGCGGACCCTAAGGGAGGCTCACCATGCGCAATCTGATACTGGGGCTGGCTCTGTCCGTGGCTTTCATCGTGGGGTGTCTCGTGAGGTCGCTTGTCGTGCCGCCTGTCCGAGCTGGTACGAACCCGCCGAAGTGGGAGTACAAGTGTTTCAGGGAAAACGGCGCCGCTGATATCGAAAAGAAATCGAACCGGCTTGGTGCTGCAGGCTTTGAGCTTGTGGGTGCAGCGGGGGCTCATTACCATCCTTACTGGTGCTTCAAGCGCCGCCTGCCGTAGTCACCCGCCAGGACGTCCACCAGGGGGAGCACGGCGGCGCCGTGGGCGATGGGTTCCGGGGATTGGAGCGGGGCAGGGAGGAGCTGGGCAACCCGCCGGGGGCGTTTCTCAGTCCGCGCTAGCCAAATTTCACACAGGGGAGGGGGCTCTCTCTCTTGTGAACGTCGATCGCTTGGCCGACTACCTTGGCCTTCAACTCGTGATGGAGATTGACTGGCCCGAGTACGCAGCCGAGGCATGGAAGGAGTACGCAGCCGAGGCATGGAAGGATGCTATCAAGTCCGGCGAGTGGAAGACCAATGACCACGCAAGGTGGGAGGAACAGGAGTATAGCGCGTGGGAGGCCGATGCGTATGGCGAACTGGAAGCCGACGCGTACACCGAGTGGGAGGGTGATGCGTACACCGAGTGGGAGGAGCAGGAGTATAGCGCGTGGGAGGGGATGGAGAAGAAACGCCTTGAGTCCATGGAGTGGATCCGGCTTCGAGAAGACGACTAGCCCGCCCCTCCGTCGCTTTTCTCGCAACCGTTCCCGCCCCCGCCCCCTGCCGATAACCCGAACATGTGGTGGACGCGGCGACGGCTTGCGAGTTGACAGGTGGGTCTGGTGACGTATGGGACCTGGCCACCGCTGCCGGTGACGCCGCGGACGGTGCGCTTGGCACCGGGGAGCTGCCCGACGCCCTCGGGGAGCTGGCAGACGACCTGGTTGCGCTCCGGGGGCCGAAGCCATGACTACCGCCCAAACGTTGGTGGTGGCCGCAGTGAAATCCAACCGGGTCTCGACTGAGCTAGTTTGGTGTGGTAACCAGTAAGAGTACGGTGATGTGATGGGAACGAAAAAAGCAACTCCAAAGAAACCACTGAGCCGAAAGAGCCGAAAGAGCCGAAAGAGCCGGAAGGCTGCTGACCCTATTACTATTGGCACGGACCAGTTTGGTGCGGATTCGCTCACTGTGACGACAGAAGCGTTACCGGTGCCCGATCGCATGTTCACGGCGGAGTTTGCGTTCATTAACAAGACCGTCGATGAGTTCATTCTGGGGTTCGTTCAACTAGAGCCTCTTACGGGGTGTGCATCAAGCTCGCTTGCGATCCGGATGAGCGAAAAGGGCCTAACCCAGTTCTGTTCTCATGATGGTTTTTTGGGCAGCCTCACCGAGGCATTCGGCGGTGATAGCGGTGAGCAGAGCGCGAGGGATGTTGAGACACTAGCCGATCTCAAAAAACAGGCGCCCGCGCGCAGTGTTACTGAACCAGCCTGTTTCACCCGGAGTTCTTTTTTTGGCCAGGACGCGGAGATTGACTTTTTCTTTATTTCTCCTAACAGATTCCAAGACGCGAAGAACAAGGGCGACACCAGTCAGGTAGTTGTACCAGTGGTGTCTGTCAGCTTGCTCCCGCGCCGATTGGCAATACTGATGCAGCGCGCTCGCGCGCTGCTTGAGGAGTGATCGATGTTTGAGTGGAACCCCGATCCAACGCAGCGCGGAGAAGTACTTCAGCGGCGTTCCGATTCGGCCCAGCCAGTGAATGTAGGAAAGCGCGAGAAGACGTCGGTAAAGACGAGCGGCGTCTTCCTGACCATCGGTTTCTGTGTGACCACTGCATTGTCTTTCAATTGCGTTCCTGCCAATGGCGGTGAGGGTAGCGGAATTGCGTTGCACATAGACGGGCCCGCTAGCCACCGCGATGTGGACGTCCCAAACAGGGAGAGTTGGCTCTACGAGAATGCCGACGCTCTCGCAGGCGTCGAGCGTGGCCTTGCCCAGGCCACCGCTGGCCAGTTTGCACCAGCACCGGACATGCAGAAGGCCGTTGCATTAGCGAACCTTTGTGAAGATTGATGCCCTTCGAGCTGGTCTGGACCCAAGAGGCCGCCAGCACCTTCGATTGGCTGCAGAATGAAGCCGAAGCATCTATCGCGGCCCGAAAAAAAAAGAAAAAATCAAAATCAGCGAAAGTGGAGGGGCTGTACAAGCAGGTGGTTAAGTGCATCGGTTTTCTGCAGGCGAACCCGAGACATTCTGGGCTCAAGACGCATGTCTACAGTAAGCTCAAGAATCCATACGAGAAGAACCAAAAGGTATTCGAAGCATACGTTCAGAATCGCACCCCATCGGCCTGGCGTGTGTTCTGGTGCTACGGTCGTGAAAAGAACCAGATCACGATCATAAATATTACCCCCCATCCCGATTAAACTATCGTCCGATTCCGCGCAACCCGCCCCCGACATGGACCGCAACGACACACCCACGGCGCCTGGAATCTCTGATCGCCTCGGGGTGGCCGGCGACGGCCTGGTGGTGGAGGTGGGGGCTAGGACCAGAGCTATCTACTCAACCCATGGCTGGTGCTCAGACGGAGCGACCTACCGTCCAAATACCAGTGGCATGTGGAGAAGGTGCTGGAGGATGCGCTGGTCGACAGCACGAAGTACTGGCCCATGAGCGACGAGGATAATGGCATGGGCCTGCGATTGGTTTTCTGGCTTGTGGGGCTCCAGACGCTGGTTCGCGCGGCGCCTATTTGAAAGGATCGAATTAATAGGATTTGTCACGGTAGCTTGACCTCCAGGAAGATCATAGAAGCCAGCGGCACTTCTTGGAAGTATCGACCGCCAGCGCACCAGAGCGGCGCATCTGGGGGGGCATACGGCGCCGCCGTGGGCGCTGACCGCCGGGGGTAGGAGCGGGGCACAGGATGCAATGGGTTGGAGCGGGGCAGGGGAGCACAGGCTCAGCGTGACCCATGCAACCCTCGGCGGGGGATCTCCCGTCTCAAGATCACCACGTTTCAGCGACATTGTGGCAAAGACGGCACAGATTGCTGTTCATTTGTGACACGGAGACGGGAGAGAGACGGAGGCATTCCGCCTCTTTAACATGGCGGTAACACAGGCTGAATTTGGGTGGTAATGGTGACAATGCGACACAGATTTCACAGTTTGGCACGGTATGCAAATGTCCTACATGCCAGATTTCAGGTGGTTAGAGGAGGTGGGGAGGTGGCATCGGTCTTGCTTACTAAACCGGATCATCTTGTGATGCGTATGGAGTCCCTGTGAGCACAGAAACAGAGGCAGCGGCGACAGCGGCAACAGCGGCAACAGCGGCAACAGCGAAGATAGTGGAGACAGAGCTTATGACATCAGCGATGCAGCGTTCTAGAGTTCCCGATGCAGGTCAGCTCAACGTGGTGAAGTCCTGTCACGACTACGCCCTGCTGCATATGCACGAGCAGGTGGGTCTACGTCTTACGCCGGCGGAGCGTCGCATGCTCAAGGGGCTTCGTCGTCTCCTGGAGGGGGATTCCGCTCACCACCGGCGTTGCCACCGTCGCTTGCCGCTCATGATTCCGGTGATCC
The DNA here is from genome assembly GCA_029938605.1 of Deltaproteobacteria bacterium. Taxonomy (GTDB): domain Bacteria; phylum Myxococcota_A; class Polyangia; order HGW-17; family JAJRWW01; genus JAJRWW01. The sequence goes on along the minus strand of JAOZUO010000060.1, from coordinate 41,655 downwards.
TGCGCACCCGCGACGGCGAGCACCGGGCCACCGCCATCAACATCTCGGGCGGTGGCATGTACGTGATGTCCGCCGATGACCTCCCTGAGCTCTCCACCGTGGATGTGGTGATGGGTCCTGTCCGGGAGCGGTATCGGTTCACGGGGGTGATCATGTGGAGCAAGCCCCGGGGAACCCTCCGGGGCCTGGGGATCCGCTTCTCCGCGGTGCCCCTGCTGCGGAGCATCGCGCCTCGCAACCAGCCCATTGTCACCGACTTTAGCCCAGCGGCCTGAGATCCCCTCAGAAACACAGCCCCATCTTAACCTTGCGCACCGTGCGTAGCTGGCACCTGCCGGCTTTGCGGCGAACCTTTGGACACTCCTGGTCGACCTTGCACTGCAGGCGGCATTTGCCCCCGAAGCAGCTCGCACTGGGGGCGCAGAAGATGCCCCTGCGTTCGTGGCAGGGTTTGCCCACCGCGGCTCGCTGGATCTTCCGGCAGCGACGGCTCAGGCAGTATAGGCCCCGGGCGCAGGTCTTGCCCGCGCTCAGGTCACAGGCCGCGTTGTCGCCGCCCGCCCGGCGGCAGTACCGCACGTCCGGCTTGGCGCCCCTGGCCTGGTTCTTTCGGGCGTCGACTCCCTTGTAAAAGGCGCCGTCGCAGATGAACCCTTTGGCGCAGCCCTTGTCGTCGGCGCAGGTCCGGAGGCACTTGCGCCGGTAGCAGATGTGGTCCCGTGCACAAAAGGGCCCCGCCGAGGCGCACTGCTGGCCGTGGGTCTGCTTGGCGTCCAGGCAACCGCGGAACAGGTTCTTGGTTCCTTGGGCACTCTTGGCACCCTTGGAACCCTTGGCACCCTTCCCGGCATGGGTGGTGTCCACCACCTGGAGGCACCGCTTGGTTTGATTCGGGCAATCACTGAGCTTGGTGCACTCCAGCACGCAGCGGTTTTTGAAGCACCGGTGTCCCGCCTTGCAACCGTCCTGGATCCGGGAGCAGTCGCCCCCCTCCGACACCGAAGGGCGCCGGCAGTAATGTCCGCTCTTGCCGCTGAGGCGGTAGCTCCCCGTACAACGAAAGGGCTGCGGGCACTGATCGTCCCGCGTACACGGATAGACGCAGATGCCCTTGTCCCTGCTGCCGCTGTCGGTCCGGATGCACACGTTCGGGGACTTGCACTTGCTACCGGAGCCACAGGGCTTGAAGGTCTTCGCCTGTTCCTTGGCTGTCTTGCAGCCTCCACCCCCGATCACCAGGCCCGTAGCCAGGCCCGTAAGCGCCAGGCCCGTAACCACCACGCCCGCAGCCAAGGCGAGCATTCCGGACAATCCGCTGCCCTTCACCGTCAGCCTCGCCATGTCGCCATCCTTTTTGTGACCCAATAGGCTCCAGAGTACTCCACCATCTCCACGACCGCCAGAGTCAGGTGGTTACCACTGCGGGTTACGCAGGAGGATGGCTTCGACGTCTTGGCGTTTCATGGGCTTGGAGAAGAGGTACCCTTGGGCCAGCTCGCAACTGCTGGTGCGGAGCTGGTTTAGCTGGCCTTCGGTTTCGACGCCTTCGGCGACTACGGTGAGGCCCAGGGTACGGCCCAGATTGACGATGGTGTCGACGATCTCGGTGTTTTCGCCGTTTACGCCCATGCGGTTGATGAAGCTGCGATCGATCTTGAGGGAGTCCACCGGGAAGAGCTCCAGGTGGCTGAAGGACGAGTACCCCGTGCCGAAGTCGTCGATGGAGAGCTTGACGTTTAGCTCCTTGAGCTGCCGAAGGGCCTTGAGGGCGGTGTTCCGGTCCTCCATGAGCACGCTCTCGGTGATCTCCAACCTGAGGGCACCGGGATCAATGTCGGTCTCCTTGAGCACCTGCTCTATTTGCTTCACCAGGTTTTGCTGGCTGAATTGTCGGCCGGACAGGTTGACGTTGATGGTGAGATTCGCGTAGTCCGAGAAGGTCTGCCGCCAGCGTTGAAGCTGCAGGCAGGCCTCCCGCAGCACCCACATGCCGATGGGGACGATGAGGCCCGTCTCCTCAGCGATGTGCACGAACTTCGATGGGGAGATGAGCCCCATCTCGGGGTGCTGCCAACGCACGAGCGCTTCGAAACCCACGATGTTTCCCGTGGCCAACGAGACGATGGGCTGGTAGTAGAGGCGCAGCTCCTCCCGCTGGACGGCGTGGCGGAGGTAGCTCTCGATCTGCATCCAAGCCACGGCCCGCTCCCGCATGGACGGGTCGAAGATCGCGTGGCAGGCGCGCCCCTTGGTCTTGGCCTTGTACATGGCCACTTCAGCGTCGCGCATCATGTCCGCGGCGCGATCGTACCCCTGGGTGGAGCAAGCGATGCCCATGGAGGCGGTCACGAAGACGTCGCTCCCTCCCACCCAGATCGCCTGGGTCAGCTGCACCTGGATGGCGTCCGCCGTGGCCCGGGCCTCATCCATGGACTCGATGCCCTCGAGCAGCAACGCGAATTTGTCACCACCCACCCGGGCCACTGTGTCGCCCTGGGGCATACACGACTCGAGCCGCTGGGCCACCTGCACGAGGATCTTCTCACCCAGCTCGTGACCGAGGCTCTCGTTGATCAGCTTGAACCGGTCCAGATCCAAGAAGATGACACCTACGGTGTAGTCTTGGCGGCGGTTGGCCAGGGCCGTGGCGCGTCGGAGTCGGTCCATGAGCAGCGCTCGGTTGGGCAACCCCGTGAGCCGGTCGTGCAGGGCGTGGTGTAGCAGCTCCTCTTCGGCCCGTCGGCGCTCGGTGGTGTCCGACTGCGAGCCCGCCATGCGTCGTGGGATGCCGTCCTTGCCCCTCACGGCCACGCCTCGGGAGAGCATCCAGCGCCAGGTGCCGTCCTGGTGCTGCATGCGGTGCTCATGCTCGAAGTGAGGAGTGAGGCCGTCTAGGTGCGTGGCCAGCTCCGCGCGTAGCGCGTCCACGTCCTCGGAGTGTACGAGGTCGAACCAGCTGCCTGGGGCGTCGGGGAATTCCTCCTCCTCGTAGCCGAGCATCTGCTTCCAACGTGGGGACAGGTGCATGGTGTCGCTGATCAGGTCCCACTCCCAAAGGCCGTCCTTGGCGCCATTCATAGCCAGGGCGTAACGCTGCTCGCTCTCGACCAGGGCCTCCTCGGCAACCCTCTGATCGGTGATGTCCTCCACGGCGCCCGTGTAGTAGATCACATTGCCCGTGCCGTCCCGCACCACGCGGGCGCTCTCGCGGACAAAGAGGGTGCGACCGTCCCGGCAGGTCCAGGCGGCCTCGAAGCCACGGATCTCGCCATCTCGCTCGAGCTGCATCTTGAAACGTTCGCGAGGATAGGACGGCCAGAACCCGCCCTCCTCCAGATCAACGGCCGCCATTTCCTCGAAGGAGCGATAGCCCAGCATGCGAGCCATCTGGGGGTTGGCCATGAGGATCCGTCCCTCGGGAGTGGACTGGTAGATGCCGATGGGCGAGGACTCGAAGAGGTCCCGGAACTCCTCCTCGCTCTCCCGCAGGGCCTCTTCGGCCCAGACCCGCTCCATGAGGTTGTGCGCCCACTGCTCTAGAAAGCCCAGGCGGGCCGACAGGAGATTCGAGTCCATCGGGCGGATCACGAAGTCGTTTACGCCCGCATCAATGAGCTTGTCGCTGGAGTGCACCATTTCGGCGGGGCACACGGCCAGGATCACGGCGTCCTGGCCCTGGAAATGTTTGCGGACCTGTTTACAGACCTCGGTGGCTGGTTCGGGGTCGGCCCAGTCCACAACGATGAGCTGGAAGGGCTCGGCGTTCAGCTTTTCGACCACCTCCGACAGGGTGTCACACTCGGTGACCTGGTGGCCGCGCGCGGTGAGGATTGGACGGATCTGTCCCCTGTCCGCGACGTTACCGCCGGCGATTAGCGTAAGTAATCCGAGTGGTTTTCTACTGGCCAACCAGCGCCTCATGTCGTCGGTGGCCCCACGTTTCGCACCAGACGCGACGGCGTCCATGGTGAGTCTGCGAGGCCGATGCTTCTGCAAACTAATACTATCTAGTACGTAGAATAATGTGCCTACGAATTGGGCAACATTGCCTATAGGAAATAATAATACAATCTGGCTGTGTTGGAAAGCGTGTTCTGCTTTACTAAGACACGGTATTCCCAAGGAGGAGTCGCAACCTGGCGTGGCGGGGATGCACCCGCTGCACGTCCACGGTCACGGCATCACCGAGAGTCAGCTTTGTGGTGGTGGTGAGCAGCCCGACGGCTCCAGACACCAACAACATCACCTTGTAGCCGCCGGCGGTCTCGGACACGACCTGGCCGGGCAGCCCGTTGCGCTGTTCCAGCCGGGCCACCGCTTCGAGGGCCCACCGTTCGTTGACGAGGGACTCGGTGCGCTTGAGCTCCCGCTCCACGGCCTCGGCGTGGGCCAGCACCTTGAGTAGCTCCTTTGCGCCATAGGGCGGCGGCGTGTCGTTCAGCATCGCGCTGAGCTGGCGCTGAGCCACGAGATCGGAGAAGCGGCGCAAGGGGGACGTGACCTGGGTATAGGAGCGGAGGCCCAGGCCCCAGTGCCACTTCGGCTCCAGGGAGAGACTGGCCGGCTGCAGGAGGCCCCGTAGCTTGGCGAAGGCCGCGGGATCGTCGGGTTCCACCTTGGGTACGTCACCCACTGGCGGGGGCTGCACCCTGTAGATCATGGGTACGCCCGCCTCCGCGGCGCGCTCGGCCGCGAGGCGGTTGGTGAGGATCATCATCTCCGCCACCAGTTGGCGACTCGGAGACTTGGTCGAGATGGGTGTGATGTGTAGCTCACCGTCATCGGGCGAGACCCGGATCTTCCACTCCGGGCGCTGGAAGGACACCGCGCCGGCCTCTTGACGGGCGGTGCGACAGTGGCCCGCCACGGTGTCCAGGAGCCGAAGGGACTCCGCCGTGGCCCCTTCCCCGGAGCCCAGCAGCTCATCGGCGGTGTCGTAGTCGAGGCGCTCGTCCACCCGAATGGTGACGAGCGAGAGGCTGTGGCGCAGGATCTGTCCGGCGTTGTCGAACCACACGGTGGTGCGCATGGCCTGACGGGGTTCTCCTACATGCAGGCTCGCCAGATCGCAGCAAATACGTTCGGGCAACATGAAGTACATGCCCGTGGGCATATAGGCCGTACTGGCGCGTCGCTGGGCCTCCCGATCCACGGGATCGCCGGATTTCACGTAGGCCGCCACGTCGGCGATGTCGATGTCCACCCTCACGTCATCGCCCTCGCGGGTGACGGTGAGCACATCGTCCACCTCGCGCGTCTCCGCGTCGTCGATGGAGAAGCTGGCGGAGATCACGTCGCCGGTCTCGTCCCTGGCGGAGATTCCCTCGGCGTGGTCCACCACGGCGGCGGGAAGGTCTGCCCGCAGGTTGGCCTGAAGCACGGGCAAATCCGCAGTTGAGGGAAGGTGGCCCGCGGTCAGCAGCAGGTCGAAGGCGTGGCCGATGGGGTCCTTGGCGAGGGGCGCGAGCACCGTCGCCAACACCTTGTCCTCGGCGGACCGGATCCAACGCTCCAGGCGGACACAGAGGGCGGGGTCCAGCGGGGACGTCGTGAGCGCCTGGGTGAGCGCCTTCTCCTCGGCCAAGCGCTGCTGTTCAGCCTCTTGCTGTTTCCGTAGCTGGTCCAGATCCGATAATGACCGGGGCTGGAAGGACGACCCGCGACGTCGGAAGTGCGCGCGCTCGGTAACCAGGCTCTGGAACATGGCTGAGCGGTGCAGGCTCGAGGTGTCGTCGAAATAGGTGCCCGAGAGGTCCGCGGCCGTGAGATCCTGTGATGGCGCGTCCTCTTGTATCGTCTCCCAGAGCAGCTCCACGTCCACCTCGGCCACCAACGCCTCCCGCTGGGCGATGAGTCCCTCGATGGAGGCGGCGTTGTGCTCGAACAGCACCTTGTCAGGCGGCAGCCGGATCTTGCGGCCCGTACCGTCGACGAGTTGGAGCTTCTTTTTACCTTCGCCCTCGACCAGGGCCGCCCGGAGCTGGTCTCCGGCTAAATATTCGACGATACGCGCCACGGTTTCTCCCTTCGGGATCTCAGCACCATACCCTCGCGATCGCCATTGGGCAATCACGGGGCGATCAGAAGCGGAGGCGTGCCGAGAAGACCGTGTGGGTCTTTGGTGGGGTCAGGGCGTGCGTCTCGGGGCGCCGTTGGGTGGGGTCGTGGAGTTGGACCTGGCGCATCTGGGCTTGGATGAGCAGCAGGTCAGCCTTGTTCATGCGTGTGCGGCCCACGGCCCAGATGGCGGTGCCGCCCGCTAGGGTGATGGCGCCGGTGATGAGGGTGGCGATACCCGCGGTCTGCAGGGTTCCGCCCTGGGCGACGCCGATGAGGACGAGGCCCGTGACGGTGCTGACAAGGCCGAAGCCGCTGAGGCCGTAGCCCGAGTACAGTATGATGTTGGCGCCGGACCGGATCCGTTTGATGCGCAGCTTCACTTCGGGGCTCGGTTCGGCCAATTGGTACGACCGGGGCCGGGGGGCGAGTCGTACGGTCGGCCTGGCCGGCTCAACGGAGCGCGTAGGCTCAGTCGAATTGGTCGCCTTGGTCGGTTTGGCCGCCTTGGCCGCCTTGGCCGCCTTGGCCGGCTTGGCCGGCTTGGCCGGCCGAGAGCGCCGCGCCCGCGACCGGGCCTCCGCGAGGGAGTCACAGGTGAGCCCGAGCACCAGGGTTCCGCACAGAGCGAAGATCGCCGACCGTCTCATTCCATGTCTCCGTCTCCGTCACAAGGCTGCGCAAAAGGCTGCGCAAAAGGCTGCGCAAAAGGCTGCGCATAAGCTCGCGCTTAGTATAACAGCGCTGGCGGTCTACTCCATGGTGAAGTCGATCTCGAGGTCGCACAGGATGGCGAAGTGGTCGATGCGGCCTGGATACCACTCCTCGTCGGGGACCTGGGTCCAGTCGAAACCGTCGTCTAAGGGCATCGTTCCAGGGTCGGCGCCGAAGCCGTCGTCATGGCCAAATATCGTACAACTTCCGGATGCGCGGTCGGCGAGCACATGGTCGATGGCCAGGCCGAAGGAGCCCCGGCGGGTGGAGTACTGCACACCGTCGTCGTCCGTGGGAGAGAAATCGTTGAAGCTCCCCTCCGAGCCCACGTGGGCTTCCCACAGGGCGGTCTCGTCGGGTGAGGTCATGCGTATGGGGTCCATGTTGAAGTCCCCACCCAGGAGCGTCGGAGCGGCGGTCACCAGCGGCGTGTCCGGGTGGTCCGAGAGCCCATCGAAGACCTGCTCGAGCTGCAAGGCCCGGCAGGGCGCGCCGGTGTAGGCGCCGTCGATCCCGCTGCCGCCGGCGTTGGGGTGCAGGTGCACCACCCGCAGGTCCCCGTAGCCTGTCTGCACGTCCACGGCCGAAACGGTGGACTCGAAGTCGCAGTAGTCGTTAGAGCAGGTCCCCTCCGCCCACTCGCACGAGTCCATGGGCAGATCCGGAGTGGGTGCCCCACTGAGCACATAGCCCCCCGGCTCCACCCCCGCGATGGTGCCGAATCCCACGCGCACGCCGATGCACTCCACGTGCCGGCGCTCGTCGCACACGATGGTGTAGTCCGGCCCCAGGATCCGTCGTACGGGAGGCTCGCGGTTCGCCGCGTCGTAGCAGGTCAACGCCGGATCCGTCTCGTCCAGCCCGTCACAATGGGTGGTGGGCAGTACCTCCTGCAGCAGCACGATGTCCGGCTCCAGACCCCGGATCTGGGCGCCTACGTAGTCTTCGTAGGCCTGGTGCTTGAGCCGCAGCGGGTAGTTTGGGTCCTCGGCGTCGGGGTTGCCGATGTTGTAGGTCAACACCCGCACGGGCACCGCGTTGGCGGGGGGGGCATCGTCACCCGGCTCACAGGCAGCCAGCGGCGCTGATCCCACCATCCACAGACACATCCACACCGAGAGTTGTTTTGGCTTCATCGATACAGCTTCTTCCAGGGTTCCCGCTCGCATCGGTAGGCGTCCTGTACCGCCGCTCGCAGGGCCAGTGACGCCATCTCGGCGCAGTGAAAATTGTGCTCCGGTAGCCCGTCCAGTCCGTCTGCGATCTCCTGGGCCGTCAGGCCCAGGGCCGCTTCCAAGGTCATCCCCTCGGCCAACTCCGTGACCATGCTCGCCGAAGAGAGCGTGGCCCCGCACCCGGTCGCAAGGAAGGAACTCTCCGTGATCCGTTCGCCCTGAACCCGCAAGAACACCTGGATGGAGTCGTCGCAGGCGCTCGCGGCCCGCCCCTGTCCGTCCGGATGGCGCATCTGTCCGCGGTTGCGCGGCTTGATCCACCGCTCCACCACGGCAGGCGAGTAGATCTCCAGGGCCTTGGCCAACATCTCCCGTTGGGATGCGTCCTTTTCACCATCTGCAGCCATGCGCTACTCGAGCCTCCATCGGACTGTTATAGATCAAGCCCGGGCTTTGTAAACAGGTCGGAACCGTCGGATTCTAACTCCTCCAGGAGCAGCGCCACCACCTCGGGCAGTTGGGAGAGGCGCCGAGGGTAGCGCAGCTCGCAGAAGGGCACCGACCGTGCCACGGCCTCGAGCTGGGTGAAGTGCCGGTCGAGCCCCTGTCTATCGAGGTGCGGATTGCCGAAGGCGTGCTGGTGGAGGAGCACCACCGTATCGCGTAGGCTCAGGCGCCGGATCCGCGGCGATGGCGCCTGGGGCCCGAGCAGGAGGCCGCAGCGGATCCGTGTGGGGGTGGGGGAGGCGGTGTCCTGAGGGAGCGTGCCTTCCGGTGGGCACCAGTGTGGTTTGTCGTCTCCCTGGACCACGACCTCGCCTTGGAGGGACTCCGGCAGGGCGGCCACGCTGTCGGGCCACAGCCTGAGCCCGGAGAACCCCGCGTGGGCGCGAACCGTCGTGTCCGAGAGGTCGATACGCACGGCGTCGTCGCTCCAAGGGGTGAGTCCCGCGTCCATCAGGGCCGCCAGGAGCGTGGACTTGCCCGCGCCGGACTCGCCGGTCAGGAGCACAACGCCGCGTGGCCCTCGCGCGGCGGCGGCGTGGAGCATCAAATGGTCACGCAAGGCCAGGGTGTACGGCAGGATCTGCTCGAGCAGGGCGTGACGGAGCGTGGCGTCCGGGAGGTCCTTGAGCGCATGCGCCGTGATCCGGCTGGGGGGACCGTCGACCTCGAACTCTGCCACGTCCAGTAGGCGGAACCGGATCCTGTGCTCCCCAGCTCCCTCGAAGCGGGCGCGGAGCCAGGGATTGTCGTTTTCGTCCAACCAGCGGATGGGCCAGGAACGCTCATCGGAGGTGAGAGATGGGACCCGGACGATCTTGATCCGTACTCCTGGTGTGGAGTCAGGAGGGGGCGCCTGAAGAGAGCTCTCCTCCTCGAGATCCAGGCGAAAGCCGTGCAGGACGTGTGGAACCGAGATGGGCATGGCCGAGTGTGTGCCGGCCGTTAGAAGGGGTGACTCTTGCCGGAGGATCCCTCGGGCTTATGGGATCCGCCCGGCATCCGGGTGAGATCGAGGATCGGTCCGTACCGCGTCAGGCGCGGTCTGCGGTAGGGTTTCCTCACCGTGCGCTGCCAGGCGGGAGGGCTGGATTTGGGGGGGTGTTCGTTCACATTTATCTTAGTGACCTACGATGGTGCCGGTGACAATATTTATCTGAACGTGATATTCGTCAGTTAGCTTGCATCGAATTGTACCACAGCTCCACCGACACAGCATGCCATAAATGCCAGTTCCAGCGAGAAAATGCAGGGTTATCGGACCGATAGCTCCGTACGGTGGTCTGCCAGGCTTCCCGCAGCAGGCGCTCGTGGACCCAGCCAACCGCACCAATGGACATGCTGGAAAATATAGGACGATCTCCCTTCGCCTTCGCCTTGGCCATGGCCATGAGCCACTCCGAGAAAACATGTCCGAATTCGGCCTTGTCCGTCCGTTGCGCCACCGGTCTGGGAAGGTTCTCGAGGTTCGCCTGGCGCAGGATCCACTTCCGCTGTCCCTGTCGCCACCGAAGATCGTCTGGTAGGCCGAGCCCGAATTCCACGATGCGGCGATCGTCGAAGGGGTGGCGGAGCTCGTACCCGAACCGGGCGGCGGAGCGCTCCTCATAGTCCATCATCATCGCCTGCCATCCACTGGTGGCGTGTTCCAGGTGCCAGGGGCGCGCCTGGTCTGGGGAGAAGGCGGACTCCCTCGATGGTGCGACGCGCTCCGCGATCCCCGTCCGGCGTATGAAATCCTTTGGGATCCAGGGAGGATGACGTACACCCTGGGCGTGGCTGAGGGTTCGGCGTAGGGTCTGTCGCAGGCCGGACGGGAGCAGCGGCGGCGCGGCGATCCAAAGGGCCCGGGCCAGGCGGAGCCACGGCCGGCGGGCAAGGTGGTGGTCCGCCAGGGACTGCCTGAGCAGTGTGAGCACTGCGCCATGGCGTAGCTGGTCCGCGTATCGTAGGCGACTGCCCCAGAACCACTCGTCGCCGCCCAGACCCGAGAGGACTACTCGGCAGCCATTCCGGCGCGCGGCCCTGCGGATCGGGTCGGACATGGAGCCGTTGGGCACGTCGGGAATGTAGTGGTAGTCTGCCACCTGGGCCACATGGTGGGACAGGGGCGGAGGCGAGGGCTCAAAGGTGCGCGGCGTGAACCCCCACCGCCGGGCTACCTGGTGGATGTACGGGCTCTCGTCGCAGGCACGGCCGGGGAAGACCAGGGAGAAGGGGAGGATCTCCGGGATATGTGGGCGCTCGGCCCGGAGCGCCATGGCCATGCCGACCACCGAGGAGGAGTCCACGCCGCCGCTGAGCGTCGCGCCCACGGGCGCCGGGCTCTCGAGGTGCTCGGAGACGACCTCCCGGAAGAGGGTGCGCAGGTGCTCGACGTAGTCCTCGTCCCGCCGGTAGCGTACGTCTCGGATGGATCCGAGGCCCCAGTAGCGCTCGAGGTGGTCGCCCCGGTCGTCCACCCACAGGGTGTGCGCCGGGGGGAGACGCTTCACTCCACGGTAGAGTGTATCCCGATTGCTGGTCACCTGATCGATGAGCAGCTCGGCCACGAACCCCTCGTCCGGGGCGGTGTCGATCCCGGGGACGAGCAGCACCTGCCGGACTTCGGAGCCGAACCCGAAACGGCGCGCGTCTGTGGCGTACCAGAAGGGCTTGATGCCGAGGATGTCCCGGGCGCAGAGGAGTCCCCGGGCGCGCCCGTCCCACAGCGCGAAGGCGAAGTCGCCCACCAGATGGCGCGGACAGTCCCGGCCCCAGCGCTCATACGCGTCGAGCACCAGGTCGGCGTCGGAGCGGCGCGGGAGGTCGCGTTGGGAGAGCCCCAGTCCACCGGCCAGGGTGTGCCGGTCGTCGATGCGGCCGTGGAAGGTCAGGCAGAGCTCGGCCTCCCTCCGGTGGAGGGGCTGGTGTGCGGAGCGGTGCTCGCTGGTGGTCACCAGCCGCTGGTGTCCGAGTCCCAGCCCGGCATGGAACCAGATCGCGCCACCGTCAGGACCGCGAAATCCCGCCGCGTCGTTCATGCGGGCGATCAAGGTCTGGTCCACGGGGCGGCCGTCCCGGTGGTACACGCCGCAGATGCCGCTCATGGTGCCTCGTGATTCGGGGGCGCCACCGGTTCCAGGGGCGGGAAGTCGCGTGCAACGGTGATCCGCTCTCCCACGGGCTCCCCCGCCACGTCAACCCAGGCATGGGCCTCCAGGTCCCGTCCCGCCTTGCGCGCACCCAGGCGCAGGTCCACAGGTATCTGAAACCGGGTCCGGATCAGGGTTCCCGTGGCCACCGAACGGGCGAGGCAGGAGGGGCGGATTGGCAGGCGGTTTGCCACCCGTGTCACGAGGCGCGCCAGGGAGTCCATCTCTCGCCGTGCCGCCGCGTTGAGCGCCTCCGGACGATGTTGATTCGCGGCCACTGCGGCCAGGTGTTGCTGGATGGGGCCCACGCCCTGGAGGCGGAGCCGCAGCGGGGCCCTGAGTAGCTCGAACAGGATCCCGGGGAGCTGGGCGAGCTCGTGTGCCGCCAGGGCCCTGAGCCCCCAGAGCCCCCTGAGCACTCCAAGGAGGGGCAAGGGGCTCATGCCTGGCGCACCAGCCCCGCCCGGAGCAGATCCCTGATGAGCGCGGCTACGTCTGCGCTTGCTACGGTTGATTCTACCTCGAATTCTGCCGTCACCGCGTCTACGATGGCTTCCACATCCTTCCCCTCGGTGAGCAGATTCCAAATGCGCGTTCCTACTTCGTCCAGCCCGAAGTACTCTCCTCCCTCCACCTGGGCGAGTACGCTTTCTCCGCCGATTTCACGGAAGAGCACGTCCGGCGAGATCTGAATCTTCGTGTCGGAGGTCATCTTGCACGCAGAGTACCCGAATTCGGCGTTCGGCGCAGCCCGCTTGGCTCCCACCGCGAAGTGAGGAGAAGTGAGTCAAGAGGGAAGTGAGGGGTTGAATAGGTCGAGGGTGCCAGTCTACAATGTGAGATGATGCATCTCGAACCGAAAACAGTCATTCTAGTTGGGATCCAGGTCGGAGCAGCGTTACTGCTAGCGGTGGGGTGTGCGTCTGGGGGGCGGTCGGCGGCTGATGGGCAGGTGCCCAGTGGGGACGGGGGGCAGACGGACGCGGCCGTAGACCCGGTGGACGCGGCGCCGACGCCTGACGGTTTTGTACAGTTAGACTCCCAGGTGGGCGTGGACGCGGCGGGGTGTTCGGGCGGGTGCACCACGCCGCCGGGGGATTGCCACGTGACCGTGGGACAGTGCGTTGGGACCACCTGCGTGTATACCTTCAAGACCTTCGGGACGAGCTGCAACGACGGAGATGGCTGCACCACGGGCGACGAGTGTGACGGGCAGGGCAACTGCTTTGGGGATCAGCTCGACTGCATTCCGCCCAACACCAACGGGGGCACCTGCTCCGGCGGAGGGTGCGTGGGCATCCAGTGTGACAGCGGCTGGGGAGACTGTGACTCCGACCTGGAGGGCACCGGCTGCGAGAGTCCGCTCAACACGAGCACTGACTGCACCGCTTGCGATATTTCGTGCACGGCGGGGGCTAACGCCACGGCGAGCTGTTCGGGCGGATCCTGCCAACGGTCCTGCACCGCGCCCTACGAGAACTGCGACAGCGATTGGACCAACGGGTGTGAGATCCCCACGGGCGTGGTCAATCAGTGTGATATCGGCGGCCTCAATTCGTCGACGGGTTGCTGGACGGCCTGGTGTGGGCAGTCCAGCAGCGCTGACGCCTACAATATGTCCGGCGATTGGTATTGTGCCGAGTGCAACAATTGCGAGCAGAGTGGAGCGAGTTGTCACTGGTGTAGTCACAGCACGGGCGAGTGGAATCCGTGGGGTGCTTGCGGCTGTACAAATTACCCGGTGGTGTGCGGACCACTCTGAGTCTGAGATAATCCGGTCATTTCGTGGTAGATTGAGTGAGTTCGGAGGACTGAGAAGCAATTTGACACGTGCGGAACCGGTAGGCTGACGGGCGATTGGCTATGGGTTTTCTCAAGCAGATATTCGGGCGCAACAAGTGGGAGCAGGTCGCCGACGAGGTGGACACCGAGTCGCCTGTTTGGGAGTCGGTGCCCTTGGCGGATCCCACCCCTAGCATGGGTGCGAGCCAGTTGTTCGCGGATCCCACCCTAAGCGTGGGTACGAGCCAGTCGCCCTCCCAGGCGCAGCCCGAGGTTGGGCCGACACCGCCTCCGCCCAAGTTCCGGCCGGGGGTCATGCAGTCGGGGGGAGCGGTCGATGTCGAGTCTTCGGCGCCTCCGCCCCGGTTCCAGTCCGACGCTACCCCTCCGCCCCGGTTCCAGCCCGACGCTACCCCTCCGCCCCGGTTCCAGCCCGACGCCAAGCCCCCGGAGTCGCCTGCAGTGCCCGTGGCCGAGCCGCCTGCGGTGCCCTCCATCGCCACGGCGGCGCCGGCGTCCATGTCTGCCGGGCCGGAGGCCACCAAGGAGGTCATTCTCGACACCATCGATGAGGATGACGAGAACATGCCCGAGGAGTTCCGCGGCTGCCGGGTGGTGGAGCGCACGAATCCGGACGGCAGCGTAGAGATCGTCTACCGAGGGCCGGACGGCTTCACGGTGGACGAGGCGGCGGCGGATTTCCTGATCTCCTCCTACAAGGAAGAGCTCGCCACCCTCACACCCAAGGTCGCTCACCCGCACCCCAGCGGTGTCTACGAAGCGCCGGTCCAGGCCGCCGTGCCCTCTGTGGTGGAGCCGCGCCTGGTGGGCGGCGCGCCGCAGCCCGACCGAGACGCAGTGTTGACCGACGAGGTCATCGATGAGCTTGGCTTCGGCGAGGATCTGCATCCGGAAATGCGGGGGGCGCGGTTCGTGCGTCGGGGAGGGGCCTTTGAGTACGTAACCCAGGATGGCTCCCGCCTGTCGAAGGACGAGGCGGAGTCCAAGATGGAGCAGTGGGAGCAGAAACAGGCGAAGGAGACCGACTCCGCACCACTGGTCATCGACGAGCTCGGAATCGGCAACGACCTTCCCCCGGAGTTGCGAGGCGCCAAGTTTATCAACGACGGCAGCGAGTTTCTGTACGTTACCCGAGAAGGAACCCACTACTCCAAGGACATGGCCGAGGGCATGATGGAGCGGTGGGAACGCGATGAGGCCGAACGTTCCCAGGCGAGTCTGAAGGTGTCGATACCCCAGCCGGAGGTGCAGACTCCCTGGTCTCCTTCTCCTTCTCCTTCTCCTTCTCCGTCTCCGTCTCCGTCTCCGTCTCCGTCTCCGTCTCCGTCTGTTGCCGCGCCCTTGGCCGTGACCGCCGAGCCGTCGGGGGGAATGACCGAGACCGAGACCGCCGACTCGCCGGCCGCCGAGCCGGAGATGGTGGGCTCGAGCATAGGCGATGTCCTGAAGAAGCGTGCCGAGTCGGGGCTGCTGGACGTCGTGTCCCCGGTGGACCCCGAGCCTCGGTTGACGCCTCCGCCCCGAACCACCAGGCCAACACCGGCGCCACCGCTCACGCCTGCGCCTGCTCCCGTCTTTTCACCCGCGCCCCGGCAGATGGAGCCCGTACCGAAGGATCCGACGCCTGTCCCCATCGGTGTGGATCCGCGGTTCCCCGTACGCGCTGTGACAGAGCCCGAGACCGCGGACGTCCTAGACGACCCTACCAAGGAGATCAGCATCGACGGAGTCTCCCTGGCCGCGGCCCAGCAGGCAGCCGAGCGGATCCGGTCCAGGGTGCTGGACGACGAGGACGCAGCGTACCAATCCGGCTCGCCCGCTTCCCGACTGCAGCAGGCCTGTCAATCCGAGATCGACCGCAAGCGTACGCGGCATCGGTTCGAGCACATGCTGGACCTGTCGGCCAAGGCCCGGGAAGCCCTTCAGTCCATCTGGAGCAAAAGCAGCGATCGCAAGTTGCGAGACGCGGCCAAGGATCTCGATCAGGACATGTTGCTGCTGGGTCTGTTCAACCCCATGACCATGCGGGAGATCGACCTGGCGGAGTTCCTCTCCGTGTCGCGACTCCGATCGTCGGAGCGACGGCGAACCATCGTCACCGGGGAGTTGGCTCGGCGAGTTAGCGAGCAGGCGACCGGCGACTTGCATCAGTTCTGTATGACCCGCGCCTTCGTGGACCAGGTGGCCCAGGCCGCCATGGGCTCGGCGGACCCGACGGATAAGACCCTCGAGACGGTGCTCACTGCCCGGCTGCAGGAGTCGGTGGAGGGCGTCGTGGCTGAGATCACCAAGCGCCACGGTATCTGGCTTCCGGGTCTGGTCGAGCGCCTCGTCATGCGCCTCGCCCCCCTGGTCCGCGGTCTCGTCAAGCTCGGCAAGAGCTGACCCATTTGGGGCTGGTTCGTTTCCTCCACGGAAGTGACATATTTCCGAAGAGGCTCTATCCAACTTGATCCCGCCGGTGAATCGGCCTATTTTAGGCCGCTTGACTCTGGCAAAGCGTAAGGACCCAAGATGATCGATCTCACCGTCAACGAAGAACAGCTCGTCAAGACCGCCAAGCGGGCCCGCGAGCGAAACATGATCCTCCCCACCTTCGCCCAGATGCGCGATCCGTCGAAGACTCCGGCGAAAATCCGCGATCAACTCAGCGGCGTGGGACTGTGGGACGTCAATCCCCTGAACCTCCACCGCATCACCTGGAAGAATGAGCCCGTGGTCAAGGGTGGCGGCTACGGCGGCGTGAACTACATCGAGCTGCCGCGATCTCTCACGGGGGTCGACGCGCGCATCCTGTGTCTGGTGGGCAAGTGGTTCCCCACGGGGGCGCACAAGGTGGGTGCTACTTACGGTTGTCTGGCGCCGCGCCTGGTCACCGGCCAGTTCGAGCCCACCAGTCAGAAGGCGGTGTGGCCTTCCACGGGAAACTACTGCCGGGGCGGCGCCTATAACGCCACCCTGCTGGGCTGCGAGTCCGTGGCCATCCTGCCCGAGGAGATGAGCTCCGAGCGGTTCGAATGGCTCCAGAAAGTCTCCGGGGAGATCATCGCCACGCCGGGCTGTGAATCCAACGTGAAGGAGATTTTCGACAAGTGTTGGGAGCTTAGCGAGTCCCGGGACGACGTCGTCATCTTCAACCAGTTCGACGAGTTCGGCAACTACCTGTGGCACTACGAC
This sequence comes from Deltaproteobacteria bacterium, assembly GCA_029938605.1. Classification (GTDB taxonomy): domain Bacteria; phylum Myxococcota_A; class Polyangia; order HGW-17; family JAJRWW01; genus JAJRWW01. Next base: position 25,091 of record JAOZUO010000060.1, on the reverse strand, counting down.
GTGACCGGACACGCCATGGCCGAGGTGCTGGAGCGGGAGCTGGGCGCCCACGACACCTACCGTGGCATGGCGCTGACCACCGGCTCAGCCGGTACCATCGCCAGCGGAGACTACCTCAAGACGCTTTTCCCGGCGAGCAAGGTGGCTGCCAGTGAGGCTTTGCAGTGCCCGACCCTCATCCTGAACGGCTTCGGTGGCCACCGCATCGAGGGTATCGGCGACAAGCACGTGCCGTGGATTCACAACGTGGCCGAGACCGACATGGTCATGGCCATCGACGACGACGCCTGTATGTCCTTGGCGAGGCTGTTCAATGAGCCTGTGGGCCAGGCCTACCTGCGGGAGCAGGGCGTGGACGCCGAGCTGGTGGAGCAGCTCGATCTCATGGGCATCTCCGGAATCGCGAACACGCTCTCAGCCATCAAGATGGCCAAGTACTATGAGATGGGTGAGAACGACGTCGTGATCACGGTGCTCACAGACTCCATGGAGCTCTACGGCAGCCGCCTTCAGGAGCAGCGTGAGAAGGACGGCGAGTACACCGATCGCGACGCCGCCGCAGACTATCACCAGCACCTGCTGGGCACCAACATCGAGTATGTGCAGGAGCTCACCTACTGGGAGCGCAAGCGCATCCACAACCTCAAGTACTACACCTGGGTGGAGCAGCAGGGCAAAACCTACGAGGAGATCCAGTCCCAGTGGTTTGACCAGGACTACTGGCCGTCTACCCGCGTTCAGGTAGACGAGATCGACCGCCTCATCGACGCCTTCAACGACCGCGTCGGCCTGATCTAGACCTTCGGCGTAGGGATCCGGGGCGCGTCGCGCCGGCTACTCTTTTTCCGCTCGCAGTCGGATGGAAAAGCGGGTCTGGTCGGGCTTGGGATTGCTGACGGCGATGGAGCCGCCATGGTTCTCGATGATCTGACGGACGACGGCGAGATCGAGATCGTGGTCACCCATGCCGCCTCTGTCGCCTCTGTCGTCCCTGTCGCCTTTGGTCATGAAGGGCTCAAAGGCTGCGTCTGACCAACGCGCCTTGGCGCCGGATCCGGAGTCCACGATGGAGAGCTCCACCCACCCGTTCGCTTGATCGGCGATGTCGATGGAGAGACGGCCGCCCTCGGTCATGGCGCCGATGGCGTTGCGCACCAGACTGGAAACAGCCCGCCCCATACGGTCTGGCTCCATGGTCAACCGCCCCTCACTGTCGAGGTTGAAGTCGACCTCGATGCGATTTGCCTCGATCTCGGTCCGATACCGCTCCAAGGCCGACTGTACCAGGGAAGAGAGGGTGATCTCCTCCCAGGAGGCGTTGATGTCGGTACCGGCGGTCTCCTGGATGGTGTCCAGCAGCTCCAGGGCTTGGCTGACCAGTTTCCGAATCTGTCGGGCCTGACCCCGTCGGTGCTCGGGGAGCTCGGCATCCTCCTCCAGCGCGATGGCGTGGGACTCCACCTCCACCAGGGGCGTGATCAAGTGCTCCATAAGAACCTGGGTCAGGTTGCCTATGGCGATGTTGCGCTCGGTCTGAACGGCGGCGTGGCTGATCCAGGCGTTCTCCAGGGTCACGGCGAGCTGTAGGCACAGCGCCTCGAACACCGCGAGGTCGGCGTTGCGGAACTCCTTGTTGGCCAGCTTGCTGTCAAGATAGATGACGCCCGTAATCTCTCCGCGGATCTTCAGAGGCGCGCACATGATGGTGCGCAGTTGGAGATCTTGCACCGACTTGGCGGTTACGGACTTGTCCTCCGAGAGGGTGTCCACGATCCAGTAGGACTTGCCCGTGGCGATGACCTGCGCGGGGATGGAGTGGCTGAAGGGGTCATCTAAATGCAGATCCTTGCCGTAGCAGTTGCGCGCCACCTGCACCGAGAGGCTGTCGTCAGGCTCCTTGAGCAGTAGGAACCCGCGATCTGCGGAGGTGAGCATGATGGTCATGTCCACCACCCGGTTCACCACTTCGCTGGCGTCCACCAGAGAGTTGGCGGCGTTGATGGTCGCCAGGAGCATGGCGATGCGTAGCTCGTCCTTCTCGACATCGCCGGAAACCAGCCCTCGGGAAGCCTCCCGGGTATCCATGCTGAAGACCTTGAAGAAGTCGGACGTAAATCTCATCTTTTCGTCAGCCATTGCAGACTCCGATAGGTCCTTGGAATTCCCGGAAAACCCAGCCAGTCTTTACGTATTTTCCTTATCTTCCCAAACTATACGGTACCATACCGCATACGATGGGAGGTTGCTACTGTAACGTAGACTCCAATTCCGGGTCGTCAAAGCGCGACATTCAGGACCGCAACACCACCGAATTACCACCGCATCACCGGGTTTTTCAGGACGCCAATTTTTTCGATTTCCAGCTCCAGGACATCTCCGGGCTTCAGGAACACCCGGGGATCCCGGGCAAAACCCACGCCGTGGGGGGTGCCGGTCAAGATCACCGTGCCTGGCAGCAGGGTGGTGCCCGTGGAGAGGTCGGCGATGAGCTCGGCCACGGTGAAGACCATCTCCGCCGTGGAGCTGTCCTGCATCACCTCGCCGTTGAGGCGTGTGGACAGGCGGAGCGCCTGAGGATCGGGGAGGTCCTCGGGGGTCACCAGGGCCGGACCCAGGGGGCAGAAGGTGTCGTAGCTCTTCCCGCGGACCCACTGGCCGCCGCCGCCGTGCTTCTGGACCTGTCGGGCGGAGACGTCATTGGCGACGGTGTAGCCGAGTACGTGGTCCAGGGCGGTCTCCACGGGGACGTCGCGCGCGGCCCGCCCGAGCACCACGGCCAGCTCCACTTCGAAGTCCACTTCGGGCCGCTCGACAAAGGCAGGCACCAACCGGATTGGTTCCCCGGGATCCTGGACGGCCGCGGGGTTCTTCATGAACAGTACCGGCCGCTCGGGAAGCGGTTGGCCCGTCTCACGGGCGTGATCCCGGTAGTTGAGCCCGATGCACAGGATGGCTCGCGGCTCCACGGGGGCGAGCAGTCGGGCCACGGGGGCGCGACGCGTGCCGGGGCGCAGGCCGGTCAGTACCTCGCCTTCGAGCAGGGCGGCGGTGTCGTCGTGCAGGTCGTGTCCCCACCTCTTGATGTCGTGGTCGTCCACGAAGCGGATGATGCGCATGGTCGGTCTGTGTTCCTCTCTCGTCGTACCCCGGCTCCGTTACCCGGCCTCGTTATCCGGGGAGGTTCTCGTCCACGAAGGCGGCGGTCTGGGCGGCGAGCTCCCGGAGGGGCTCCAGTACCGAGGTCTGGTAGTGGCGGCGGTCAGCCTCGAGACCCACCGCGTCCAAGCCGGCGCGACGGGCGAGGTATACGGCCCGGGACAGGTGAAAGCGCTGGGTGCAGATCACCGCCGCCCGAACGCCGTAGACCTCTGCGGCGCGTATCATGGTGTCCCGGGTATACAGGGCATCTCCATCGACGGTCAGCGCCGACGGGGGGACGTCGCGTTCGAGGAGCCAGCCCCTCATGGCGGCGGCCTCGTCGCCGCGTGGGTGGCGGCTGTTTCCAGAGACCAGCAATCGTCCGACGAGTCCCCGACGGTACAAGTCCAGACTGGTGGCCAGGCGGTCGGCCAGCATGGGGGAGGGCGATCCGTCGGGCAGGGGGAGGCAGCCGGGGATGATGGCCACCTCCCGCGGGGGAACCTCGGCGGCGCATCGCCAGAGGTGGCGCCGGGCGGCGGCGTGGATCCAGAGGCGAGCCACCGGGATCAGTCCGGGGAACGCCAGGCAGGCCAGCCCGACCTTGAGGAACCTCTGGTGAGTCACCCCGCGAGCTCGTCCAGACGGTCGAGCACCAGCTGGGCGATACCCGGGGCCATGTCCCCGCAGGCCTCTTTGAAGCGTCGGCGCAGATCGTCCACGGGCACAACCCCGTCGGGCATCAAGATCGGGGACATGTTGGCCAGGGGGCCGGACTGCCCATCATCGATGGCGTGGTGGGTGAATCCGCCGACTCGCTTCCAGGTGAGCGCGTGCTCATCGTGGGTCTTGTCGTAGCAGAGCTGGAACCCCAGGATCCGGTCGGGCTCCTCCGGCTCGTACCAGACGATGAGGTCAAAGTACGCATCGACGAACCACCGCCGCCGAGCCTCTCCCTCGTGCTGGCTGACATTTTCGAGTTCCCTGAGCATCGACAGCGCCACCTCGTCCCCGAATCCTAACGGGCGACCCCTGGGCTGGCAAGTATCGGGGCTTGAGATTGGGAGGGAAGGGGAAGGGAGGCGATTCGAGGCTATCCCACGCCCTGGTCGATCATGGCGTGGGCGACCTTGAGGAAGCCGTTGATGTTGGCGCCGTCGAGGTAGCTGCCAGGGGCGCCGTACTGCTCGGCGGTGACTGCGATATCTTTGTGGATGTTGGCCATGATCTGGCGGAGGCGGCGGTCCACCTCTTCGCTGGTCCAATACTCCAGGGCGCCGTTCTGGGACATCTCGAGACCGGAGCAGGCGACTCCGCCCGCGTTGGCGGCCTTGCCGGGTACGAAGATTACGCCCTGGTCCTGCAGGACCAGGGCGAATCCGTCGGTGGCGAACCGGTGCTCATCCAGTTGGATGCAGGCGGCCGCCACATCCGCGTGTAGCCAGGCCGGGGGCAGGATGGAGACGATGTTCGTGAGGAGCTCGTCGATGGGCTGGTCCTGCTCGGCTGACAGTCGCGCGATCTGGTAGAGGCAGGACAGCTCCTTGACCCGCTCCCGCTGGGCGAATTGCGCCCGCTGGTAGGCCACCGACGCACCGAGGGTGAGGGCGATGTCTTCGTAGAGCTCCAGCTTGGTCGCGTGGAAGAAATTTTCTCTGCGGCTGTGCAGGTCAATCCATCCACCGAACTCGGAGCCGAAACGGAGCGTGAGCCGGGTAGTGGACGCGTAGCCTTCAGGTATCACCGGAGTCGGTTCCGGCACCGGAGTCGGCGCCGACTCCGGTGCTGAATCCGGATCCGGGTTTTGCTTCGGCTCAATCTCCCGGTTGCCCAGGTGAACCAGGCTGTCGGGGCCGCAGAAGTATCGCCAGCCCACCAGGCGCCGGTCGCTGCCGACCTCTGGGAGCCGTGGAGTCAATCGGTTCGATCATGGGTTTTGAGCTACGTTGTTTTCACCTAAATACCCTGTAAATCGCCAATTGTCATCTTGTCATCCTACGAATCGGTATGCGGACACCGTGGGCGCCTTCTGACCCTCATGTTGACAGCACCGCCCGGGTAGGGATACCCTCGGACAAGGCAAATCCCCATTAGTCAAGCTTCGTCAAAAGCATGAGGTATTACATGTTAATCCGTGGTAATAATAGGCGAAACTGTCTTCTTGCTGGGTTGATGTTTTGCCTGATGTTTGGATTGGCGTCCCTATCGGGCTGTGGCGACGATGACGGGGACAATGGGAACACAGGGAACGTGAACACCACGCCGGTGACCCTCGATCCGACGGAGTTCACCTATCGACTGAGCGAGTCCACCGCGGACCTGACGCTTTGGACGACGCCCTGTACGCACAAGGTGGTCACCAACGAGAGGGCACCGGCGGACGAGCGGTCGGGGCTGAATCTGAGCGCGGCGAGAAACGAGTTCGAGCCCGTGCAGCTCATGCTGGGCCCCGCCTCTGGGAGCGTCACGGTGGAGGTGGATCCTTTCCCGAACCTGGGGTCTGATCAGCGGGTGAGCTTGGCCGAGGCGGGCTTCGAATCCGGCTGGGCCGAGACCCTGAATCCCCTGGCCTCGGGGGGGACCGTGGCGCTGCTGGGAGACCGGTCGATTCCTGTGTGGCTCACGGTGTACGTACCCCCGGGAGCGCCTGCCGGGGACCACTCCACGACCCTGCGGTTGACCCACTCGGGGAGCACCATCACCGTGGGGGTGAACCTGTATGTGTTCGACTTTGATCTGCCCCCGGCGGCGCACTTTTCCACCCAGCTCAACGTGTCCGTTGGGGGGCTGGTGCCGGACGGTGGGTCGGTGGACGACGCCAAGACGCTACTGTGGGAGCATCGGTTCACCCCCAAGTCCGTGCCCTGGCCGAGCGGGTTCAACTGGGGCATCACCTGGGAGAACAGCAACTCCACCGACACCTGCGAGGTCCTCTGGGACGAGCCGGACGAGCCGGACCAGTACTCCATCGGGTGGCTGGCCCGGCGCTATATGTTGGGCGAGGGGTGGAACGGCGTGGGATTCCCCACGTCCATGATCTTCCAGTTCGTGGACAACTCCACGCCCCGGCCGGCCAGTTTTTGCGGCTTGAGCCGGGGGGACCACTACGGAGCGGCGGACTACAACACCGAGTGGTCGCAGTTCCTCGGGGCCCTGGAGACGTACCTCCAGGACAACGGCATGTTGGACAAGGCCTACTACTACGTGCAGAACGAGCCCCAGGACGACGAGGACCATCGCCTGGCCGCGTATCTGTGCGACCTCACCCGGGCCGCGGCGCCCAACCTGCGCATCGCCGTGAGCGAGGAGCCCAAGCCGGAGATCGCCGAGGATCCAGACTACGGCTGTGGCTACGACATCTGGATCGCGCACATCCGCGCCTACCAGCAGGAATACGCCTGGGAGCGCCAGGCCGACCACGGCGAGGAGGTCTGGTTCTATAGCCTGGACCACGATCCGGACCCCTACTTCAACCCCACCCGGGTGGACGTGCAGGGCATGCACCAGCGCATCATCCCGTGGGTCTCCTGGGGCTACCGGGTCCGGGGCTGGGCCTACTATGACTTCGGGCGGTTCTTCGACGGGACCCGCCCCACCATTCGGGCTGAGCTCTTCCGGGAGGGGTTCGAGGACTACGAGTACCTGTGGTTGGCCAACGGCGCCCACCCGCAGGTGGGGGTGAGCGAGCCCCTGGACCAGACCGCGGCCTCGGTGGCCTCGAGCCTCACGAGCTGGACCAAGAACGCCGACGCCCTGATGACCCTACGCCACGAGCTGGGGCTCTACATCGAGGGAACCCGACCGGACCTGCCCGTGCTGGAGATCCAGTCCTCGGCCCGCCCTCGAGGCGAGTACTACCTGAGCTTCCAGGATCCCGCGGGCAGCCCCACGGCGGACCCCCTGGTGGTGGACAGCAAGACCTATATCAAGGTGGGCTGGCAGGCCTACAACGACGACGACAACTTCGGCTGGTACGGCGAGTACGTCGGCAACTCGGGCATCACCGTCTACGGCTACGACGATGTGGCCGGCTACAACGAGGCTCAGAAGGGCTACGTCTACGACGACTACGGCCGGGACAACCTCTTCGAGTTTGCCCTGGAGAACGGCCGCTACGACGTGACCATTTGCGTGGGCCGGCCCTCTCGCGGCTATCCCGGCGACCCCCACAATGCCACCGTGGAGTCCATCGTGGTGGTGGACGACGAGGTGACCACCGACACCGCCCCCATCATCGAGCGCACGGTCACCGTGGACCTCACCGACGGCAGCCTCTCCATCGAAATGGGCGGCTACTCCGAGTCCGCCTCCACCTGGGCGTACACCTTCCTCTCCTACATCGACATCGTACCGGTGGACTGAGGAGATTCAGAGACTCATTGAACATGACCCATTTCGGAATACCCGTTGCCGAGCTTATCAAGCGGCGTACCTCCTGGAGGAGCTACCAAGCTCGGCCCCTGGCGGAGTCCGCTCGCCGACAACTGCAGACCTTCATGGAGCAACACCGCGCGGGGCCCCTGGGTGGATCCCCACGCTTCACACTCGTCGCGGCAACCCAGGATCATGGGGATGAGCTCCGCGGCCTGGGCACCTACGGGTTCATCCGCAACCCGGCGGGGTTCGTGGTGGGCGCCGTCCGGGATGTGCCAGGCGGGTTGGAGGATTTCGGCTACGTCATGGATCGGCTCATTCTGCGGGCGACGGATCTCGGCCTGGGTACCTGCTGGTTGGGCGGCAGCTTCAGCCGCAGCAGCTTCGCGGTCCGGGTGGAGGCGAGGGACGATGAGGTGGTCCCAGCCGTGTTTTCGGTAGGGTACCCCGAGATCAAACGCGGCGTCCTGGATCGCGTCGTGCGTTGGGGCGCGGGCTCCCACCGGCGGCGTCCGTGGCACGACCTCTTTTTCGAGGAGAGGCTGGATACGCCCCTCACGCCCCTCTCGCCCCTCTCGTCCCTCTTGCCCCTGACCCAGGAGCGCGCCGGACCACTGGCCGAGGCCCTGGAGATGGTGCGCCTGGCCCCATCAGCTTCCAATCGCCAGCCCTGGCGCGTGGTCGCCCAGCCGGATGCGCAAACCTACCACTTCTTGCTGTACCGCGAGCCGAAGTACAACCTCAACCTGCGTCTGCTCCAGCTGGCCGACCTGCCCCGGGTGGACCTGGGCATCGCCATGTGCCACTTCGAATTGGCCGCCAAGGAGGCCGGGTTGGCCGGGACGTGGTCCCGGGACTGTATCAAGGGCATACAGTCTCTGCCCAAGGGCACCGAGTACATCGCCACCTGGACGGCCGCATGACGCCATTAGAATGACAGAGTGGAAGGGGATTACAGAGTGGAAGGGGATTACAGAGTGGAAGGGGATTACAGAG
>JAOZUO010000060.1:0-16483 GCA_029938605.1 Deltaproteobacteria bacterium | reverse complement strand
GTGGAAGGGGATTACAGAGTGGAAGGGGATTACAGAGTGGAAGGGGATTACAGAGTGGAAGGGGATTACAGAGGGTTAAGGCGGCGCTTCCGGTTGGACGGGAACTATTCGTTTAAGGCGATGGTGGTGTCGTTGGCTTCGGCTTCGGCGTTGACCGTGGCTTCTTCGGACTGGGATTCCGAGTCCGTGTCCGTGTCATTCTCTGTGGGGGCTTTCGGGAGGAGAGCGGACTTGCCTTTGAAGGCTTTGATTAGCTCGGATTTGTTTTGGGCGACGAGGGTCCCGAGTTGTTGGGATTGATCGTCGCTGAGGTCCGGGACGTTTCTTTGCATCCACGAGCTTACGTTCTTCGCCAGCTCCAGCATCTTGTCGTACACGTCGGCATCTTTCTTGTCGGTGAAGGTCTTGGAGAGGTCTCGATCGGATTGGTACAGGGTCACTACTGCCATGTGGAACACTCCAGGTGTTTGCTTGATCTGCCTTGGGTTAAATCGGAGCGGACACTATACTTTTGTACAGTGGTGTGCAAGGGGGAAATCAGGGGGTCTGGGATCGGTTCTTCTGGAGTCTATTTTCCCGAGAACTGGACCTTGTCAAAGCGGAGAGAGGGGATGCGGGTGCTGGAGTAGGGGAAGGGATCGTTGCCCAACTCTCGGAGGCTTTTCCAGAAGGTGAGGTGGTTGCCGGCGAGGTTCATTTCGGACACGGAGCGGACGGGTTGACCCTTTTCGATCCACTGGCCCTTGATGCCGATGGAGAAGTCACCGGTAGCCGGGTTGGAGTTGCCACCGGAGAAGCCGGTGATCAGGAGCCCGGTGGACATGGCGGTGACCATGGACTTGAGATCCTTGGTGCCGCCCGAGAAGACCAGGTTCGAGGGGGAGCCCGTGGTGGGCGTTCGCCCGAGCTTGGAGGCGTAGTAGGTGTCCAGGAAGTGGCTCTTGAGCACGCCGGCGGCGAGGAAGGGAGTCTTTCGGGTGGTCATGCCCTCGCCGTCGTAGGTCCGGGTGCCGAGCCCCTCGGCGAGGTGGGGGGAGTCGGTGATGGACAGGATCGGGCTGGTGATCTGTTGGCCGATCTTGTCGGCGAGGAAGGAGCGTTTTTGCTGGATGTTGCGGCCGAAGGCCGGCGACAGCAGCCAGCCCAACAGGCGTGCGGCCACGGCGTTTTCGATGATGCAGGGGAAGCGTCCGCTCGCCATGGGCGCGGCTCCCACGCCGAGCAGCGCGCGGCGGGTGGCCTCGCGACCCACAAAGGTCAGGGCGGGGAGCTTGTCGCGGTGGCGCTCCACGCCGTACCACCAGCCCACGGGTTTGCGGTGATCCTTGTCTTTGACGTAGGTCACCGCCGACACCACGAAGGCGGTGGAGCGGCGGGCGCCCTCCATGCCGTTGGAGCAGACCAGAGAGGACTCGCTCAGGTTGTCCGAGCATCGGGACGACACGGAGATGATTTTGGTGGCCCCGGGGGCCCCACGAGCGGCCGACTCCAGGGCGCGAACGGCTTTCTTTCGTTCCACGGCGTTTACCGCGGTGATTCCCGGGGTGTCGTAGAGCTTCAGATCGCCCGCGTGGCGCTTGCCGTACCGCGCCGGATCGGCCAGCTTACGGTGCTTGTCAGGGGCGAGAACCTTGGTCATGGCGACGGCGTCGGAGAGGAACTTCTCCAGCGCCTCGGGCCGGAGGTCGCTCGTGGAGTTGGACGAGTAGCGTCCGTCCACCAGGAGCGTGACTCCCAGTCCGACCCGGGTGGACTCCCGGAGTCGATCCAGCTTCCCGTTGCGCCACTCCACCCGGCTCTCCCGGCGACGATGAACCGAGGCTCGCACGCCCTGGGCGCCCTTCTTTTTGGCCAGAAGAACTACCTCTTTGGCCTGTGTCAGCAGTTTGTTGCTCATGACTTCCTCCCGCCGATGGACATGGCGCCACAACGAATGGTGGGTAGGCCGAAGCCCACGGGCATACGCTGTCCGTCCTTGCCGCAGTAACCGGCGCCCGAGTAAATCTCCAGGTCGTTGGCCACCATGTCCACGGTCAAGAGCACCTTGGGGCCGTTGCCGATGAGGTTGGCGTCCTTGACCACCGAGGTGAGCTTGCCGTTCTCGATCATTCGGCCGTGCTTCAGGTAGAAGGTGAAGTTTCCGGCGCCGATGGAGACCTGGCCGTTGGAGAACATCTCGGCGTAGAGCCCCTTCTTCACGGAGCGGATGATCTCCTCGGGGTTGCGCTTGCCGTTGAGCATGTACGTGTTTCGCATGCGCGGCACCGGCGGGAATCGGAAGGACTGGCGTCGGCCCGAGCCCGTGGATTCGATCTTGTAGTGCCGGGCCGAGATCCGGTCGTGCATGTAGGAGCGCAGGATGCCGTCCTCGACGAGCGTGGTTTTTTGGGCCAGGTTGCCTTCGTCGTCGATGTTGATGGAGCCGCGCAGGCGCGGGTTGGTGCCGTCGTCCAGGATGGTCACGCCCTTGGGGGCGATGCGCTTGCCGATGAGGTTGGCGTAGATGGACGTGCCCTTGCGGTTGAAATCGGCTTCCATGCCGTGGCCGATGGCCTCGTGCAGCAGGATGCCCGTGACCCCCGGCGCCAACACCACCGGCAATGTCCCCGCCGGAGGCGAGCCCGCGCCAAAGAGCAGGGTGGTGCGGTCCGCCGCTTCCCAGGCCGCTTTCTTCAATACGGCGTCGGAGAAGTACGCCAGACCGTCCATGGCCGAGATGGACTGGCCGCTGGACTCGGTCTTGCCCTTGTGCTCACCCACGCAGCTCACCTTGAGCACGGCCATGGGCTGGTGATCCTCGGCAAGGAGGCCGGTGGAGTTGGCCACCAGGATGCGCGAGGTCTCGTCGCTCAGAAACACCGTCACCTTGATGATGCGCTTGTCCCGGGACCGCGCGTACTTCTCCACGCGCTGGATGAGGGGTAGCTTCTTGTGGATGGACACGTCGGTCCAGGGCACGTCAATCGAGTACTGGTTCGGCACCGAGATCGCGGCCAAGGACGCGGGCCGCACGCGCGGAGTCCCGTCGGCCACCGCCGCCGCCGTGGAGGCCGTCGCCAGCAACGCCTTCTCGCTGAGGTCCTCGCAGTAGGCGTAGCCCGTGGCGTCGCCCTTGATCACGCGGATGCCCGCTCCCAGGGCTACGTTGGTGTAGGCCCGGTTCACCTCGCCGTCCTCCATGCCCACCCAGTGGCTCACCTTGTGCTGGAGGAACACCTCGCTGAAGTCCGCGCCCCGGGATAGCCCCTTGGCCAGGGTGCGCTGCAGCCGCCCCTTGTCCACGCCGAACTGGTCGAAGTAGGTGGTATGCGCACCGCGCGGGGTGGTGTCTGTGCGGGTGAGGCCTCCCTTGGGTGTGCAGCTCGCGGCCAACACGGGCATCGACACTACGGCCGAGCCCGCTCCCACCACCTTCAGGAAATCCCGGCGGTCCACGGTTCCGTCCTTGCTCGGGGTCTTGCTCATAGCCGTCCTCCGTTGCTTATTGTTTGCTTCGGGGCATCATACGGACCCGGCTGTTCGTTGGTCAACCACAATGCCGCGAGTTCATGAATCGAAAGGCTCAACGCCGGTGAGGGGCGGGAAATTCCGGGAATCGTCATGGGCGGAGTAGCACTGTCATTTCCGTCTTGCCTGGAGTGGAGGATCTCAGAAAACTGTCGTTTGGGTGGTGATTTGGGGGCGAAGTGCGCGAAAGTACTTGGTGTGGATATAGGCACGGATTTCGCACAGGTATTCGGGAGCCCAATAGACCATCGAGGTAAATAGTATGTCTGAACGGGATCTGCGGCGTATTCTGAACGAGATTATCGAGGACTTTGACTCGGGGCGGATTCGTCTGATTCGATCTCGGCTGCCCGGGGTTCGCAATGTGGTGGGTTCGGCGGTGATTGCGGTCACCATGGGGCTGGGCGGCGTGGCTTGTGATACCTCAGGCGTGGGGGTCGCCACCGACGCCGGGACCCAGCAGGACGCCACGGCGGAGCAGTTCGATGGCGGTGGGGATCTGCTCTACATGGCGCCCCCGGTGGACGCCGGCCCCATGCCCGAGTACGCCGAGCCCTTTATCGACGGGGGCATCAGCCCGGCCTACGCGGAGCCTTTCCCCGATGACGGCGGCGTAGAACCGTACATCGACGCGGGGGATGCACCGGCCTACATGGCGCCTTACTGGGACGCGGAAGTAGAGCCCGACGCCGAAGTAGACGGTGGGAACATGGCGGCCTACGCCGTGCCGCCCGCACCGCCCGAAGACTAGCCGCCCCTCGAAGACTTGCCGCCCCCCAACGACCCTTCCGTCGGGTACCGACCTCAGTACGGTATTTGCCAAACTTCCGCTGCTTCGACTACTGTGCGGGCAACCACAGCAGGAGGAGAGCACATGGCGACGAATTCGAGCTGGTCGAAGGAGTTCGACTGCACCGCGGATACTCTGTACGGCATTATTACGAGCGGGGAGTTTCACAAGGCGCGCTCCAATCTGCTGGAGAACCCGTCGGCGGACGTCAAGGAGACCGAACGTACCGACACCCGGCTCAAGTTCGAGGTCCACTGTGTGGAGTACACCAAGGGCGTGATGGGGGTCGACAAGACCAAGACCGAGAAGACCGTGACCCGCTACGACTGCGACCTGAAGAAGCGGACTGTGGAGTGGTTCTACGAAGGATCCCAGGGCAAGCGGGTGAAGGTGTGGGGGGACATGGCGGTCACCGAGACCGGCGGCGGCGCCCGCGTACAGCAGAACTTCAACGTCAACATCAAGATTCCGTTGGTGGGTGGCAAGATCGAAAAGATGGTCGCCAAGGAGACCGCCAAGTTCTGGCCCAAATACGAAAAGCTCATGACCGGCTTCGTGGACAAAGCCAAGTAGCCGTCGCCCAGGGTGATCGAGCTATTTCTGGACGGGCCCTGAATACTGGTGGAAGAAGATCCGGTCCGATTCCGATGTGGACTCGAAGATCAGGATCTTGTCGCGGCGTTGGATACACCGCGCCCGGATATAGTACCAGGGTTTAGACGGGGGGCGGTTACCAAACAGCGCCTTGCCGCGGGGGCCGGCCTTTGCCAGGCTTCCGGCGGGTCCGGTCACGATGACATACCCGCAAAACAACCTCTTTTCGGGCATGGCGCCCGTCAGCACCGTCCAGCCCACCCGGTCGTCCAGCATGGGTTGGAAGAAGCGGCGGCGGGGCTCGGGACCTCGCGCCGGGTAGAGGTCGTTTTCATCCCGGGAGGTGGTGGCGAGGTAGACGCCGTGCTTGGACCGGTAGGCCTCCTCCGCCAGGTGCAGCTTGGCGATGGTGGTGCGGGCCTCCTTTTCGGCCCAGCGGCGGGCATCGCCCTTGAACAGCTGGCCGCTTCGGTAAATGGAGAGGCTGATGGCGCCCAGCATGGCAGCGGCGATGACGATCCACACCGCCACCCCACCCGCGGTCCGTGGATAGGGCGGGAGGTCCTTGCTGTCCTTTGAGGGGACTTTGGGCTGGGTGGAGGTGTCGGTCATGGGTTTCCCTCGGGCAACGGGTCTATAACATCCCGGGAGGGCCGGTCAAGGCCGCAGCACAGGCGGGTGTGGTGCCCCGGGAACAATCCTTGCTGATTTTCCAGTGGTACCCTGGTATTCATCTCCGGGGCGCCAAATAGGGGGCCCCGGTGCCGGGAACGAGTCCGTGACCCAACACGATCGCCAAACACAGCGCAGAACCTCAGAGATTCGCGTCCGCTACCGGACGCACTCCGAGTACATCACCCGCTACAGTGACAATATCAGCCAGGGTGGCATCTTCATCCGCACGTTGCACTTTCTTCCCATCAACACCGTGGTTCCGTTGCGCGTATTGTTGCCGGGGGATGAGCAGGAGATTCCCGTCATCGCCCGGGTGGCCCACGTCATCGGCACGGACATGGCCGCCGAGAGCGGCCGGGCGCCGGGAATGGGGCTCGAGTTTCTGGACCTCGCCCCGGAAGGAAAGGCGGTGCTGCACGACACCTTCGTCGAGTGCGTGGACCGTCAGGACCCGGTGACGGACCGGAGCCGCCTCAAGGGGACCCGAATCCTGCTCGTGGAGGATGAGGGCCTCGTCCAGCGAAAGATCGGCAGCCTCTTCATGCGGCGAGGCCTGCGCATCGCCCTGGCGGGCACGGGGGCCGAGGCGCTCACTAAGTGTATCAAGGATCCACCCGATCTGATCCTGAGCGACATCCGCATGCCCGCCATGGATGGCTGGACCTTCCTGCGGCTGGTCAAGTCTCGCTCCAGCCTCGCGTCGGTGCCCTTCGTGTTTCTCGCCTCGGCGTTGAGCCCTCATGAGCGGCAGAAGGCTTACGAGCTGGGGGCAGACGACTTCATCTCCAAGGCCACGCCTCCAGACGAGATCCTGGCCCGGGTGGAACGGACCCTGCTCAAGTATCGGGACAATCCGGAAGACATGTCCTCCCGCCGGGTCCTGCACGGGGATCTGGACCTCGTGGCGTTACCCATGCTGCTTCAGATGCTCATGATCGAGGAGAAGACGGGCATCCTTCGGGTCAACAACCGCCAGTGTAAGGCCGAGGTACAGGTGCGTGAGGGGAAGCCCGTGAGCTGCTCTCTGGAGCCCTTCGACCTGGTGGGGCGTGAGGCGATCTTCGAACTGCTCGACTGGGACTCCGGCCACTTTGAGTTCGCCGCTGACGAGTACGACGGCCCCGATGACATCCGGATGAACGTGCTGCAGTTGCTCATTGAGCACTCCCGCATCGTAGATGAGCGATGATCGGTCCACGCTGTTTGACGTTTCTGTGAGTACGGATTCGAGAGGTGTGGACGTCCAGACCCTGGATTCGATGATTGCGCGATTCGAATCCGTGACCTGCTCGCCGCGAAGAACCGTGGACAGGTGCCTCTGCTTCTCGGATCAAACCTGGGTTAAGTCCCTAGATTGCTTGTCTTGTCAGAGGATTTGGGTACAATATGATGGACCCTTGTTACTGTTGTTTTCATTACGGAAAATTGCTGTTCACATGGCTACTATTCTTTTCAAGGCGCAGTGGCTCGTGACCTCCCGGTATGGGCTCTGGGTACTGAGCCCTGTGCTTATGCTCAGCCTCGCGCTGTTCACGCCTGTAACAGCCGCGGCGAGAGCTCGCCCAAAGCGGGACTCTTCCGCGACCAGGGTCGCAAAAACACAGGCGAAAAAACTCTTCGTGGAGGGGGTGAAGCTCTTCGATGAAGGATACTATCCGCAGGCCATTGCCAAGTTCCAGACGGCGCTGCGCTTGTTCAGGAACCCGAGGATCCATGCTCGCATCGCTCTTTGTTACAAGTGGATCGGGAACAACCTGAAAGCGCTGCACCACTATGAGCGTTTCCTGGCGGAGTTCCGGCCGCGTACCGGGAACCGCAAGGATCACCTGATACGCAAACGCATCGAGGTCGAGGTTCGTAACCTGCTCAAGCTGGTGGCGCGGATTCGGGTGAGAATGCAGACGCCGGCTGGGGCCGAGGTCCAGATTGATGGCCGAATCATAGGGCGTGCTCCCCTGGAGCGCGAGATTCGGCACAACCCCGGATCTGTCACCGTGACGGCCGGCGCCAAGGGATTCTATCCCTTCCGTCGAGTGCTTCGATTGACCGTGGGAGCGACGACCACCGTGCGGATTTCGTTGATCAAGATCAAACCCGGGGTCCGCATCGTCACCCGGCCCTCCACGCCGGTCTACCGCCGTTGGTGGTTCTGGACCGTCGTCGGATTCGGCGTGGCCGCTGCCGCCACCGCTACCACTTTGGGCGTGTACTACGGCATTCCCGGGGAGACTCGCCAGCCAATGGGTGTTCCCGTATTCTTGGATCAAGGGAGGACGCGATGACCATCCGGTCCGTGCGGACAGAGATCCTGGTCCTGATGGCTTGGACAGCCGTGGCGTCTCTCACGGTGAGCTTTTCTGCGAGCTGTCACCAGGTCCGATGTGAAGAGGGCTCGCCCCAGATCGAGCTGCGGGTGACCTTTCCGGACATCGATCCGGGGGCGGTGGACCGGATCACCTTCGACGCGGTGCTGGAGACCAGCTCCGGCTATCGTGCGCACCGGCTCTTGAGTCGGTCTCTGCCAGAGGAAGCCCGGGACGGAGAGGTGACCTTTTTGATCGATCCGGGGCGGCTGTTCTGGGGACTTGCTCAGCATCTCGAGGGGCAGCGGGGCTTCTTTCTGGAGCTTCGGATACAGCTCCTCGGTCGGGCCGAAACCGGCGCCCGTCGGGTTGTCGCCGAGGGGGTCTGGAGCAAGCAGCTTCAGGCGGTTGGTTGCTACCTCGATCAACGACTCGTGCTGTCTTCTACTCCGACCTGTGATGGGAAGTTCGACGGCGCGGCCTGTGTGGGGTCGGACGACCTGCCGGCGGTGTGCCGCTGCGAGGACCCGAGCGCAGGCTGTGAGCCCGCACAAGGGTCGGCGGGGCTCGAGTGTGGACACTCGACCTGTGGGGATGGAACCGTGGATCGTGCCGCCGGTGAGCTCTGCGATCCCGGGTTGTCGGCCACCGCTTGCGACGACAGGTGCATCTCCGCACCCCTGCGGCTCCAGACCGACGCCGCTGCTGAGCCGGCGCTGAGTTTCGCCCCCGACCTCTCCAGTGGGGAACCATCCGGGCAGCAGGCCCTGGCCACCGGGTTCTTTGACCTGCACGTCGAGACACCGGCATCGGGCGTCCACTTGGGAGCGGGCGCCGTGCTCGCGGCAGATTTCGACGGTGACGGCGTGGTGGATTTTGCCTTCGGCTACCCCGGCGGTCGTCACCCTGAGCCGCTTTCCCTGGACCCCTCGTATCGTTCACGGGTCGGCAAGGTGCATGTGGTGGCGGGTTGGACGGGGTACAAGACCGTATCCGAAGTCTTTTTACCCAAGCTGACGGTAGTCGGCGGCCGGGAGGGGGGGCCGCAATGGCTGGGAGCCTCGTTGACCGCCGGTGACTTCGACGGAGACGGTGTGCTCGATCTGGTCATCGGTGCGCCCCTGCACGACGAGGGGGCGGAGCTCGACGCAGGCGCCGCAATGATCCTGCGAGGCGGCCCGGACGGCGCGATCAGACCCGCTGATACAGGCGGACTGGTAGAACTGGAGGATCCGACAAGCTCCGCGCTGTATCGTCTCATCACCGGTCGCCATGGCAGCACCGGTGACGCCTCCGGGAGCCTCTTTGGATATGCCATGGCGTCTGCCGACCTCGACGGAGACGGCCTGGATGATTTGATCGTGAGCGCACCGAAGGAGTCGTCAGCGGGTACGCTCTCGGGCGGCGCTGTGTATATCTTTCCCGGGTCCTCTCTCGGCTGGGAAGCGGGGGTGACGGACTCAGTGACGGAGCTCGACCACCGGGTTCTTCGCGGGAGCCGGCCGGATTCGTTTCTCGGCGTAACGCTGGCGGTGGGTGATGTGGATCTCGACGGTGTCCCCGATCTTCTCATCGGCGCCGCGGCCGGTGGTGGTAACGCTCACGGGGAGGCCCATGTGCTGTTTGGCGCCCCCGGGCTTTTCGCCATGATCCCCGTGGATCAGGACGTGGATTCGGCTGCCGGCGCACCAGACAACCCTTTGCTGTCCCTTCGCGTGGATGCCTCATCCTCGTCGCTCCGCGGCCTGGGGGGAGCGCTCGCCAGCGTAGATCTGGACGATGACGGCCTCCCGGAGCTGGCGATTTCCGTTGGTCGCCTCGGCAGCGAGGTCCCGCCCAGGGGGGTGCTCCTGATTCGGGGAGCGGACATCGCTGCCTTCCGTGCGGGTGGAGGGACACCTGATCCGACGACCACGGGACTGTTGCTGGAGGGACGCGGCGCGGACGCCTTTGGCGCCACACTTCTAGCGCGAGATGTCTCGGGCGATGGGCGCCCTGATCTACTCATCGGCGCTCCCCAGACCACCGGTGACGCCTCGAGCTCTCCCCAGTGGGGAGGGGCGGTGGTGGTGCTGTTGTCGACCCCCCTGACCACGCTGCCCTCAGCAGGATCGCTTCTGGTGTCGGAGATCTTCGACACACCTACTTCTCTACCCCCCTTTGGCTGGCTGCGAATCGAGGGCGACACACCCTTCGGCCAGCTTGGCGCGGCAATGACGGTTTGTCCGTCTCTTGGCGAGGGTGACCTGTTCCGGTACGATCCGCTGCTGCTCGTCGGGGAGCCGGGGTGGTCCGAGGACCCTTCCAGCCCTGGGCAGGGACGCGTACGGGGAGTCCGCATTCCCCGCGCCTATCCCTGTGGGGTCGACCTCCAGTGTACTCAGGGGACGCCCTGGTGACCGGCGACAGCTTGTTGCTTCACCCACGACGGACCTCCTGCCGGTAAGCCCATGTACGTACAACCAACGGGGCTCTAGAGCATAATTAGCTTGTCATTGGATACATGGATTATTACTATGTTAGGTAGATTACATGAAATGTCTGGATTATAGCTAGTGTGGCAGCAGTCGATTGAACCCGAAAAGGTTGTATCTGTGGGTCTATCAACATCTTCATCTACTCCATTGCTTGGCGTCGTCGTGCTGGTCTTGCTGTTGGGCGTCGTCACCGCATGTTCTGACGATGGCACGGGCGGGGACAACAACACGAATCTGAACAACCATAACGCAGGCCCCCTCTGCGGCGACGGCGTAGTGCAGTCCGAGGAAGGGGAGGAGTGTGACGACGGAGTAGCCAATCACGACCTGGCACCCGATGCGTGCCGCACCGATTGCCTGTCGGCGCGGTGTGGAGACGGCGTGAAGGACTCCGAAGAGGCCTGTGACGAAGGCTTGAGCAACAGCGATACCGAGCCGGACGCCTGTCGTACGGACTGCCTCCAGCCGCGGTGCGGCGACGACGTCGTAGATCATCAATTCGGCGAGGTGTGCGACGACGGCAACACCGTCGCCGGCGATGGCTGCTCGGTGGTCTGTCACTCGGAGAGCTGTGGGGACGGTGTCGTGGACGCCGCGGTGGGCGAGGAGTGTGACGACGGCGGCCGCCAGCCCGGCGATGGATGCAGCCCTATCTGCCGGTTGGAGGAGTGCGGCAACAGCGTCCTGGATCCAGGCGAATACTGCGATGACGGCAACACGGCCGATGGTGACAACTGCTCGGCGACTTGCGATCTGGAGGAGTGCGGCAACGGCAGCGTGAATCTCGACGTGGGCGAGGAGTGCGACGACGGAAATCGGCTCGCAGGCGACGGCTGCGGCCCGACCTGTCTGATGGAGGCGCTTGGCAACGGGTTCGTGGATCCGGGCGAGGAGTGTGACGACGGAAACCTGAACGACCATGACGGCTGCAGCTCCGGCGGCCTGGTCGAGCCCGGCTACCAGTGCACGGGTCAACCCAGCGACTGCTCACCCGCCCCGGCCTGTGGTGACGGCGTCCTGAGCCCCGGCGAGGAGTGTGACGACGGAAACCATGTCCCCGGAGACGGCTGCGGACCGCTGTGCCTGCTCGAGGAGTGCGGAAACGGCTTCATGGATCCGGGCGAGGAGTGTGACGACGGCGGCACAGCCTCCGGTGACGGCTGCGGCGCGACGTGTAGAGTCGAGCTCTGCGGCAACGGGGTGATCGACCCCGACGAGGAGTGTGACGACGGGAACACCGACGCCGGCGATACCTGTGGACCGATCTGTCTGTTCGAGGAGTGCGGCAACGGCTTCATAGATCCGGGCGAGGAGTGTGACGACGACAACGTATTGGTGGGCGATGGTTGCGACAATGTCTGCCGCGTTGAGCCCACCTACGAATGCACCGGGCAACCGTCTGATTGCGTTATCCCCATGTAGTTTAGATACCAGGAGGTTTTTCCATGGCTCCGCTGCTAACGACCCGATTGTCCGGCATCATCGAACGCTTGACGTTTCTGGCTGGCCCCTGCGCCGTACTGATCCTGTTGTTCGGGGTAGTCACCGCTTGTACCGGCGATGGTACCGACGGGGGCAATAACGCGAATCTGAACAACCATAACGCAGGCCTCTTCTGCGGCGATGGAATAGTGCAGTCCGAGGAAGGGGAGGAGTGTGACGACGGAGCGGCCAATCACGACCTGGCGCCCGATGCGTGCCGCACCGATTGCCTGTCGGCGCGGTGTGGAGACGGCGTGAAGGACTCCGAAGAGGCCTGTGACGAAGGCTTGAGCAACAGCGATACCGAGCCGGACGCCTGTCGTACGGACTGCCTCCAGCCGCGGTGCGGCGACGACGTCGTAGATCATCAATTCGGCGAGGTGTGCGACGACGGCAACACCGTCGCCGGCGATGGCTGCTCGGTGGTCTGTCACTCGGAGAGCTGTGGGGACGGTGTCGTGGACGCCGCGGTGGGCGAGGAGTGTGACGACGGCGGCCTGGTGTCCGGCGATGGTTGCAGCTCCGCTTGTCGCCTGGAGGAGTGCGGCAACGCCGTCCTGGATCCTGGCGAGTACTGCGACGATGGCAACACGGCCGATGGTGACAACTGCTCGGCGGCTTGCGATCTGGAGGAGTGCGGCAACGGCAACGTGAATTTCGACGTGGGTGAGGAGTGCGACGACGGAAATCGGCTCGCAGGTGACGGCTGCGGCCCGACCTGTCTGATGGAGGAGCTTGGCAACGGGTTCGTGGATCCGGGCGAGGAGTGTGACGACGGAAACCTGAACGACCATGATGGCTGCAGCTCCGGCGGCCTGATCGAGCCCGGTTACCAGTGCACGGGTCATCCCAGCTACTGCTCACCCGCCCCGGTCTGTGGGGACGGCATCGTGAACCCCGGTGAGCTTTGCGATGACGGAAATCATGACCCTGGAGACGGCTGCGGACCGCTGTGCTTGCTCGAGGAGTGCGGAAATAGCTTCATCGACCCAGGGGAGGACTGTGACGACGGAAACCTTGTCATTGGAGACGGCTGCGGTGCGACCTGCAGAATCGAGTTCTGCGGCAACGGGGTGCTCGACCCCGGCGAAGAATGCGATGACGGAGGCCCAAGCACAAAAGCTGCGGACACCTGCGGCCCCACTTGCCTGATTGAGGAGTGCGGAAACGGCTTCATCGACCCCTTCGAGATGTGTGACGACGGTAACCTGGAAACGGATGATGGTTGCGACAATTCGTGCAGGGTTGAATCTCTCTACACCTGCACCGGCCAACCGTCGCTTTGCGAGCCCGACGGCGCTTGAGCGGCGGCTACTCCAACGCGATTCCTTCCGAGGCATGACCTTCCGGGCCATGGACCTGTGATAAACTGGGTCCGAGGGCCAACGGGAGGGAGCCGTGACCAGGCATCTTCTACAAATAGTTCTGTTGGTGGTGACCGTTATGTCGGCCCTGGTCGTCGAGCCGAGGCTCACCCGGGCGGACAGTCGACTCCAAGATCTCCAGGGCTTTTCGGTCATCGTGACCACCCGAGACGGCCTGGAGGTGCGTGGTTGGCTGGTTCGCGTGGGACCCAAACGACTTCTCATCGGTCGGTACAACAACACCTTCGTTCGAGTCCTTCGACGCAACGTCGCGCGGGTGACGCGGGACGCAAAAAGACCGACGTCGCCCTACATTCACGAGCCCGATTCCGCGATCTCGACAGCGACGTTTAAACCTGCCAAAGGGAAGGTGCCGGCCATAGAAATCACCGCTCGGGAACGGTTGCGAAAAGCGAAGCTTCTTCGAAATGTCGGGATCGGAATTACTGTCTCGGGCATCGTTATTTTCGTGGGCGGCTGGACGCTTGCCGTAATCGACATCTCCATCAACAGGCTGATGATACTCGGGGTGGGGGTTGGGGCAGGATTTGGCGGCGTCACTCTGGGAGCAGGGACGCCCATCTGGACCGTCGGATCCGTGCGTCACAGTATTCTCCGTGCGGGGCGGCGTTGGAAGTCCAGGCGGAGAGCCTGGATCCGAGGCGGAATGGTGGCGACGATCTCTGGGAGCGCTCTTGCCGGAATCGGCGCGGGCCTGGTCACTGCGGGGGTGGTCGCCGGAACTCCGGGGATCCTCTCCGGCTCGGTGCTCCTCGGCGTGGGTTTCTTCATGGCTGTGCACGTCGGCATTCCCATGTGGGTCGCGGCCCATCGCTTCCGGGGCGAGAGTCCCAGCGAGAAGAACAACCCCGTCGTTTCGCACCGCGCGTCGCACCGGACCCAGGGCCCGGCCGCACAATCGTTCGATGCCATCGGCGAGGCCCACCTCTATTCCCGGCTGACCCTGGGGAACCCCCGCGCAACGGTGTTCAGCACGGGATTCCGGTTCTAGGCGCTTGGTGGTGATTGTCTTTGCTGCGTTGATAACAAGAATCAGCAATCTTGGTTATCCCTGATACCATAGAGATGCATTTCGGATGCGGAAGGAGCGGAAGATGAACATCTCACTCACGGTCGAGCTCAGGCAGTTGGTCACCTCGAAAGTTGAGAGTGGTCTCTACACCTCGGCGAGCGAGGTCGTTCGGGAGGCCCTGCGCCTTCTGCAGGAGCGTGACCAGCTGCGAGAGCTCAAGCGGGAGCATCTCCGGGTGGCCATCGCGAAGGGGATGGTAGAGCTCGACGCGGGGCTTGGCGAAGAGCTCAGCTATGACGTCGTGGCTGACGTCAAGCGGATTGGCCGGATCCGTGCCGCAGATGGCGATCAGTAGTGTCCATGCGTTTGGTCGTCGCTCCCGCTGCTCGTCGGGACCTTGAGAACATCTGGGCGTATATCGGAAAGGAGTCCGAAGTCTACCGCTACCGGTCCCCTCGCCTTCAGGCGAGGGTGGGTTAGTTGCCCTGAAAATACTCAGCACCTTGGCCATGAGTAGCAAACATTCCAGCTTCATCTGCTCCTACAATAGCTTCATAAACTTCTTGCTGTGTAGGCTCTGACAAATCTCCACCTGTACCGTCAAATAAATGTTTTATGAAACTGTTGTTTGTAAATGTTAGCTCTGCTAAATCAACATCGAGCCATTGTACGCTTGATGTGCTGTCTTGTCGTACTGCTAACATTCTATTTCCTGTTACAAATATATTTTCCACATCGTTTGAATCACCAGATGTATAATTTGTAATAACCAGTTGACAGTTTTTTGAAGGGCCTGAATTGTCCGAGCCTTCATGATGTGCATTTGTCTGTATATATGAATCGTGTGCTTGTGTCATAAAACCTAAGTTATCATGTAATTCAATATCTGTAGAGGAAGCGATGCCTATCAAGAAACTGCCAGTATTATATATAGTATTTCTTTCTATATTAATACCACTTACAAATTGATCCATAGTAATGCCGCCACCAGAACCAGATTCGCAATGTTCTTCTGAGCCCATAATGTAATTGTCTGTAATATAACCAGTTTTGCCTGGGTTCATCTTGGTATGGTAAACACTTATATGATCTTCTGCAAAAGTATTTTCTTGTGTATTCTCTCTTGTGTCACTTGACCTGTCTATTAGATTATGATGAACATTGAAAGAGTCCATATCGCAAGAATTAAAATGAGCAAAGTTGCCCGCCCAACTCGTACTACTTCTTTCGGGTAATACTCCGTGTCTTCTAGACTTATTGTATCTAACTATTACATTTTTACATATAGCTATGTGCATACAAGACCAAACATCCTCAAACCAGTTGCCCTCCACTATTACCGTATCTATGTAATAAAGACGTAAAGGTAGTTTTATATTTGTAAATTTACTGTTCTTGATGGTTACTACATTCCCTGAACCTTCTATTCCGAATATCTGCAGCCCTATATCTGCAATGTCTTTCATGTGTTTTGCATCAAAAGTATAATTTTCACCTGCACTTAACGTAATATCCATAGGTGTTTCTATTAGTTCCACACACGCCAGCCCGTCGGTGTGATATCCAGCATCGCAGGTACACGTGGCGGCCTCGTCGATTACCTCACAGATGCCGTGGCCCGAACAGCTCACACCCGCGCATGTTTCTGACCCCAGGCATTCAAGGCCCACTGCTTGATAGCCTTCGTTGCAGAGGCACTCCGGTTGCCCGTCCACGTTGGCGCAGGTGCCATGGCCCGAGCAATCGACCTCGAAGCAGGGGCCTGTCGATCCGTCCTCGATACAGGAGAATCCCTCAGCATAATAGCCGGTATCACACCCGCACATCGGATCTCCCGCACTGGTCACCGCGCAGATGCCGTGGCCCGAGCAGGTAATCCCAGAGCAAAGCTCCGCGTTGCTGGGCCCATTTTCGTTTGCGCACCCCTGCCAGGGCGCGGCCAGCACTCCAAGGATGGCAATCGTAGAAATCTGTGGTTTCATGAGATTTTCCTTTGGCTTCAATTCATGCGCTCAGCGCAGTTGTATTGGGTGCAGTCGGTCTCAGATCCAGCTTGATATGATGCGAAAATTGGCCAAATGGCGGACATTCCGCGATGTTGGTGGCTACTACGCCAAACATAATATCGCACAAGAGGTCCGCCGTGCCCAGGATAACAGTACCCTGAGCTTGGGCGATTGCGAGACGAGCTTGCCCCGGGCCTGCATGCGTGAACAGCTAGAATCTCCAATAATATTGGCCAGCTGAAGAAAGATCGA
>JAOZUO010000182.1:5157-15637 GCA_029938605.1 Deltaproteobacteria bacterium | reverse complement strand
GTCGAAAGAGGCGCAGTCCCCGTTGCAAGCGAGGTCACCGCCCACATAGCCTTCGCCCTCGCAGGTGGCTCCACCGAGGTCGTCGGAGTCGCAGGCTTCATCGCCCTCGCGCTCCCCATCTCCGCACAGGGTACAGAAGTACGTCTCGAGCTCGCAGGTCTGGGTGCAAGAGATGCCCCCCCCCGTGAAGCCCTCGTCCTCGCAGGAGGTCCCGCCGAGGTCCTCGCCGTCGCACTCCTCGCCGCTGTCGAGGACGCCGTCGCCGCAAGAGGGCTTGGGGTCCTCGTCACAGCCGGCGGTCACGAGCCCGGTCGTGGCCCAAAGGCAGCAAACCAAGCCCAGAGTGAGCAGTCGTGGATTGCCCAGTCGTGGGTTAAGCAGTCTTGATGACATCTGATTT
This sequence comes from Deltaproteobacteria bacterium, assembly GCA_029938605.1. Classification (GTDB taxonomy): domain Bacteria; phylum Myxococcota_A; class Polyangia; order HGW-17; family JAJRWW01; genus JAJRWW01. Next base: position 15,237 of record JAOZUO010000182.1, on the reverse strand, counting down.
TCCCTCCCACCTTTTGCCGCGGCGCGGGGATCCGTTCCACGCGGTAATCAGTTCAATGGCGGCAGTAGCCGATTCACCGCCACCTGCAGGGTAACGGGCGCACCCGCACGCTCCAACTCCAGGGTCTTGACGTCACCAGGCATACCCCGCAGCAAGAGCCGCACCTCGTCTAGGGGCAGGTCAATCACCGGCTCCTGATCGACGCTGATAAGCACGTCGTCCACCGTGACGCCCATGGCGCTGGCGTCCGAGGGGTCGAAGACCATGTCCACCCGAACGAGGTCGTCCTCCCGACGGACCTCCAGCCCCAGTCGGTCCCATTCGAAGGCATCAATATGGGACAGTTCGGCGTACGGGTAGAGACGATACTTACTCTGGGGACCGTGGACCGCCACGTAGAACCGGCGATACACGGGATAGCCCAAGAAGCCGTCTACGAAGACTCCGAGGGACTCCAACAGCTCCTTGAGATGGTAGTCATCGGGCACCACCACGGCCCAGGTGTCGGCCACCTCGTGGCCCCCCAAGCCCAGGGTCGGCAACCGGACGATGGTGCCCGGATCCGAGCCATAGGAGGTGTGCCACAAGTATCCGCCAAAGCCCGTATCCTGCAGCGCCTGCGACACAAAGGACTTCGTGAGCAAGGTCACCCCCGAGCCCGTATCGGCGATGAGTCTGGCCGTCTGCCCGCCGATCTCCACCTCCACCACGGGCATGAGCTGCTCCAAGACGTAGGAAACGTCGAACCCCGGGGTATCCACAAAGGCGGGGGGCGGCAGATCCGGAATGGAGCTCGCCGCGGTGACCTCGGACGCCTGGTAGTCCAGGCCGAAGTATATCTGCTGGACAACATCTTGGCCGATGAGCCCATGGATGGGGATCCCGATATAGTTCTCGGCCAACGACAAGTCGGCGGCGAACACCTGGAAGTCCTCGAAGAGCACCCCATTGCCGAAGTCGAGGGTGACCACGCCCACGCCGTTCTCCAGGTCTCGCACCAACCGCTCATCCACAGTGGTGGCGAAGGCCCCCGTGTCCACCACCAACAGGAAGTGGCCGGGGCGATCGTCTAAGGCCACCGGAAACATTATCTGGCCGTCCAGGGGGATCACCGCCTCCAGACTGGGCGGGTAGTCATAGCCATCGGGATCGGTACAACCCGCCACGCCACCCAGGGCAACCATGCCAAACAGCACCGCCAGCACCTGCGCCAGCGATCGCGCGTGAAAAAATCGATTGTGGATCATAAGGCTCAGGAGCAGCAGGGTAGTTCTGGCGGCGTGCTGGAGCAGTAGTCAAGGAAGTCCCAGGGATCGGTCAACTGGACCTGCCCCGTCAAGGTGAAGCTACCGCCCTCTATCGCGGTACTGTCCACGGCGCTAACGACGTTGAACGTTCCGGTCGTGCCGATGGCCTTGAGGCAGACGTTCGATCCACCCAGATGAAGGATGAGCCCCACAATGGCCTCCGGCGGGTTGAGCCCCCCCACCGCGGCGGTCCAACTGGCGCCCGTAACAAAGTCCGTATCCGGGGTGAACTCCACCTTGACGGACCACTGCGGCTCCAGGGTCGGAGACGCCCCCATGCTGATCTGCGTAAGCTTGAGCGTGTTCCCGGCGTCGTGCGAGCCATAGAACATCTTTTCAGGGAAGGCGTTGATGTCAAAGCCGTCGTAGGCGCCGACGATGCAGTACTCCTGGATGAGGTGGCTGAAATGCGACGTCATGTAATTGATGTCCGCCACCTGGGCGTCGTCCAAAATATAGGGCACAGTGCATTCGAATGAGAGCGTGTCCGATACGGCAGCCTCGCACGTGCCGGCGGCGCTGCACTGGTCGGACCCGGTGCAGTCCCCGCAGCTCCCGCCGCAGCCATCATCGCCGCAGTCTTTGCCCGTGCAGTCCGGCGTGCAACTTACGCACTGCCCCGCGGTGTTGCAGGTCTCGCCCGTATCACAGGTGCCACAAATCCCCTCGCAGCCGTTGTCGCCGCACTCCCTGCCCGCGCAGTCCGGCGTGCAGACAATGCACTGCCCAGCCGTGGTGCAGACCTCACCCGTGGTACAGGTGCCACAGCTCCCGCCACAGCCGTCATCACCGCAATCTCTGCCGGAGCAGTCCACCGTGCAGCTACAGTTCTGGTCACAGCCCGTGAAATCCACGTTGCAGCCGCAGTCGCAAATCTCCGCCACGGTGCCCTGGGAGCCGCAGGAATCCATCCAATAGGTGACATCCTGCATGCAAGAGGTGTGGTCGTTCGGGGTACAGTCCCCGGTGGAGTCGTCGCCGCACCCTGCCACCATCACCAGAGCCACGATCAGCCCACCCACGGACAGTACAAGCTTCTTCATTGGGAATCCTCAGGTTAATTGGTTAACTCTTCCCCATAGTCTACCGTGGCCCCTTCCACCATGTAAAGCGAAACAGTAGTTGCACACAGGTCGATCGAGCTCTACATTACAAAGGGCGCAAGAGCCGCTTTTCCCGTCATTACGCCGTCAGTTTATTATCCCCTGTGCACTTGGCGCGGACATTGCAGGTAGCCTCCCCCCAGTTGCTCATTGCTAGTTTATTGACCATCGGCGGGCGATGGTCCCACCGGAGACCACCCATGCGTATACTGCTTCTGTCGCTCGGTCTGCTGCTCCTGATCCCGGGGTCTTCCAGGGCGAACAGCATCCTGCGAGACATCGACAACGCCTACAGGTCCGGAGCCATCAGCGAGGGCCAGCGTCTTTTTTACCGGGTCGCCGCGGTGAAGGCGCCGCACCTGTTGCCAATGCGCTTCGCAGGGGTCACGCGAAGCGGTCAGTCCATGACGCATCCCTGGGCTCAGCCCAGTGTCCGCTCCCACTTCCGGGTGATGCTGGAGGCCTTCCGATCCCTGGACCGGGTGGAGCCCGCGCTGCGGAGACCGCTACACGACCTGCTGCTTCCGCCGCCGGATCTCACGTATTCCATCGACTCCACGGCACTGTATCCCATTCGGGTCTCCTACGGGCTGCCCAGCCATGCGGCCAAGGCCCAGCGGGTGATGGAGGTCGCGGAACTAGCCTACCAGATCGAGGTGCTGGACTGGGGGTTCTGGGAGCCCCCCATCGAGCCCACCGCCGTGCTCTATCGGTTCTACGTCGAGGACGCGGGGGGCGCGGCGGGCTACACCTCGCCGTACCTGGAAAATGACGACACGCCCCACCTCGACGCCTACACCTATATCGTCATCGATCCGACCCTGGACGGAGTGTACCTGGACACCACCGTGGTGCATGAGTTCAACCACGCCTGCCAGTGCGCCATGGACTACGGCGAGCAGGTGGCCTTCATGGAGAACACCGCCTCCTACGTGGAGGCCGAGATCTTCCCTGAGGGCTGGATGTACACGGTGGCGATGTTCCCCTACTTCCAGTCCCAGCCCTGGCGCCCCTTGGAGTACAAAGCGACCCCCACCGATGTCTACGAGTACGGCGGTGCCTTGTGGGTGTACTTTTTGACCTACGTATACGGCAACCAGGACCCGCGATGGATCCGGCAGGTCTGGGAAGGCACGGTGCAAAACGGGCCGGTGAACGAGCCCGACTACTTCGACGCCCTCGACGCCATGCTTCAGCCCACCGGCGGCCTGACCGAGGCCGTGAAGACCTTCTCCGGGTACCGCTACTTCATCGGCAGCGACGACGACGGCCAGCATCTCCCCGACGCCGGGGAGTGGTGGGACTCGGAGGTCTGGCGCACCGCGACCCTATCGACCCTGCAACTCCCCGTACGCGACGCGGCTCCAGATGACAACAACACCCGTCCTTTGCCCAACGGCTGCAACTACATCGTGCTCGACGTGGACCACGCCCCCCAGTACCCGGTGCGGTTCGCCTTCCGCGGAAACTCCACACTCGAGTGGTTCGTCAACATCATGCAGGTGACCGCGGGCCAGCCCACCGAATTCACGGAGCTGACCGTGGACGCCTCGGGCCTGGGCCGGGTCGCGGTGGAGGTCAACGGTATGGACGAAGCGGTGCTCGTGGTGTGCCAGCTCGGCGGTGAGGGGTACGACCCCGACGGGCTTTTCAAGACCCCGGGCGACTACTATTATTCCATCGAGCTCGACGTCCCGGCCCCCGTCGTGACCGGCGTGAGCCCCGACCGCATCGCCCAGGGTGCCCATGACGTGAGCCTGTCGATCTTCGGTACAGGCTTCGTGCAAGACCCAGACCTGGCAGTGTCCCTGTCCGGGGACCGCGCGGTCGTGACGTCCATAGAGTTCGTCTCCGACCAGGAGTTGCGGGTCAGCGTAACCGTAACCCCGGACGCCCAGCTCGGCCCCCGGTCAGTCACCGTCACCAACCCGGGCGGATCCGCCGGTGTGGGTTCGAACCTGGTGACCATTGTTTCGCCCGAAGAGCTCCCGGACGCCGGCCCCGATGGAGGCACCACACCCGTAGATCCCGGCCCGGGCTGCGGCTGCCGCTCCACCGGAAGTGACCACAGCCCGTGGCTGCTGCTCCTGCTCGGCTTGGGGACCTGGTTCAACATCCGACGACGTCGTTCAACGCAGTCTGAATAACCGCCAGGAGGCTATTATCATGATTCGAAAGCTCATCGCTCCGCTCCTCGTCATCGCCGCCCTGGCGATGCCTCTTCACTCAGCGTCTGCTGAGCCGGCATGGGACGGCTTCGTGAACTCCACCCTCTACCCCATCCGCGTCCACTACACCAACAGCGCCGGCCTGGCCAAAGCCGAGGAGGCGCTGGGCTACGCCGAGTCCTCCTGGGAGATCCAGGTGGAGCAGATGGGCTTCACCGTCCCCACCACCGAGGACGCCACGGGCGACCAAGCCCCCGGGATCCGGATATTTCTGGATCCCGACGCAGCTCACAATCAGTTCGAGTTCATCGGGGACATCCCCAACACCCCATGGACGGACTGTTCATCACGCGCGATCGTCACTACGTTGTCCCCCACCTGGTACTTCAAATCGGTCGTCTGCCACGTAATGAACAAGAACATGCTGCTTGCCGATGATTGCGGCGAAGGTTATTTCGCCCGCAAGAGCACCGCCACGGCAGTGCAGGTCCTCATCGATCCCGAAGACCTGCTGTTTGTGCAGTACTGCCTGCCCGACTTCCAAAGCAGTCCCTTTCTCGGTCTTTCCTGCATGTTCATGACTCAGGAGCTCGGCTATTATGTATACGGTTCCGGCCTGTTCATGCTCTTTTTGGAGGAGCAGTACGGTAGCAACGACGGAACGCTCCTGTCCAACATCTGGGAAGCCGCCAGGCAGAACGGGACAGTGACCGTGGGCGGGATGGGGATCACCATGGATGTCCCCAACCAGCCCACCCTGTTCGACGCCATTGAGACGGTGCTGGGCAGCACCACGCTCGATGAGGCCTTCATTCTGTTTGCCGAGTGGCGGTACTTCGTAGGCGTACGCCACGACGGGGAGCACTTTCTCTTCGGAGACCTCTGGGGCGGCGGGGAAATCGCAATAGAAAGCGAGTGGACGCTCGCTGCTCTTCCCCTGAACACAGAAGTCCCCAACAATCTACCCAATGAATATGGGTCGGTATATCTTTCGCTGGACCTCAACGGGATAGATGACGAACATGGGGTGCGATTCGCCTTTACTGGCGACTCTGCGGCTACCTGGAACGTGGACGTCCTGCTGCTACTGCCGGATGGAACCGCAGATGTGCAGACCGTGACGCTGGACGCTCAGTCCACCGGTGAGCTGACCATTGAGCAGCTCACCGGATACGATCAAGCCGTGTTCATTGTCAGCAATCTGGGACAAGGGAACGCTGACCCCGACTTCCCGGACTGCGCCGCCGGCGCGACCTTCTACTACGACCTCGAGGAGGTGGCCACCTCGGTGCCGCCTCAGATCACGGACGTGGATCCCGCCGAGCTGCTCTCGGGCACCGACCACCACGTCTGGGTAAACGGCGCGGACTTCGCCGACGGCGCCCAGGTGGCCTTCGACTCCGCCGATGTCCTGGTCACCTCCGTGACCTTCATCGACGAATCCACCCTGTCGGTGGACCTCACCGTAGCCGCCGAGGCCGTACCAGGCCCCGTCGCCGTGACCGTAACCAACCCCAATACCCTCTCTGACACCCTCACCGGAGCCGTCACCCTGATCGCCCCGGCAGTCATCGAACCCAAGGACACAGGATGCTCCTGCGCAATGTCCACAGACGCCTCCAAGAGCAGCCTGGCGCTCTGGTTCCTGCTCCTGGGCCTGGGCCTGGGCCTCCAGAGAAATCGCTCCCGCCGTCGCACCCCACTCTGCTAAGGTGACATAGAGGATAACTGAGTCCCACTGGAGACACCATATGATCAACTATCGTACAAATCTCGCCGTCGCCATCGCCGTCGCCCTTTCTGTCGTCGGGGTAATCAGCAGCGGCTGCGGCGACGACGACGATCACGGGCAAACCTGCCCCAACCCGAGCCAGACCCTGTGCGGAATCGACGAGTGCGTGGATCTACAGACCGATCCGGAGCACTGCGGCGACTGTGAACGGGTCTGCGACCCGGACCAGACCTGCGTGGGCGGCCAGTGCTTCTCCCCCTCCCTCCCCCCGCTGCTGCCCCCAAAGGAGCTCCACGGGCTGCACGTGGGCGGCGACTACCAGCTCAGATGGGAGGATCCCAACGACGACGAATCTCACTACCTCCTCGAGCGCAGAGCAGACACCGAGAACGACTACACCACGCTGGCCGAGCTCGATCCAGACACCACCGAGTACCTCGATCAGGCCTTCTCTCCCGGCGCCGGCTACCACTACCGCCTTCGCGCAACCCGCGGCACAGACCAGAGCGCTCCCGTCACTTTGGACAGCGCGCTCCCCCTATGGACCTACATCCGGATCGTAGACTACGACGGCGTCTGGGGGGGGGAGGGATCCCCGGCCGATGAGCTGACCAAGCTCATTGATAGCCACCTGACCTGGGGTCTGGAATTGTACGGCGCAGACGAGAACATGACTCTGGTCTTACTCGGTGACGCCTACGGCGACGGTGGCTCGATCTATGCGGCTGTGGAGTCGGGGGCGGACACCACCCTGATCCACCAGCCCGAGCTGCAAATGGACGTCATCTCCACCTACGAGGACTTCTTTGACTGGGTCGTGCTCAACCACCCCGGACAGCGCTACGTAATCGACTACTGGGGCCATGGGGGCGGAGTATCCCTGCCTGAGGGAACCCTGGGATACGATGACACCTCCGGCGGCGACGGGCTCACCCCCGCCGATGTAGCCACCGTGCTGGGCTACCTGACCAACCTCACCGGCCGGCAGGTGGACCTCTTCTACTTGTGCACCTGCCTGAACGGCATGTTCGAAAACGCTTACGAGTGGCGCCACGTCATTCGCTGGTTCGTGGCCGGAGAGACCACTGTGGGCTGCGCGGTCAACCCCCTCCAGGTACTCAAGGGCCACGAGGACATGACCACACAAGATCTGGCCCAAGCCACAGTGGATGGCTTCGAGGAATGGGCAAACCAGGGATTCAACGTGGTCTACTCTGCCGTGAACACCCGCCACGCCACGGCCATGGGCGATCTGCTGGATCAGCTTGGCCAGGCTCTTATCACGTACACCGAACTGGGGAACACCGAGCGCGACATTGTGATCAACGTAGCCGCAAACACCCAGTCCGCGGGCGATCCCCTGTATGCCAGCTACGACCTCGCCTACCTGGATCTCTACGACTTCTGTGACGATCTCACCGGCGCGGTGGACGCCCCGGACATCGATGCCGTGTGCGCGGACATCATGACCCTGCTCGATGGTCAACTGGTCTTGAGCTTCGTGCGGACTGACCCCGGCGACTTTGACGAGGCCTACGGACTCTCTATCTATCACCCCAACACACGCTTCCACCAGACCTGGCCCGGCATGCCGGCGTACTACCAGAGCCACGCCCTATCGCAAGACACCCACTGGGACGACTACCTGCTAACGCTCTATCCGTAGTAATTCGGGGCCAACTGCCGTTACCAGCCACTACACACGTTACCCACCGGTAGCCAGCGAGCTCTAGTCGCAGACGACGGTGCTCAGGGCCAGGCCACCTCGTTGGGACGCTCGAGGTGTTGGCAAAAGAGGTCCAGGAAGTGGGTGACGACCGCGAGGGCGCGCCGGATACCGGCGGCGTTGGCCACCTCACCGCCGCTAAAGAACCCCTGGGTCCAGATGGTATGACCGGCAATGCCCAGCCTGCCGGTGTCGAAAACCACCTCCATCACAGCCGATTGCAGCCCTGGGCTGGACAATAGCTTCTGGGTGACCTCGTCACGCTCGCTCTCGATGTAGATTGATTTGTCGAACAGCTCATCTCCCACCTGGAGCTCGCGACGGAACAGGCTCAGCAGGCTACCGCCGTCCCGCTCCGGGGTGAAGCGGATCTTGACGGGCAGTTTTCGCTGCATGAGCACTTGCGAGGTCACGACGGTGAACGACTCCCCGTGCGTGCGCGACCCGTGCGATACTAACCCCAACCCCAACCCCGTTGCGCCGACGCTAGTGGTACTCCCTTCCACGGTCTCCGAAAATTGAAACCCTCGAAATTCGAGTCGTTCCCGCACCGATCCGGCGTCACAGGTCCCACAAAGATGCAGCCCTCCCACCAGGCTGGGCGACGTATCTCCCAAGGCTTGAAAGCAAAGCCCACAGTGGCTGGGCAAAGGGCTCAGATGAAAAACACCACCACCGTCAGACATGCCTACCTCCGCAGGAATAATTGCCCCGGAACGCATAGTACCCCGGACGAAAAATACCCCGGACGCATAGTACCCCTGGTTGTCAGCTGATGTCTGTGGAATCGACTCAAGAAAGAAAGACCACGCCGGCCACTGCGGTCTCCATGACTATGTCACTCAGACCGCAGCAACCGACGTAAGAAATGGACACGATTGTCTTCCCAACGGGCGAATGTCGCAGCCCCAAAAAGCCGTCAACACCGACACCGCATCGAGCGCTCCACAGCGGCCTCTCTCCACGCAGACCCAACACCTACCCGCTGCCGATACGACCACCAATCGTTCGCGCCAACTGCGAAAGTGGCGCGCTACATCCAAACACGCCAACTAAGTTGCAACCCCCATACCAAAACCGCCGCAGCGCTCCGCCCCACCTAAACACTACAATTCAAGTATGTTAGAGAACCACTGTCACGGGAGACACTGTCGTATATTGCATCATGTACAAATTCACAACAGTGCAGTCGCGCCCGAAAGCGCCGCTAAAGGCGCCGCTGAAGGCGCCGCTGCAATCACCGCTCAGTGATAATCGTGCGTGCCCAGGGTCACCTGGACGCCTGTCTTATCCTGCACGATTTTCGCGAGCTCCTCGGGCGTAAAGTAGGGACAGGCCGGCTGTCCCTTGGTCAGGCAGGTGCTGAAGTAGATCTTGTCCGGCTTCATCTCCGACAGCTTGGCGGCCATGCCCAGGTTGGGAACCACGGCCCGGCCCGGACACTCACAGGTGACAAAGGAGACCACGGTGGATGGCTCATCGAAGGTCCCCTCTCCCAGGGCCGCCGCCTTCAGACATCGCCATTCGCCAGGGCAACCGTAACCGCTCTCCATGTACGTACCACAGCCAACTACCGCTACCTTTTTCATCTCGTACCCTCCACTGCTTGGGATCTATCGCTGTTTCTGAGCTAACACAGTTTGACCAATCCTGTCAGAAGAAGTAGCGGTTTGCAGCACCTTTTTAGGTACTTTCGGAAGAAGCAATTCCAGTGAGTTACTCGTCACGCCTTAGGCCGGTGGAGACGATAATCCAACGGAGGGCCAAGCCGAATCCTTCGAATCCACTTCCTCTGTCCAAGCTGCTGCAGTACATTTCACCTTTCACATTCGGAGGAAATCTAATGCCAACGCCGTTCGTTCTCTTGCGCTTCGTGTTTGTATCTTCGCTCACTCTTGGCTTCGTCGCCTGCGGAAGTGACGCCGTTGAGCCCGCGCCCGATGCCACCACGCAGTCTGACTCTGGCCTCTTCGACGACGCCGCGATAACCGACGCCGCGATAACCGACGCCGCGATAACCGACGCCGCGATAACCGACGCCGCG
>JAOZUO010000182.1:0-5057 GCA_029938605.1 Deltaproteobacteria bacterium | reverse complement strand
CGACGCCGCGATAACCGACGCCGCGATAACCGACGCCGCGATAACCGACGCCGCGATAACCGACGCCGCCCAAGGCGATGCGAGCTCGCCAGACGCCGCATCGGGAGTCACGCTCTTAAGTGGCTATACCATCTCCTGCGACACCGTGTGTGCAGATGATAGCCGTGTATGTCTCCCTTCCGGAAATATGCCTGTCTTCCATTACCAGTGCCAGGGGGGTATTCACATCGACTTGCCCAACAACGCTTGCGCCTTGGTTCCGACATCTACCTACCAGAGCGGCACACTGGGCTGCAACTTCTGGTATTCCGAATGTTTCTGCATGTAAATAGGTTAGGAAGGGGTTTGTCATGAAGATTCTCAAACGATTAGCCCTGGGGGCAATCGGCGCCGCCAGCGGCGTACTCATCGCCTGTGCCTACGGTATGAGCTACTCCTGGTACGGCCAGGTCCGCGACTCTGACACTGGTCAGACCATCGAGGGCATTCAGGTGGACTGCGTCAACGGCGGACAGACCATCGCCAGCACCACGACCGGCTCTCAGGGCATGTACAATATTTCGGAGAGCCACGACTGTGAATCGCTGGAGTTTGTCGATGTCGACGGCGCCACCAACGGGACCTACGACGCCACGCAGATCGACAACCCCTCCATTTCTGACGAAAACAACATCTCCCTGAACCCGACGAATTGATCCGTGGCGTCCCTGCGTAAATGGACGCGCCCAGAGGGGCCCGTAGCCACGGCTTTGCGTAGGCGGTTGCACCCGCTGTATCGGTGGTTGGAGACCGACGTCCATCCGCTGCGGTATCTATTTTTCGAGATCACCATGCGCTGCAATCTCGCTTGTCGTCATTGCGGCTCGGACTGTGGGCGCCAAGGGCTGCCCGGAGAGCTGAGCACCGATGAGTGGATCGGAGTCTGCGACCAGGTGGCTCGTGACTTCGATCCTCGAGGCCTCGCCGTGGTGCTCACCGGTGGAGAGCCGCTGTGCCACCCCGAGTTGGATCGGATCCTGGAGCGCCTCGCCGGCCACCAGATCCCTTGGGGCCTGGTGACCAATGGTTGGCTCCTGTCCGAGGCCCGCGTGAAGGGCTTGCGGGATCGGGGTATGCGCACGGTGACGGTGAGCCTCGACGGCCTACAAGAGCAACACGACTGGCTCCGAGGACGGACTGGGGCGTTTGAGCGGGCCGTGGACGGGATGAGACACCTGTCCCGGGTGGTACCCCAGCACTGGGACGTGGTGACGTGCGTGCACCCGGGGAACCTGCATGAGCTGCCTCGGATTCATCGTCTGCTACAGGACCTCGGCGTGCCGGGATGGCGGCTGTTTCCGATCTTCGCGAAGGGGCGCGCGGCCCAAAATCGAGAGCTGCTGTTTGCCCCTGCCGAGTTCAGAGCGCTCTTGCGGTTCATCGAATCGGCGCGCTCCGAGGACCGGATCACACGCATCGATCTGTCCTGCGAGGGGTACCTCCCCGAGGCCTGGGACCGCGCGGTACGCAACGAGCCCTACTTCTGCCGCGCGGGGATCTCCGTGGCCTCGGTGCTTCATGACGGAGCCGTGGCCGCGTGTCCCAACATCAGCCGTCAGCTGGTGCAGGGGAACATCCGGCAAAATCCCCTGAAGCAAATCTGGCAGAACGGATTCAGGCCACATCGAGATCGCAATTGGCTGCGCCGCGGGCCCTGTGCCGACTGTGACTCATTCGATCGCTGCCTGGGCAACTCCCTGCACCTGTGGGACGAGGAAACCGGCGAGTGCGGCCTCTGCACCCTGGACCTACTGGACGAGTAGTCCGCGCTATCGCCCGTGTTTTCGCCCGTGTTTTCGCCCGTGTCAGTAACGGGAATGCAAAACAGCCCTGGTTTCCAGTGGAGCCATTATTGGCACACGACGCGTCGCCGGATCAGGAACAGCCCGAGCAGGATCCAGGGCAGGAAGCCGACGGGGCCGGGGCCGGATGTGGACTGGCAACCGCAGCCGCTGTCTTCGGCCGTGGGCGGTGTGGTCTCCTCAAGCGTGCACCCGCTGGAGCAGCCGTCGCCCGGGTCGGTGTTGCCGTCGTCGCACTCCTCCACCCCGGACTGCACGAAGCCGTCCCCGCAGCGGGACAACGCACAGGTGCTCAGGCAGTCGTCGTTATTCGAGGTGTTGCCGTCATCGCACGCCTCGGGGGCCTGAATCACGCCGTCACCGCAGTTGGGCAGCAGGCAGTCGTTCGGGCACTCGTCGTCGTCCACGTCGTTGCCGTCGTCGCACCCTTCGATGCCGGACTGCACGTAGCCGTCACCGCAGTACGCGCTGGCGCAGTCGGCGCAGTCGTCAGTGTTGCTGCCGTTGCCATCGTCGCACTGCTCCGCCCCGGCCTGCACAAAGCCGTCTCCGCAGCTGGCGAGCTGACACCCGACGATGCAGCCGTCGGTGTTGTCCGTGTTGCCGTCGTCGCACGCCTCCACCCCGGCCTGCAGGTAGCCGTCCCCGCAGGACGCGGCCTCACAGGTCACCAGGCAGGAGTCCGTGTTGTCCTGGTTGCCGTCGTCACAGATCTCCGACCCGGCCATGATGAACCCGTCCCCGCAAGACGCGTTCAAGCACGTGTTCAGGCAGTCATCGCTGTTCGAACTGTTGCCGTCGTCGCAGGGCTCCCCAGCCTGCACGACGCCGTCGCCACACGTGGGCAAGCTGCAGTCGTTCCGGCAGCCGTCGTCCGGGTCGACGTTGCCGTCATCACACGCCTCCACCCCGGCCCGCACGAAGCCGTCTCCACACGAGGCGCTCAGGCAGCCCGATACGCAGGAGTCGGTGTTGTCCATGTTCGCATCGTCGCACTCCTCCACCCCGGTGTACACGTACCCATCCCCGCACACCGCGTCCAGGCAGCCCGCCACGCAGTCGTCGGTGTTGTCCGTGTTGCCATCGTCACACTCCTCCCCGGCCTGCACCACCCCGTCCCCGCAGCCGCCTCCGACCGTGCAGGCGTTGGTGCAGCTGTCTGTGTCGATGGTGTTGCCGTCGTCGCACTCCTCTACCCCGATGCGGACATACCCGTCCCCGCACACCGCGTGCATGCAGGCATTCGTGCAAGCGTCGCTGCTGTCGGAGTTCCCGTCATCGCACTCCTCGCCCACCTGCACGAAGCCGTCCCCGCACAAAGGTAGCTCGCAGATGTTCGAGCAGTTGTCCGTGTCCACGGAATTGCCGTCATCGCACTGTTCCACGCCGACCCACAAGTAGCCGTCTCCGCACACGGCGTTCACGCAGGCATTGGTACAGGAGTCGCCATTGTCCAAGTTCCCGTCGTCGCAGTCCTCGTCCGACGTGTCCGCGTTGGAATCGCCGCAGTAGGGGCCCGGACCGGAGCAGTCCGCCAGGCAGTGGCCGTAGGTGCCGTTGAAGGCGCCCTCGTCACACGTCTCGCCAGTCGACAGCACGCCGTCGCCGCAGAAGGCCACCAGCACGAACTCGTGGGCGCCCATGTCGAACTCGGCGGAGTTCAGCCCGTCCCCGTCCAGCGGACGCCCCACGCCGTCGTAGTCGTGGCCCGGCGCGCCGGTGGCGGTCCCAGCGTCGATGGACGTGCTGGTGGACTGCAGCCGGAAATTCCCGCCCCCGGCGTTCACGTAAAGCGGATTGGCCGAGATGCAGCCCGCGCCGAGGGTAACGCCGGAGGTGTTCGTGCTGTTGCCCCAGATGTTGGAGTAGACCACATCGAGCGTGCCCGAGTTCTCGTAAAGACCGTAGGTGTTGTTCGTGACAATACAGTTCCTGACCGTGATCGCAGCGCTCGAGCCCGTCGTGTACACTCCATAGCTGTTGCCGTACAGCGTCGAGTTGGTCACTGTGCTCCCACCAGCACTGGAGGTAACGTAGATGCCGACCTCACCGCTATTGTTCACCACCAGCGCGTTGGTCACCGTCACCTGGCTCGTCCCGGTGACGTAGAGCGGGGTGCCGCCGCAGTTGGTCAGCTTCAGTATCCGGGATCGACAGTCAGCGTCACGCCCACCGGTAGCTTCAGATCTCCGCCGATCGTATACGGGCTTGCGGACGTGTCCAGGTGCACGCTGGACCAGAGCACGCCGTGCAGGCCGTTGGTAGGATTCGACGTGTACGGCAGGGGACCGAGGTCGCTGCCGTCATCGGCGGCAAACCGGGACGGCGAGTTTGAAGTCAGGCGCCAGTTGCTCGAAGACACGTACAACGGGTTCGAGCTGAGGCATCCGGTGCCCAGGGTGACTCCAGAAGTGTTCGTACTATTGCCCCAGATGTTGGAGTAGAGCACATCGAGCGTGCCCGAGTTCTCGTAAAGACCGTAGGTGTTGTTCGTGATGTTACTGTTGGTGACCGTCACCCTCGCCGAGGCACCCGAGGTGTAGACGCCGTAGCTGTTGCCGTAGAAAATGCAGCGATCCGCGGTGGACGCCGTGGCGTTCGACGAGGTCACGTACATCCCAACCTCGCCGCTGTTGTTGACCACAAAGCTGTTGGTCAGATCGACGCGCGCCGTGCTCGTCACGTACAGGGGGGTGCCCCCACAGTTGGTCAGGGTTATCCGGGTCAGATCCACGTCCCCATCCGAGAGGTAGATGCCGTTCTGGGACGTGGTCTCGACCGTGGAGTCAATCATGGAGAACACACCGCCCGGGGCCGCGTTCCGGACACCGTACTGCGCGTGCCGGACGGTGGTGTGGACGAAGGTGGCACCAACCGCACCCGCGAGCACCCGGATGCCGTACCAGCTGCCGGCGCTCGTCGACGTCCCGCGGATCACCACCGGGAGCGCCGCGGTGCCGGTCACCGTCAGGGTGCCCTCCACGATGATCTCCACCTCGCTGGTGTTCACCCCGGAGCCCTGCCCGTCCGAAGTGGAGGCGCGCACCTCCGTGCCTGGCAGAATGTCCAGAAACGACGTCGTGGGGATGGTGATGTCCCCGTTGATGATGTACGGGCTCCCGGCAGGCGACCACGTCTGGTTGATGATATTGCCGCCGGCGATGATCGTATCGGCCCGCGCCTCGCCAACCCACCCCACGGCCACCAGGGCCACCA
>JAOZUO010000181.1 GCA_029938605.1 Deltaproteobacteria bacterium | reverse complement strand
GAGTCATCCTTGACAGAAACCGGCATATCCGGTAATAAATATTACCAGTTGGCAACGAAACTGGGCATGTAGCTTTCCGGGTGACTGTTCATGATTGAGGTCGTCAAGTCAATTATCTTGGATTTTCAGGAGCTTCCTCTTGAAACGGGTGTTCCTCGTCACCTGAGAACAGCGGTGGTTTCTGGTAAAGCCACCGTGTTCATTGGAGTTCGTCGGAGTGGCAAGTCTACCACCCTGTTCCAGGGTATCGAGCGACTGTTACGGGATGGAGTCGCTCGAGAGAACATCCTGTACCTGAATTTCTTCGACGACCGTCTCCACAGGCTGCGCCGTGAAGGTCTCGCAACGATCACGGAGGCCTACTATTCGCTCTACCCCGAGAAGAAAAACACGGAGACGGTCTATTGCTTTTTCGACGAAATCCAAGCCGTCCCCGGGTGGGAACCCTTTGTGGATCGTCTGATGCGCACGGAGAAATGCGAGGTCTACATCACGGGCTCGTCCGCCCAGATGCTGTCGAAGGAAGTTGCTACCCAGATGCGCGGCAGGGCGTTGTCATGGGAGATTTTTCCGTTCTCGTTCCGTGAATATCTGGACTACCGTCAGATCAAGAGCGCGGGCCCCTGGTCGACAAAGCGGCGGCTACTCATCCAAAAGGCATTTGGTGGATATTGGGAGACAGGAGGCTTCCCCGAGGTGGTCGGTCTTGACGCGCATCTTCGAATCAAAGTCCATCAAGAGTACTTTCGCGCCGTGCTGTTTCGAGACCTGATCGAGCGCCACGATGTTTCCCATCCCAAGGCCCTGACAGACCTCGCCCACAGACTGGTGGACAACACGGCTTCGCTCTACACTGTCAACAGGCTCACCGGATACCTGCACGCGTTGGGGCACAAAGCGCCCAAGTCGACAGTCTCGAGCTTTCTCGAGTGGTTCGAGGATGCATATTTTCTCTATACCGTGAGGATTTTCGACGCCTCGCTGGCACGTAGTAACACCAACCCGAAGAAAATTTACTGTGTTGACCATTCGCTTGTCACGTCGGTGGCCTCCGGCGTGCTCGTCAATTCCGGACATCTGCTGGAGAACCTGGTGTTCATGGCTCTGAGGCGAGTGTTTCCCGAAATCTACTACTACAAGACACGCGGCGGACAGGAGGTGGATTTCATCATGCAGACACGGGATCGCTCCCGGACGCTGGTCCAGGTCTGCGAGTCCCTGGTCCAGCCAGAGACCAGGAAAAGAGAGATCACCGCGTTGGCCGCGGCCATGGCAGAGCAGAATCTGGACGCCGGCAAGATCATCACCCACGGCGAGAGCGAAAATATAGAGGTCAGCAGCGGTATGATTGAGGTCATCCCTGCGTGGCGATTCCTGCTCAGCATGCCGGAAACACCGGAATAGCCCCCAACGCCTCGGCCTCCCCCCAAAAAAATAGGGGCAAGTCCCGGGTTCTTGGGTATCCTTGCGGGGTCGTTTCTTCTCATCACTGCCAGGAGGTCCGTGCAGTGTCTGGGCAATGCTCGAAACTGGTCGCATTTCCTTCGTCGTTGGCTCTTGTGGCCTGCGCCTGCGTCTGCGCCATAGGATGCGCCATAGGATGTGGGGGCGGGGGCGAGACCGGGGACCGCGGGACGACCGCTGCTCGGGTTGCGCTGCCCCGGGTCACCGGGGGACAGGCAGAGGTTGTGGCCGAGCCGGTGTTCGGGGGAGAGGCGTTTGTCTATCAGGCCGGCAGACAGCATAGGCAAACCGTGGTGCTCGTCCACGGGGTGGGCTCCCTGGCGGCCCGCATCTGGGACGACCTGATCGTCGCGCTGGCTCGGCGATATCATGTGGTCGCGGTGGATCTTCCCGGTTTCGGGCGGTCCTCGAAGCAGAACCGCCTCTACTCCCCGGTGACGCTGTCACGGTTTGTACACTGGGTCGTGAAGCGATACGGACACGGCAAGGTGACGCTGGTGGGCCACTCCCTGGGCGGCGGGGTCTGCCTGCAGGTCGCCGCGGACCACCCCAAATCCCTACGACGCCTCGTGCTGATCAACGTAGCCGGCATCCTGCACCGAAAGGTGCTAACGCAGTATCTGGCCAGTCTGCGGCCCACTTCGGCCTGGGCCCAGACGGCCCAGACCATCTTCGAAAAGCCCCTGGGAGCCATGCAGGGGCTCATGTCCCACACCCTCGGGCTCTTTGAGAGCAAGCGGCTCCCCGCCACCCTGGACGGGCTGCTCGGGAGCGCGACTTTTCGCAAGATCGCGTTTCAATCCGACGCGAACCTCATCGCCGGCCTCTCGCTGATGAACACCAACTTCGGTCCCGTGCTCGAAAGGATCGGTGTCCCCACGACAATCTTCTGGGGCGACCGGGATCCCATCGCGCCTGTACGCACCGGGCGGGTCCTCGCTGCGCTGTTGGGCCGTGCGCATCTGGTGCTGATCCCGGGCGCGGGCCACTCCCCCATGCAGGACAAAAAGGAGGTCCTCCAGCGACTGCTGCTACAAGACCTCGCTTCGCCCCCGGCGCCACCGCCACCGCCCCCGCCGCCACCGCCCCCGGCGCCGTCCACCCGCATCGGTGTCTGCGACGGCAAACGCGGAGTCACCTTCACCGGCCCCTATCGGTCCATCCACCTTCGGCGCTGTACGCAGGTCAAGCTCATGAACGTCACAGCCACCGAGGTGCGCATCGACCACTCCGAGGCGACCATCGTCAACACCCACATCCGGTCCACGGCAACCGCGCTACGAGTGAACGCATCCCATGTCTCCATCACCGCCTCCCGACTGGAAGCGCCCGTTCCCCTCGAGGTCATAGGCGGCAACCTGGACCTGGCCGGAGTGGTGCTGCGAGGGGACAAGGTCGGCGCAATCGTGAGGTCCAACTCGACCCTCATGTTCTCGGTCTGCCCCGTCCGAATCGGCAACCGAGCGGTGCGTTATCTGCACGGCATCAAGCACACCACAATAAAATAGCCCGGCGATGACTGCCTGGGTCATCGCCCAAACCCGACCGCCCGCGGCTCGCTCGACTATCTACGCGCCTTCAAACGGAACTGGTGTAGCTGCTGATCGGCGACTCGCTGGGCGTCTCTGAGCAGCTTCTCCGGGTCTCTTTTCCACAGGGTCGGCTCAAAGGGATACATGTGCACGGGGACCCCCAGGTTGACCGAGAAACCCTTGCCGTCAGGACGCAGGTCCGCGTCCATGGGCTGCATGTCGTACCGCATGGACTGCAGCGGACGGCCGGTGCGCAGGTCCCAGATGATCACGCGGTTGTCCCTGCCGCTGGTGATCATCAGGCGCCGATCCGGCGTGAGGTGCAATTGCAGGATCTCGCTGGTGTGGCCCTCGAGCACCCGGAGGCGAAGTCCGGTGCCCGGATCCCAGGCGTTGATGGTTCCCCGTTGCGCCGCGGTGAGCAGCCAGCGATCGTTGCGCGCAAAGGCGACCAGATAGTGCACCCGGCGGGTCCTGATGGTGGCGATGGCCTTACGATCCGCCAGTCGCCAGACGCGGATCTCGCCATCGCTACCCGTGGACGCCAGCCACTTACCGCTCTGGGAGAAGGCCACCCTCAGGACCTGCTTTTTGTGACCCTTGAGCACACCGGCCCCCTTGCCCTCCGGCACCGTCCACAGGCGGATCAGCGGGTCTGCTCCGGCGGTGGCAACCAGCTTCCCGTCCGGTGAGAACGCCACGTCTCGAACCTGTCCGGGGTGGCCCTTGAGCACGGCGACGCACCGGCGGGTGGTGAGGTCCCAGAGCCGCGCCGTGGTGTCCTGGCTGGCCGTGGCCACCCAGCGCCCCTTGGGCGACACGGCCAGACGCGTGACCCAATTCGTATGACCCTGGAGCCGTCCCGCGGGGAGCTGCAAAAGCGGCGAGAAGAGCTTCACGTCTTTGCCCGCGGTGGCCAGCAGGTGTTCGCCATCGCGCGAGTAGCGCAACAGAAACAGCGGGCTGTCCATGGAGTAAAGCTTCTTCACCCGGCCGTTGGGCTTGAGCTCCCAGAGGCGGGCTTCCCCGTCCAAGCTTCCGGTGGCGATTCGGCCACCGTCCGGGGAGACGGCCACGGACCAGATGTGATTGCGGTGCGCCCGGTGACTGGCGACGACCGACTCCAGGGGGCGCAGCCAAAGGGCCACGCTCCGATCCACACTGGTCGAGATCAGAAACGGCCCCCGGGGGGCAAACACCACCCGGGTCACGTCTCCACGGTGGTGCTTCATGTTGGCGATCTGCCTTTTCTGGGTCACCGACCAGATCCGTACGGACTTGTCGACGCCGCCGGTGGCCAGCTCCTTGCCGTCCGGAGAAAAAGCCACCGTCCAGGCGGGGCCCATGTGACCGGCCATGCGGGCCACGGCGCTGCGGGTCTTGACGTCCCACAGGGTTACCAGGCTGGGCGATCCCTTCCAGGAGGTGGTGGCCACCAGGGCACCGTCCGGGGAGAAAGCCACCGCCCAGACCTGGGTGCCAAAGTGGCGGAGGGCGGCGAGCTCCTTGCCGGAGCTCACGCTCCAGAGCCGGGCATAGTGATCCATGCCACTGGTGACAAGGGTCTGTCCGTCCGGCGAAAAGGCCACCCCCGTGGCCCCCCCCGCGGTGGCCGGGTAGGATGGTCCGGAGCTTGCGGGTCTTGACGTCCCACAGCCGGGCCTTCCCGTCCACGCCAACCCCGGCCACCAGACGTCCGTCCGGCGACACGGCGATATTCTTGATACGGGTCCCTGTCTGGATCGCTCCCAGTTCCTTGCCCTCGGGGACGGACCAGAGGTGGATTCTCCCTGCACTGGACGTAGTGACAAGCCGCTTGCCGTCCGGGAAGAACGCCACGGACCGGATGTCCCCTCGGGGAGTGGGCTTGAGCCTTCGCTTGAGGTGGAAGGCCTGGTACATGTGCGCGGTGAACAGCGCCGACTGCGCCGCCACGATACCGTCCCGGGCTGTCTGAAGCTCCTTGTTGGGCAGCCCCTTGCGGTAGTACGGGCCATGCGGGTTCCCGGGATTGTTTAGCAACGACGCGGCCGCGAAGATCCGGGCGGAGGAGTAGCTGTGGTTCGCCAGGAGCCGGTCCGCTTTCTCCTGGAAGGCCACCGCCAAATGCAGGTGCGCCTCCCGCGCCTTGCTCTGGGCGAGCTCTCGGGCCTTCTTCTCGGCCTTGCGGGACTGAACCTCCCCCGTGCGCGCTGTCTCCGCCTTGCGGTAGGCCTGGTATACCAACCCCGTGGCCACCGCCAGGACCAACACCAGCACTGCCGTGGCTGCGGAGAGGGCCTTGTTCCGCTGCACGAACCGCTTCAGCAGCTCCCAGGAGCTGTATTCGTAGGAGCTCACCCGGGCGCCGGACTGGAAAGCCTCGACCTCCTGGGCCAGCTCCTGGGCAGTGGCATACCGCCTGGCGCGCTCCCGAACCAGGGCTTTTTCCGCCACGGCGGCCAGCTCCGGCGGCACCCCGGAGGCACGCTCGAGCACCGGCGTCACGGGCTCATCGGTGACCTTCCGCAACACCTCGAGCACTGTGCGGCCCGTGTGCGGCGGGCGACCCGTGAGCAGCTCGTAGAGCACGGCCCCCAGGGACCACACGTCCGACTGCTCGTCGATGGACTCCAGGTCGCCCCGGGCCTGCTCCGGGCTCATGTAGGCCGGCGTGCCCATGGCCGCGCCGGCCACGGTATGGCCCTGGGCGGCCGACCGATAGAGCTGGATCTCGCGCTGGAGGTCCTGCTCCCGCAGGTCCTCTTGCCCTCGGACCTTGGCCAGCCCCCAGTCGAGCACCACGGTCTCGCCGAACTCGCCGAGCATCACGTTCTCGGTCTTGATGTCCCGGTGGATCACGCCCCGACTATGGGCGTAGGCGATGGCCTGGCACAGATCCACATACCGCGGCAACAACTCGAGCCGCTCGGCCAGGGAGTCGCACTGATCCAGCGCCGCCGACAGGGTCCGCCCCCGCACCAGCTTCATGGCGTAGTACAGGGTGCCGTCCGGGCGCTGCCCCAGCTCGTACACCGGGACGATGTTCGGATGCTCGAGCTGGCCGGTGACTCGCGCCTCTCGCAGGAACCGCGCCGTGGTGGGCGACGTCATCCGCCCGGACGACGAATCGGACCTGGGCCCGGAGATCTGCTCAGCGCTCGTGAGCAGCTCCTTCACCGCGATCTCCCGCCCCAGGTGCCGATCCATGACCACCAGCACCCGCCCGATGCCCCCACGCCCGATCTCCTGGTTGGCGCGTCCCGGCGGGGTCGTATAGCGCCCGTCCGCTTCCAGGGTTACCGCGTCGGCGTTAATATCTGGCGACGAAACGCCCGGCGCGGCCAGGGTCTCGTCGATGGAGCCGTCGTCCGAAGGCGCGGCCAGGGTCTCGTCGCTGGAACCGTCGTCCGAAGGCGCTCGTCGCTCACCCGCTCCTCCTTGACGTTTGAGTCGAACACCGATTATCAGCGGGTACAAAAATGGAGTCAACCCATCCGTTTGCGACTAACACCCATCCGTTTGCGACTGACACCCATCCGTTTGCGACTGACGCATGTGAATCCAATCGACGGCGGGGTCTTCATCCGATAGACTCGCTGCGTTTTCACGCAACCCCTTCCCGGAGGAATCCATGCTGTCGAAAGTTCTCGTACTCTGTTGCGTCTGCGCCCTAGGCCTCACGGCCTGCAAAAAGAAAGAGGCGAACAAGTCCTCGGAAGAAACAGGAATGGCCACCGCAGCCATGGACCCCGCCAAGGGCGACGGCATGAAGGGCGACGGCATGAAGGACGACGCCATGAAGGACGACGCCATGCGGGCCGCGCCCATGGGTCAATTCGACGCCAAGGCGGGCGCGGAGCAGGTGCTCCAGATGCAAGCGGACCTCACGAAGGTCATGGTCGCCGTCATGCCGGACTGCGACAAGGTCGCCGCCGCGGCGATGGCGTTACTCGACAAGCCGAAATGGAAAAAAGTCGTCGAGATGGTCAAGGCCAACAGGGACGCGGTCAGGGCCGCGCAGTCCACACTGATCAAGACTGACAGGTCCAAGAGCGCCTTCATGCGCGGCCGGATGCAAGTCATGATCAAGTGCAAGGACAACAAAAAGCACGCAGCCCTCGCCAAGCGCCTCGGCGCCATGTGGAAGTAAAAACCCCTCCCCGGCGCCACTTCTGGGGCTCATTCACTTTTTTGTGGGTGGATTCCGGTGCTCAGGTTGTTTCGTCGGTCGGCGTCTCGACGTGCTTTTTGACGTTGAGCGCCTTCCACAGTAGCCCGGGATGGGCCCGAATCAGGTCTTGCAGGTGTGTATCGTCCGTCAACAGCTCGGGGACGATGTCGCCGCGGTCGTTCAGCGCGTCGAGAAATCTTCGCTCTGGCTCCTCCAGCGGTAGCACGACGGTCAACAGATCCTTGCACTCTGCGACGAGTTGCTGCGTCCACGTCGTGATCTGCCTCCGGGCCGGAGCGATGTCGGCTCGGATCATTGGGATGAGGCCACCCGCCCCTTGAGGAAGGGGTGGCTTCGAAGCCCCTCAAGCAGCGCAAGCAGGCGTTCCACCTTCCCGAGGGTTTCGATCATAAACCCGGTGTCAGCTGCAGCACGAACAAGATCCGTCTCGGTCACCATCAGATCACCTCCCCCCAACTCCGCGACAGAACCTGCTCCGGAACGACGAGGTTCCAACGCGTCAAGAGCTTTCCAGACTGGCGTCCAGGATCGAAGTAACGCGGCTCATTGGGGCCGAGCTGCGCGATCGCATCGAGGTGTGTGTCCTCCGCCATGAGCGCGTCGCGATGCTGCTCCAAGAAGAAACCTACCCGGGCCGCAGCGATGGCTGAACCCAGCTTATCCACGTAGTCGATGACTGCGTCGAGATCGAAGAACTCCACGTGCTCGAGTGAACGCCAGACCTCCTCCCATCCGGCTCCCTTGTCCGGCGCGTCGAAAACATCGACGAGCGCACGCTCGAGTGTCGTCACTCGCGCGGTCCCACCCGCGTGCGGATGCTCGCGGACGCCGCCACCGAGGTCGGAAATGTTTCGCAGTGATGCGGGCACACGCACCGGAACGAAGTCGGCCCCGCGAAAGGAGTAGGGGCGCGCCCGCGCGCATGTGAGGTAGTGGAAGCGGCGCGACACCGAGTAGACCTTCCCGTGGAACTGGAGCGCAGCGTGGTAGGCGACCACCGCGTCGTCGACGAGTGCGGTCGCGACGAGGTACGGATCCACGGGAGCCGACTGCGGATCAGCTCCACGCGGAACGACGGCGTAGAGGCCTCGTCGTACTCTCAGTATCCGGCCGGCGGCGACATGCTTCCGGAGCAGGGTGTTGCTTGTGTTCGGACTCCGACCAGTGGCCGTGTGTGCAGACACGAACTCGCCGTGGGTAAAGACGAGGTGTTTGTCGAAAAAATCCATGGAACGCATTACTTGCTCTCCTGCGCAGATACCATGACCCATGGTACTCATGTCTGCGCCCCATCGCAAGTGAACGCTTGCTATCAAGCGCGTTTATCGTGACCGAGGGTGCTGACAAGTGCGCCGGAGAGCAAATATTCCGGATGCTGCTGAATCAGCTCGAAGAAGTCGAAAGTGAGCGTCACCGACTCGATGACGTTCTCGTCGGACCCGCCAGCCTGCCTGCCCAATACTATCGCGAGACTCTACACGTACATCTTTACGGGATGGTCGGTCTCTTTGACGGCCACTTCGAGGGCGGCCTTGGCGTGGGAGCGGAGGTTGATGCGGGTGGCGCCGTCCTCCAACAGACGCAGCTCGCAGTGGGCGATCTTGCTGTTGAGGCAGTAGGTGAGGTCACCGTTGGGGTTTCTGTAGGTGAGCCCGACCATCCGGTCCGGCGTGGTCCAGAGGCTGCCGATGAGGCGCTGGCGGCCCTTGACGCAGACAAAGTCCCAGGACGTGTGCTCGAGGGTCGATGAGGCGCGCAGCCAGCAGGTCACGTCGGTGAAGTCGTAGGTGATGCCCCGATGCACGAGCTTGACCAGCGTCAAAAACGGCGTGGTGATGGGGCCCAACTTGATCCGCGCCGAGAACCCCTCGAAGATGGCCCCTTCCTGGCTGGCGTCGCCGGGGTCGTCGAAGACGTTGCAGTGCGCCCAGGCGTAACGCTCGGCGTGGGCGCGGCCCCAGTTGTGTCCCTGCATGCCCGGCCAGTCGGTGACCTCGAACCGCGTCGAGCCCACCTCCACAAAACCATGGAAGCGGGTGTCGGCCGTGGGCGAGAGCGTCTTGAACTTGGGGAAAGGCGCCGTGTACATCCACTCCATGGGGAGCGGGTAGAGCGGATTCACGGAGGAGTCGTAGCGCAGGTCCCAACGCAACTCGGTGGAGTCGGGCGCGCGCAGCACCCCGGTGGTGTGGCCCGGCTCGAGGGAGCAGTCCGAAAGGGCCAAGCCCACGTCCCCGGGCCCTAGACGCATCTCGGAGATGGGATAGGTCTCCTTGGCCGCCACATGCTCCCCATCCCCGTCAAAGAGGATGGCCCAGACCTCCCCCACGGTGGGGACGCCGCCGATGGGGGAGTAGATGGTGAACTTGATCCAGACCGCCCGGTCGCCGTCCGGATCGTTGGCCTTAAGAAAGAAGCTCTCCACATGACCGCCGCGATCGTTGGGATCCCAACGCACAGCGTAGTCGTTGAGTCGCTGAGTTTTCGA
This sequence comes from Deltaproteobacteria bacterium, assembly GCA_029938605.1. Lineage (GTDB taxonomy): Bacteria > Myxococcota_A > Polyangia > HGW-17 > JAJRWW01 > JAJRWW01. The sequence continues at coordinate 6,034 of JAOZUO010000181.1, read as the reverse complement.
CATGATTCACCTACCAGATAACAGGCATGAGGATCTGTAACGCGGAGACCTGGAACCGGGGGAAGGTCGCCCGACGCAGGACCTTCAGGGCACAGGTGGGCGCCTTGCCATCCTTTTTGACCTCCTTCACCTTACCCGTGGCGCCGATGATGGTCACCGTATAGGCGCCGCTGCCGTGACGACGGCAGGCCCGGTAGAGCCGCCTCTTGAGCTTGCGTAACACCTTCTTGATCATGGTGGCGCTCAGCTTGCGCGGTAGACCGGACTTGTCCACCTTGGAGGTGTAGGTCTTGGTGGCCCAATTGTTGAGCTCCTGGCGCCTGGGGTCCACGTCCCTGTTGGACACATCCAGGATCACCGGGCAGTGCGGTGACAGGGAGGTATAGGCCGCGGGAACCGGGCTGGGCGTCCGCACCGAACAGCGCGACCTCGCGCAGTACCCCACCACCCGGGCCCGGCGGCTCGACGAAACCTCGACCATGTCCCTCGACACCAGGAAGTGACTCCAGGACCGGCGGGTCTTCGACGTATAGCCGGTGCACTGTAGATTCGACCGGGTCAGCAAAAAAGGCGTGGAGAGGCTCGCCACGGCCCGCGACAGCCAGGGAGACGCTCCCGTGTGGAAGTCTCCGGCAACGATCATGTCCGCGTCCGGCACCAACCGCAACCCAGAGCGATAGGCCGCCGGGATCCCGTTGATCGTACGCTTGCGCAGGGTGCGACCCATGCCGCCGCCCGTGGCGAGCTGCACCGACAGCAGGTGAAAGTCCACCCGCCCACCGAACCGGGCCTTGAAGTAGCCTCGCAGCCCCGGACGCTGGCCGCTGCTGCAGGCCCGCTTGTACGGATTGACGGACTCCTCCACCCGGAACTTGGAGGCCGAGACCCGCTTGGTGTTCCACAGCAGCCCCACGTGGTCGCGGTGGGTGCCACGGCACTTGTCCAGCTTGACCTTCCACCGCGCGCCCGTGAGCCTGCGGAGCTGGCGCAGAACCTTGCCCAGGGCCGAACGCGCCCGCCAGTGATTCTTCACGCCCTGGAGCGCCACCACGTCGAGCTGCATCCACGCCACCGCGCAGGCCACCCAGGCAACGTCCGTGCGCTTGACGCCACGACGACGCTTCCCAGGAGCACCGTCCGGGAAGCCGTTCAGGTTCCAGCTCCCTACCCGCAGCACCTTGGCTGAACGGGAGAGGCGTTTGCCGGCCTTGACCCGCTGCGCGCAGGTCGCACCAGAGGTCCAGGGACCGTCGGCGCGCGCCTCCACCGTCCCCAGCCCCACCAACAGGCCAACGGAGCCCAACACAACAATCACTCTTCCAGGGTTCTTCATGATTTCCTCTTTGTCGGTGCAGTATGGCACGACCCACGCCGGTACAGACGGGATTTTTCGCTCCCCCATTCAGAGATGTAACACGATACCAATAACCAGAACCGCATTCTTGAAACGAAACAGACAGCGCCTCCCCAGGGTGGCACCTATCGGCTGGAAGTGCGCATTTTTCTTCGCAGTTCCTCCATTCTCGCCCTGTCCAGAATAACCATTTCAACCACTTGGCATCCCTGTCCACGGTGGTCTGGTTCCTGCATACTGACGCCTCGCGTCATCACAATCGGAGCGGATTCTATGCTGATCGGTGTCATCACGAACCCTAACAGTCGGAAAAACCAGAACAAGCGCGATCGGGCCGCCATCCTGCAGTCCGTCGTCGGCGGACTCGGAAGCGTGCATGAGACGCCGAGCCCCGAGGCCATCAAGCCCGTTCTGCGCGACTTTTTGCGCCGCAAAGCTGAATACTGGGTTTCGGACGGTGGCGATGGCTCCCTGCACTGGATGCTGCGCATGGGCATGGAGGTGCTGGAGGAGAGCGAGTTTGCCGGCAAGGGATTCGAGCTGCCCATGGCGCTGCCCACCAACGGCGGATCCATCGACTTCGTCGCTCACAATGTCGGCATCAAAGGCAACGCCGAGTCCATCCTCAACGCCCTCCGAGAGGACCTGAACGCGGGTCGCGAGATCGAGGAGTGCGAAGTGGACTCCATGCGCATTACGGGCATCGAAGTGAACGCAGACGGAACCGAGCAGCCCTTCAAGACCCTGGGCTTTGCCGTGACCGCCGGCGGCCTCGGCCAGCGCTTCTTCGACAAGCTGGACGAAGAAGGCGAACACACCGGCAAAAACATCGTCTCGGTCATCGCCAAGACGCTCTCCTCCTATCCCATGACCTGGGCGCCGCTAAAGAAGATGCCCGGGGTATCGCGCCGGTACAAGCAGTACTTTAAGCACATGTTCACCCCGACCCACGCGCGAGTGACCATAGACGACGAAGTCTTCGACTCCGAGCACTTCACGGGCCTCAACGTCGCCTCCATGTCCATCAACCTGGGCAACGTGCTCCGCTTCTTCAAGCACGCGGATGTGCCGGGCCAGCTCCACGCCATGGTGGGTGCGCCCTCGCCCATGAGCATCATCGCCAACATCCCGAACATGTCCATGGGTCGCGCCTTCCAGGCCAAGGAGGTTCACGACGGTCCCTGCACCCGCATGACTATCGAGGCCCTGGGCGACGAGCTCCTGGCCCCCATCCTGGACGGCGAGACCTACCACAACGTGCGTCAGATTACCTTTGAGCTCGGCCCCCGAGTCCGCATCCCCCGCGTGGTCGGCCGCCGCTGCCGCAACAAGACCCACCTGCGCAACTAGCTCTCGTAGTCCTCGAACTCCCCGACTGATCCCCTCACCGCCAATTTTCCCAGACGCGTGGATTTACGCACAGCGTCATAAATGTATACTGGGCGCGCTCATCAATAAGGAGACGGCCATGGATTTCTCGCTTACCGACGAACAACGCATGTTCAAGGAGTCGGTGATCAAGTTCGCCAGAAAGGAGCTTCGTCCGGGGGCGCAAGAGTGCGAGCTCAACGAAAAGTTCCACTGGGAGGCCTGGAAGAAGATGGGCGAGTTCGGGCTGCTGGGGCTGCACCTACCCGAGGAGCTCGGCGGGGGCGACGCTGACGTCATGACCGCCGTACTCGCGGCCGAGGCCCTGGGTGAAGCCGGCGTGGACGGCGGCCTCACCTTAAGCTACGGCGCGCACACCTACCTTTGCACGGACACCATCTTCCAGCACGGCACCCCGGACCAGCAGCAAAAGTACGTCCCCAAGCTCGCCGCCGGCGAGTGGGTGGGCTGCATGGGGCTCACCGAGCCCGGCGCCGGTTCCGACGCGGGCGCCCTACGCACCCGCGCCGTAAAGAAAGGCGACCGGTGGGTCATCAACGGCAGCAAAATCTTCATCACCAACGGCTCCATCGCAGACGTGTCGGTGATCTATGCCAAGACGGATCCCGAGGCCGGCCACGCCGGGATCTCCACCTTCATCGTGGAGAAAGACACACCGGGATACACCGTCAGCCGGAACCTCCACAAGATGGGCGTGAGGACCTCCCCCACCTCGGAGCTGGCCTTCGACGACTGTGAGATCCCCGCCGAGAACCTGCTCGGCTTCGAGGGCGGCGGTTTCCTCATGGCCCTGCAGACCGTGGAGTGGGACCGGTCGGCGCTCATGGCCCCCTTCGTGGGCGCCATGCAGTTCCTTATTGACCGCTGCACGCGCTACTCCCAGGAGCGAGAGCAGTTCGGGCGGCCCATCTATAAGTTCCAGGCCATCCGGCACAAGATCGCCGACCTGAAGATCTTTTTAGAGGCGGCCCGAACGCTCGTCTACCGCATCGCCTGGTGCAAGGATCAGGGGCGCCCCCTGAATCATCTGGAGGCGGCGGTGGCCAAGCTCTTCGTGGGGGACTGGTCCCTGCAACCCACCAACGACGCGATGGTCCTACACGGGGGCTACGGCTACTGCCACGAGTACGAAGTGGAGCAGATCTTTCGGGACGGCCGCCTGGCGCCCATCGGCGGCGGCACCTCGGAGATTCAGAAGATGATCATCTCGCGGATGATGTGACTTCTAAAGCACTGAGCTCGCCGGTGTAACAAATGGGGACCACCGCCGACGGAAATGTCTCAGAGACGTTTCCTACGCTGATGAAAAGCGCCTGCCATCCATCGGCCGAGTGGACGCCATCCTTGGCGCCGTCGCCGTGGTGGCTGGCCCCTGGACGGTTTACGGGCCTAACGTGGGCGCTGATGTGACCGTGGGGGTGTTCCTGGTGTGGGGTGTGGAACGGTGGTTCAGACGACCCTAAAGCGCATCCAGAGCCTCGAGAATCTTCTCGTATTCTTCACCGTCCAAATTGCATCCAAGGAAGCGCTTGAGATCTTTGTTGGAAAGACGCATTTGGTCTTTCATGCCGATGAACGGCTTGCTTCCTTCAGACACCGTGCTGCTACCGTGACTAACATGGGTCGTGATCGTTGTCTTCAGTCCGTTGTAATAATACCTGTAGACCTTATGTTTCTTTCCCTCCGAGTCGAACTTGTACCCCTTCTTCATCAGTGTCTTTTGGATTTCTCGCAGTTTCCAATCTGGCATCGCAGCGACTCGCTAGGCGGGAGTGCCGAACAGGCCGCGAAGGTAGGTTCGCCGCTGGATGGCCTTTGGCGTTAGACCGGCGGTGTCGTCATCTTCAAGGGAACTGAGATCGTTGACCAGGAAGTCCGCCATGTCATGGATGGCATCCTCTCCTGTGTCTCCGTATCCAAGCACTAGGCGATCCGCCATCCAAACGGCTTGGTATCTTGTTTGATTGCCTTCTTGGAAGGCTTCAACAGCCACCGACAGCGGTGGCGTTGAGTAGGTATCGCCCGCCTGATTGTGGAATTGCACCTTCACCTTGTAGTTGCGCACCTCGGCCTGTGTGACATCTTCCGCTGCAGCCCAGTCCTGCGTTGCAGGCGTGGGCTGTGGCGACAGAGGGGGCGTCGCGGGAAAGTCGAACCCCGGTCCGGTGAGGGAATTTAGATCGAAATTAGGCTGAACCATTGCTGCCCTCGGTCGGTTGAAGTTGGTTTCTGTACTCAGGAGTCAGGAGGCTGAAGAAATGGGTTTCGATGCCCTCATGCAAGTTTTCTACAACGTCCCACAGGTCTTCTACCTCGACATTCTCAGCGAAGCAATCGAAGTCGAGGGTGACGCGCTTCTCCTGTGGTACCCACTCGATATTGATCACCAGTGCATTTTCGCCCGCGGCAAGAACCGTGAGGCTGCGGTGTAGTGCCGGGTTGATCAGTATCGGGCCGTACAGTCCGTTTTTGTCGTCCACGATTATATTATTAAGCATATCACCGTCAAACCGGTTGATATACCGAAGCCCCACGCGAGAGATCGATCTTGGGGTGAATCCGGGAATCGATTCCCAGTACTTCCTGGAAGAATCTCGGAAAGAGTCCCAGCCGGGGTATTCCTTTGTGCTGTGCGCAAATGAATTGACTGCGAGTCCGACGAATTCTGTCCCGGCAGTGTTCACAAAGCGATAGTGCTGTAGGGCGGGAGCTTGCGCAGGGTTCGCAAGCGGCACCGCGAGCACAGGGAAGTCCGCGCGGATTAAATCCTGATAGTCTGCTCTGCAAACTTCAATGCGAGCCTCACCTGGGAATCGGATCTCGATGACCGCTTCCAGTAGTGGGACTTGAACGGGTTGGATTTCGCTTTCCATCGCACCCGGCTCCTTCGTTGTCGGCCTCCGTGCCATCGTCTAGTATATAGCTTAAGGCGCGCGAGGGCATCATCCTAGGCAATAGTCAAAGAATTGGCAATGCCTGGCTCAGGTGAAAACGTAAAAAGCAGTGTGAATTTCAAGGCATTTGCCCGTTGCGTGGCGGAAATCTCGCCCTGGGTGGTTAGCTGCTCTGGGCCCCGTGCCCCGGCCCTGAAGATGAAGACGCCCGGCTGTGGTGGAGATGGAGGCGGCTGGCGAGTTGACAGGGCGGCCTTTGCGGACCTGCTACCCGTGCCTCATTTGAACTCGCAGACCAGGCATTGAAGGCAGAAATACGGGCGCTATTTCACTTAATGTGGATGGATTCCGGTGTTCCAATCCCCTCTTCTGTTTAGAAACAATGGAATTGTTTTCG
>JAOZUO010000180.1 GCA_029938605.1 Deltaproteobacteria bacterium | reverse complement strand
AAGCACTGCTGCTAACGGATAGGGGGTTGCAGGATCCGAGCGAGGCGAGGGGGGGAGCCAGTAGGCGCCGTACGGTTGTTGAGAACCGTTTTTTGCAGTCGCGGCAGGCGCCGCCCATGACCCGCCCTACCCCGCTCCCTGCGGTGGCAGGGAGGGAGGCTGGGCACTCGCTCCTAGCGGTGGCAGGAGGGAACGGATTTAATCATATGACCACCCTTAGGCGGTCGGCCTCAGACGCCCCAATCATGGAGCCGGTGTGCGTAATTAACCTCCCAATTGTGTAGCAAAAAAACGACAGGTGTATTCCTAAGTTCCCATCTTGGGTGGGGAGCAACGCTGTAACTAGTTGAAATTGTGTAGCCGCGGTTTTGGCACACGGATTGCTTTTCGCTCCGTCTGCGTGGTTTCGTGTTTGAGATGACATCATGAGAAGCTATCTTCAGAGCATGTCGTACCTGTCGCCTCGGCGGGAGGAGCACCATCCGACTTTCAGTGCGATTATTTCGCGGCTGTCGCTATTCCGAAATATCGACGCAGAGGCCCAGCGGGACATCTCTGCTCGGCTGGTGATGCGTACGCGCAGGGCCGGCAGCCAGATCATGTCGCAGGATGAGCCGAGTGACTCGTTGTACATCGTGCAGCGAGGCCTGGTGAAGTTGGTGATTTACGGCGATAACGGGCGGCAGATGACCCTGAGCACCCTCGGTCCCGGAGGGTTCTTCGGCGAGGTTTCGGCCTTTGACGGGCTGGAGCGAGGCGTTACCGCCGAGGCGGCGGAGGACACCACCATTCTGGTGATGGCCCGGGACCAGCTCTTCGAGCACCTGAAGATCTTTCCGGCGACGGCGGTGACATTCCTGATGGAGATGAGCCGCCGCATGCGCCAACAAAACGAGCTCATCGCCAACCTCGCCCTACGGGATGTGAGCGTGCGACTGGCGCGGACCCTGGTGAAGCTGGCCCGTGAGGATGGGGGCGATCTGGAGGGGCGACTCATCCGCCATCGACCCACCCAGCAGGAGTTGGCAAATATGGTCGGATCCTGCCGGGAGACCGTCTCGAGGGCCATGGCCGGATTCTCCCGCAAGGGCCTGGTCTCCAGTCAGGGTCGCAGCCTCCAGCTCTCCGACGACATGATCGAGCTGGCCGCCTAGCCCCTCGACCCGGAAGTTTAGAACGTTCCCATCCCGCCGATTGGACTCGCTATTCCTGGTCCAGGGCTTGTTGCAGGTTCTCCAGGATGAGGGACGACCAGGTCTCGAAGTTGGCGTCGGGCTCCTTTGCCAAGGCCACCGCCTCGTCGATGGGCAAGAAATCGCCCTCCAGCGTGTCGTGCTCCCGCACCTCGGCGGCGGCGCTCTGAAGCCGGGCCACCAGGACCACCCCGAAATGAACCGAGCCCACCGGGTTGGCGTCGTCGTTGATGATGCCAACGGGCGTCAAGGAGTAGTCCGGGGCGATGACGAGCTCCTCGTCGAGCTCTCGACGGGCCGCGGCGAACACCAGCTCGGAGCGCCCTGATGCGTCGTCTACGGGGTTGATATGACCGCCGATGCCTACGGACCGCTTGCCATGGAGGCGCTTCTCGCCCCCGCCGGGCTTGCGTCGCACCACAAAGATGCGATCGCCGTGCAATACGAGGGTATAGGGGATGAGCTGCTTGATATCGGAGGTCTGCTCGGCGTGAGGTCGCTCTACGAAGTAGCCGTGGAGGGCAGCTCGCTCGAGGTAGGCGTCCAGGGTCGGGTGGCCTTCGGGCGGGCGGCGACCCACGAAGCCGTGGGGATAAGCCAGGTCGAACAACTGGGTCCGGTTAATGACGTAGACGAATTCCATTGTGGGGACTCCCGGGCTCTGGTTAGAGCGGGCACCTCATCATAGGGACAGGTTGCAGTCAAGCTGCCCAAGGGTGACAGCTACCAAGGGTGACGAGACGACGAGAAGGTGGTCTTTGCATTGGGTCTGCGTCGTGCTACAACCCCTTGAACCAATTTTACTATGCACAGGCTCACGCCTTGAAGAAGACCATCGCCGTCGGAATCATCGCCCTGCAGCACCCCGGCGGTATCATCTCTCGATTTGTGGGAGAGGCGGGGGTCCTTCCGGGAACCACCATCATGGTGCCGGCGGACTGCTGGTGCGTGCTCGTTGCCGGGGAGGTGGCCACCACCGTCTTCGATCTCGGCCCCCACGACCTTCAGCTGACCCAGTTCAACCGGCAGCCGTCGGGTCTGCTCTATACGGTGGGGCGTGGACCCCAGGTGATGGAGTGGTACCCCGTCGGTTCACCTTATCGGCGGCAGCTCACGCTGAAGGTGGGCAACCCCATGCTGTTCGTGCAGGAGATGGTGGTACGCCGGTCGGCAGACTCCCTTGAAGCCATCGTCGACGCCCTCAAGGGTCACTTCGACGCCATGGTTCCCCCCGGTCAGATCCAAGCCAATCCGGAGCCGAGCAAGGTCGCAGTCGCCGAATCCCTGGGCCATGTGGGCCTCATGCTGGTGGACCTGAGAGAGGAGTCCGCCGCGGCGCCTCAGATTCCGGTTCAACCAACCGAGGCGACGACGACGACGACGACGACGACGGCCGATTCAGCCGCGGGTGTGGAGATCAGCGGTCACGCCGCCACCGTGGAGGTGGCCTCCACGGCGCTGGCCCTGCGATTTTCCCATGTCTGGTCCTCGTCCACCATGGATCTGTTCGGCAAGGGGGAGCTGACGCTCAGGGTCCGTCTCATCGGCAGGCCGGTAATAGACTTCAACCCGGCCGGGCCTTTTTCCATGGACGTCACCGGCGAGTTTCTGAGCCCAGACGACTGGTTGGCTGAGCGCCAGTGGCAGGATTTACCGACGGACTCCTTGCGTTTCGACGCCCTGCAGGGGGACCACTACTACCGGGCTTTCATCGTGGCTGAGGAGCGAGACAAGAACTCCACCGACTCGCTCGGTACCTTGGAGTTCGAGCTAGGGCAACCCAGTACGATGGAGCTTGAGATCGGGCCTACCCAGGGCGGAAAACGCGGGCAGTACGTGAAGCTGCGCGCCCGCTTCGAGTAGGACCCCCCCAGCGCAACGCCATGGAACTTCAGGAAGCAATCGAACGGTTCTTGTCGGATACGGAGCGGAGACGATCCGACGTGACCGTCAAACGGTACGGCGAAGCCATGGAGCTGCTCCAGAGCTACCTCGCCTTGGAGCTCATCGATCCCGACGCCCCCGGGGAGACCCCGGCCGGCGGGGTTGGTGACGTTACCGCGGAGGCCATCAGCGCCTTCATTAACGACTTTCTCGGCAATCGCCTCCTGTCCAATGACCGTGCGCGGAAGCGGTACGTCGCCGCCACGCGCTCCTTCGTCCAGTGGCTGGCCAAAACCGATCTATTGTCCGCTGAGGTTGTAGGAGAGATCCTGGATGTCCTGCGGCGCGCCGCGAAGGGGTTCGGCCCGGGGCCAGAGTCTGGCGAGACCCCCGACGTTCCCCGGGCAAGCGGGCTGTCGGTGGTAGGAGAGCGCAGCACTGCCGACGGCGAGGTGCGGTACTTCCAGATCCTCGACGCATCGGAAAAGCAGCTGACCCTTTTGGATCTCGAGTCGGCCGAGGAGGTACGCGGCGACAGCCCTCCCGACGAAGGAGTGGAGTCGGGGGATCTCGTGGCCGGGGTGCTCCGTGGCCGGGGCAGCAAGGCTCGTGTCACCGGGGTGCGGCTCATCGCTTCGGAGGACGAGGTGGATGATGACGACTTCCCCTTAGACGACTGGGATGAGGATTGGGAGGACGACTGGGACCTCTCCTCGGGGCCGGTCGTGGAGGATGCGCTGGAGATCCTGGCCTCCGAGGACCGTTACGCGCCGCGGGAGGTGGTGCGGGTGATCCTCGCCGACATCGACTCGGCCCGGGACGATCTGCTCGACTGGCTGTCGGACGACGACTACCGCAACGAGCCCTTCCCCGGTGCGGGGGAGGCTCCGGCGAACGCGGCCCGCTTGCTCAGTGAGGTACGGGACGATGACGCCCTCGGGCGGTTGCTGTCGGTGCTTGGAGCGACGGATCCCCTGGGGGAGGAGGCGCCCCTGGCCGTGGCGCGGTACGGCCTCGACGTGGCCGGGGCGTTGGTGGAGCTGATCCGCGGCGAGAAGCAGCCTTTCGTTCGTCGCACCGCCGCCCTGTGGTCCCTGGCGTTTCTCACCGCGCGCAACCCGGCTCTGCGGTCCTTGCTGACCGAGGAGGTGGTACGCGTGTTGCCCGAGGCAAAGGGCGATCTGCGCATGGAGGCGCTCGAAGTGGTGGAGGAGCTGCGGCTCTCGGAGGCCTGTGTCTCCATCATCGAGATGTCGACGAAAGGTGAGCTGGACTTCGAGGCGCTGGAGCGGACGGCGGAGCTCTTTGAGGGGCGGGTGCACTCGGAGGGATATGGAGAGCGCGTCAGTGAGGTGATGCTCCCGGTGCTGTACCTGTATCCCACGAGCGAGGAGATCGAGGAGTTCTACGAATCCCTCGAGGAGGATCTCGGTGACCTGTGGGACCTCATGGGCGTTGACGAGGAGGAGGACGACGACGGCGAGGATGGCGAGGATGGCGAGGATGGCGAGGACGATGGAGATGAGCCGTCCAATGGTGGCAAGGTCATACCGTTCCGACGTCCCCCGGAGTAGCTCGGGGCGGACACTCCGCCGAAGGCGACTGGCGGTATTGGTGGGTTTGATCGTTGGGATCGGTTTGTTCGGCGGGGTCACCGAGACGGCAGGGGCTCGGGCCGCCCGGCCCCCAGCGGCGCGTCGAACGACGAGCAGCACCGTGGTGGTAGTGCTGGTCCGACAGACCTACGTTCGCCGGTCCGCTACGGGCCGGTCCAAGCACATTGGTGTGGTTCGTCGGGGAGCGCGAATGGCCACCGGGGGCCTGGTGCCGGGACCGGGCTGCAGCCTGGGCTGGTACCGGCTGATCGGCGGTGGCTTCGTTTGCGCGGGGGAGGTCGGCGTTACGAGCCAGAAGCCTGGGGGTCCGCGCCACCCGGTGGTGGTGGGTAAGCGGGTGCTGCCGTACCGGTACGTGGCCGTTCGGGCGGAGGGGTCGGGGGAGTACCTGGAGCCGGCGGACGCTGCGTCGGACTATTTTCTGCGGCAGCTCGCTCCGCGCAATGCCGTCACCGTATCGTCCCGAACGCACTACGACGGAGAGTGGTTCTACAAGACCACCCGCGGTACCTACGTGCCCGCTTCGGAGGTGGTTCGAATACGGGCGTCACGTTTCGCCGGACAGAAGCTCGGGAGTAAGTGGCGACTGCCCGTGGTGTTTGTGTTGCGCAGCAAGGTCCGAATCTACCGCAAGCCGGGGCGGGCGGGGCCCCAGCGAGTGAAGCGGTTCGAGCGCTTTGGCGTGCTGGAGACCAAGCGGCGGTGGCGCCGGACCTACTACCGTATCGGAAAGGACCGCTGGTTGCGTGATCGCGATGTGAGGCTTGCGTCGAGGGCTCCGGTGCCCAAAGGTATCGGCGCGAAGGAGCGCTGGATCGACATCGATGTTCGGCAGCAGGTCCTGACGGCATACGAGGGCAAGACGCCGGTGTTTACGACGCTGGTGTCCACGGGGCGACGTACGCGGACGCCCCTGGGCAGCTTCCGCGTCTGGGCCAAGATCGCGGCTACGGATATGCGAAGTCGGCCGCGAGACAGCCACCACTATCAGTTGTGGGATGTGCCGTGGACCGTGTTTTTCAAAGGGGCCTATGCCCTGCATGGAACGTACTGGCATCGGCGCTTCGGGTACCGCAAGAGCGCTGGATGTGTGAATCTCAGCCCTCGGGATGCGCGGACCTTGTTTACATTCATGGGACCGAAGCTGCCCCCGGGTTGGTGGGCGGTGCTGCCTCGCAAGAAGACGGACGGTACGCTGGTGCGGGTTCGCGATGGCAAGAAGCTGGGCCGCAAATCTCGCAAGCGTCGTCGTCTTCGCCTTTGATTCGCTTGCTGCTTCCCGCTTGGAGGTTGGCCTTCGGCCGCAAATCCCGCAAGCGTCGTCGTCGTCTTTGCCTTTGATTCGCTCGCTGCTTCCCGCTCGGAGATTGGCCTTCGGCCGCTCTGACCGCGGGGCGCGGCCAAGATCGGCTGCGGCCAACTCCTTCGCGGGTGCGGCGCTCGCTGTATTTGGGGCGGCTTTGGGGAATTTGGGGAATTTGGGAGGATGGGGGGATGGGGGGATGGGGGGATGGGGGGGCTTTGGGCGAGGTTAGGATTTTTTCTTTTTGGTGGCCTTCTTTTTGGTGGCCTTCTTCTTGGTGGCCTTCTTCTTGGTGGCTTTCTTCTTGGTGCGTGTGGTGGGGCGGCGGGGCTTGGCTTTGGCTTTGGCGGGCTTCTTTTCGGCGGCATCCTCGTCTGAGGTTTCTTCGGGGGCAGGTTCTTTGTCTGTGGTCTTGGGCTCGGGCTTGGGCTCTGGCTCTGGCTTGGGCTCTGGCTCTGGCTCTGGCTCGGGCTCGGGCTCCGGCTCGGGCTCCGGCTCGGGCTCCGGCTCGGGCTCGGGCTCGGGCTCCGGCTCGGGCTTGGGCTCGGGCTTGGGCTCGGGCTCAGGGGCTGGGGCGGGGGTGGGAGGGTCAGACTGCTTGGACTTTTTTCGTTCCATGATCAGTCGGACCACGGTTTGGGAGGCCAGGTGGCACAGGTGGCTGAGCTGGTCGAGCACCGCGGTGTCGGGGGTTTTTTGCTCCGAGATAGCGCAGACCACCAGTACGGGGCGCTCACCAACTTTCACGGTGGCTGACACCAGGAAGGCGTCCTTTGCGCAACCGAGCTGCTCGGTGATCTGTTCCTCAACGGCGTTGGAGCCGCCCTGGGCACTGTAGACTGACTCCTGAATTCCCTTGGCGAGGAAGGTGTCGGATTGGACCGGAACCTCGATGGCGCGGATCGTCTCGGGCACCATACCGAGGCCGGCTCCCCGCCATCCCTTGACCATCCCGCCTTGGACCTTGAACAGAGCCACGGACTTGAAGGTGCCCACGCCAAAGCGGAAAAAGACTTCGGGCAGGGCGTCCATGGTCTGCACCGCATCCAGCGTGTTCTGGAACTGTTCGGGGGACAATGGTTCCTGGGCTTCTTCGAGGGTGCGCTCGGGCTCTGCGTCGCCTTCGTCCGGCTCCTCGTCATCCTCCACGATCTCGATGAGCAGCTCGTCCTCGAGGATCGGGATGTCATCTTCGTCCAGGGTTTTCGCCGGAGACAGACCGTCGGGGATCGTCGCCGCCAGATCCTCGACGGGGCTTTCAACGATGATGGCGCCGGCCAGCCAGGGCTCGTCCAGCCCGGCCATGGGATCCCCGATCAGTGGATCCGTGTGTGCGTGCCGGCGGGCTTTGGCGGCATCCGCTTGGCTCATGAGGCGATCCATGATCTGCGTCATCCGCGTCGTCCGCGGGATCTTGTAGCATCGATCCAGCAGGTACTTCAGGCGAACCTCGTTGACCCCCACGGGTATGATGTCGTACTGGGCGAGCTCTTCCAGATCGCCGAGCCGGTCCACCGCGCCTGTGTCGTGGACCAAGACATAGAGCTGCTCCCCGAGCAGGGACTGGGGCACGGCGCCGATGTCGGCCGCTTTCTCCGCCGTCAGGAGCTCGACGGCTCCAGCGGTCGGGGCCTGCTCGAAGTCGACCTTTCCCTCCTGGTTCCAAAGCAGCGCTAACAGCTGCTGGAGGGCGTTCTCTGTGAGGAACCCCAGCGCCAGGATGCTTAGGTCTAAGCTTCCGCCGTGGATCCGCTGGTCGTCCCGGACGATGGCCACTTGGGCTTCGGTCATCGCCCCGCTCTCGAGCAGGAGTTCTTCGAGCGAAGACATGGCTGTTCTCCCTTTGTTCCGCGGTGCCGAGGAGCAGATCCTGAAACTGCCCACGCGAGTCGCAAGCATCCTCAGGAAACTGAGCTCCCAACCTGATCATTATATTGAGATTGTTGTGAATGGCACAGTTTTCTCTGCCATGACGGCATCTTGGCCGCGGCCCGCCCCTGAAGTCGATCGAATGCGTGTCCTACATGTAGTATATTTGACTTCATTTGACTACCTTGGTAGGATCCACAGTATGCCTTCAAAGGAGCGCCCGGTATGATTCACGATAATGAAACCACGGACCGCCGCCAGAACAGCCGTTTCGACAAGGTTTTTCAGGTGGAGGTCTCCAGCTCGGTCTTCGGAAGCTACATGTGCGTGGCCCGCAACATTTCTGCGGGGGGCATATTTCTCGAGACCTTCGATCCACTACCACTGGGGAGCGAGGTGCGCGTTCACTTCGAGATCCCGGACTCCAACGGTGAGGTGGTGGCCATGGGAGAGGTCAAGAATCACTACTACCTCAACTACCATCAGGACGGCGCGCCCAAGTCCCTGATGGGAATGGGGGTCCGCTTCAAGGGGTTCGAACAGGAAAGCGCCGATACCCTGGAGCGTAGTCTCACTGGCTTTCGAACCCTGCACTAGTCCCTCCGCTCCCTGTAGCCCGTCTCTCCCCACCGCCGGTTTTTTGCCCGGTCATGCCGCCTATGTTATCGCTAAGAAGTACCTTTTCTTCGTGAGGAACTGCACGTGATTCGGCTGTACGGAGTAAGTAAGGGCTATCGTTCCCGCGGCTCGGTGCTGCAGGATCTGGATCTGCATGTGGCGCGCGGAGAGTATGTGATCCTCTGCGGCGCCTCGGGAGCCGGGAAGACGACCCTGCTTCGGATCATCACGGCCGCTGAGCGGCCCGACGCCGGCCAGGTGATGGTGGCCGGGCGGAACCTTGCCAAGCTCAAGCGCTCCGCGATCCCCTATCTGCGGCGCAATATTGGCGTCATCTTCCAGGATTTCAAACTGTTACGCGGTAGCACCATCATCGAGAATGTCGCGCTGCCCTTGCGCATCTGCGGGATCCACGGCCGCAAGCTGCGGGATCGGGTGGATGAGGTCCTCGAGCTGGTCGGCCTTTCCGACGAGCCTTTAGCCCGGTGCGAGGAGCTCTCGGGAGGCGAACAGCAGCGGGTGGCGTTGGCCCGGGCTCTGGTTTCGGATCCGGTGATCCTACTGGCCGATGAGCCCACGGGGAACCTGGATCCCGAGTCCACGGCTCAGGTGCTCCGGCTCCTGGAACTGGCCCGGGAAAGTGGCCTGACGGTAGTGTTGGCAACGCACGATCCCCAGGTGATCAGCGCGGGCCAGGCGGATCGTGTGCTGGAGCTGGCCAAGGGTGGCTTCGTGCGCCGGGAGGTGCGCTCCGGCGTGTGGATCAAACGCAGCCTTGACGTCGATTCGGATGGCGCGCCCGAGCTGTCACTCATTCTGTAGAGGGACCATGTTCACATTTGGATACCACGTGAAGCGAGCGCTGTCGGGAGTCCGGGGCCGCCCCCTCTCCCAAGCGCTGACTCTCGGCAGCGTGGCTTTGGCCTTCGTGTTGCTGGGGAGCGTGTTCCTCATTGCCCAGAACCTCAACCGGCTCACGAATCACTGGGGCTCAGGCGCCACTGTGGCGGTGGATTTGGTGGAGCGGGTGGCCCCGGCCGACGCTGCGCGGATCAAGCAGGCCCTCAAGGAGACCCCGGGGGTCAAGCGGGTAGCGTGGGTCAGCCCCGGCCAGGCCAAGAAACGGCTCATGCGAAGTCTCGGCCCTGACGCCAAGGTGGTGGCCGGCGTGGAGGAGTCATTTTTACCGGCGTCCTTCGAAGTCACTCTGGGTGGGGATCGAACCACTGTGCTCAAAGCCCAGCAGCGCATGACCCGCATGGCCGGTGTGGTCCCCGGTATCGAGTCGGTGCGTACCGTGGAGACCTGGTTCCATCGGCTTGGTCAACTCGTGGCGGGTATCCGCATGGCTGGTGTGGCCCTCGGGTTGCTGGTGCTTCTCGCCTGCGCGTACATCATCATGGCCACCATTCGGTTGCGTTTTGTGGACCGCCGGGACGAGCAGCGGGTCATGCGGCTCATGGGTGCCACGGAGCGGTTCATTCGGACCCCGTTTCTGCTGGAGGGGGCGGGGCAGGGGTTGGTCGGTGCGGCCATGGCCATCAGTATGCTCTATGGGCTGTTTCTGCTGGTAGGCAGCCGAGCTGAGTCCATCTTCGGCTCCTCCGTGACCGCCTCCCGGCTCGGTTTTCTACCCGCTTCGCACTTGGGCTACGGGTTGGCCATCGGCGCCTTCTGTGGGCTGGTGGGAGCGTTCATAGCCACTCGGACCGCGGCGCATGACTAGTCTCGGGACACGGCTCCCACTGTCGCTGGCGTGGTTGATCCTGTTGGCGTTTGTTACACCCGAGGCGTGGGCGGCTCCCGGCAAGCGGGTCGCGCCCACGCTGAAGTCAGGCGGGCTCACCATGTCCGAGCTGCTGGCGCAGGAGCTGTCCACTCTGCGTCAGATTCGGTACCAGCGGGTGGAGCTGCGTCGGGTGAGGATGGGCAAGCGCGCCATCGAGGGCGAGCTGCGGAGGATCTACACCGCCCTGGGCGAGGTGAAGCGGCGCCAGAAGGGGCTCCGCAAGGTGCTCGCCAAGCGGCGTTCCATGGTGCGGGCTCGGGTCCGAGCCTTGTACCGTCTCGTACGTTCCACGGCTCGCCTCCCGCTGCTAGACAGCCGACGAGCACGGATCTCCCGGGATGGCCGAGACGCTCTGGTCCGCATTTTGCGGCGGGATATTCGCGAGGTCGAGCATCTCAAGCAAGAGGGACAGCGGCTGGTCGAGGACCTGGGCAGCGTGCGACGTAGGCGGGGCCAGGGAATGGCGGTGCTCAAGGATCTCGCCCGACGTAAGGATCGGATCGGGGCCCAGGTGGCGCAGTGCAAACAGGAGCTGGCCGGGATCCGATATCGTCGCCGAAACCACAAGGGGCAGGGGTCGGAGTGGAACCAACAGGCGCGTCTGCTGGAGAAGAAGATCGGGGCCTTGACCATGCGGCTGCGGCGGGAGGCCATCTCCTTCGATCACCGCAAAGGGAAGCTGACGCGACCCGTCCCGGGGATGATCGTGAGGTGGTTCGGCGAGCGGCGGGTGGCCGGAACCAAGGTTACCACCCTTTCCAAGGGGGTGGAGATTTCAGCGATGCCCAACTGGAGGGTGCGCACCGCGGCCCCCGGGAAGATCCGCTTCGCCGGCGCGGTGCCCGGTTTTCGGAACGTGGTGATCGTGGATCACGACGAGGGGTATTTGTCGGTGGTGGGAAATTTGGACAAGCTGTTGGTGAAGGTCGGCGACACCGTGGCCATGAACCGGGTGATCGCCACGTTCACCCGCCGCTCCCGGGCGGTGCGGCCGTCCATCTACTTTGAGCTGCGTCGAAGCGGGCGGGCCATCGACCCCGTACCCTGGCTCCGGGGCGGCCTCTCCGAGATCCGCAAGCGTGGGCCGAAGCATCTCCGACGTCGCCTCCTCCGAAGGACCCTGCCACAGAACGCCCAGCGTCTCCCGGCGCGCCCGATTCGCGCCGCCACGGCCCAACGAGACTAAGTCCCGTCTACTTTTCTTTACTCAATTTCGAGCTTGTCCAGCCGGTAGCGGAAGGAGCGGAAGCTGATGCCCAGGAGCTTCGCGGCCTTTTTGCGCACGCCGCCGGCCTGGTCCAGGGCTTTGCGGATGTACTCCCGCTCCACATCGGCGACGATCGTATCCAGGTCGACGCCCTCGGGCGGGATCTGGGCAATGGACGGTCGCGCGGGGGCCGATCCGTTCGCGGGGGTGTGCAGGAAGGTCGCCGTGAGCACGGTGCCCGGCGCCAGGGTCACCGCCCGCTCCACCAGGTTTTCCAGCTCCCTCACGTTGCCGGGAAAGTCGTAGCTCAGCAGTTGCCCCATGGCGTCCGGATCCACGGTCTCGATGCGCTTGTTCTGTTCCAAGGCGAATTTTCGCACGAAGTGATGCACCAGCAGCGGAATGTCCTCGGTGCGCTCGGCCAGACGTGGGACCTCGATGGCGATTACGTTCAGGCGGTAGTACAGGTCCTGCCGGAAGTTCCCCTCGGCCATGGCCTCGGCCAGGTTCCGGTTGGTGATGGCGATGACCCGCACGTCCACCTGACGGTCCCGGGTGCCCCCCACGGGGCGGACCTTTCGCTCCTGTAGGGCGCGCAATAGCTTCACCTGCAACGGCAGAGGCATCTCGCCCACTTCGTCGAGCAGCAGGGAGCCTCCCTGGGCGGCCATGAACAAGCCTTCTGAGTCGCTCACCGCGCCGGTAAAGGCGCCCCGCACGTGGCCGAAGAGCTCGGCCTCGAGCAGGTTCTCGGGGATCGCGCCGCAGTTGATGGCCACGAAGGGTGAGCCGGCCCGGGGGGAGGCGTTGTGCAGGGCTCGGGCCACCAGCTCCTTGCCGGTGCCCGACTCGCCGGTGATCAGCACCGTGGACTTGGTCCCGGCCACGTGCTTGGCCAGGGCGAACACCTGGCGCATGGCCTCGGACTTTCCCACCAGGTCCTCGAAGCGGTTGCGGCCGATGAGCTGTTCGCGCAGCGCCGTCACGTCCTGCACCAGGGCGCGCTTCTCCAGGGCGCGATTAATAATCAGCCCCATCTCGTCGATCTTGAAGGGCTTGGTCAGGTAGTCGTAGGCGCCTGCCTTCATGGCTTCGATGGCTGTCTGGGGCGTGGCGAAGGCGGTGATCACCACCACCTCGGTGAGCGGCGAGCACTCCTTGACCGCGCGCAGCACCTCCAGGCCGGAAACCTTGGGCATCTTCAGGTCGGTGATCACGAGATCGAACCGCTCCTCCTTCACGGCCACCAGGGCCTCGGCGCCGTTGGCCGCCGTGCGGTAGCTGTGGCCGGCTCGCTTGAGGTAGATAGTCAGCCAGTCCCGCACGCTCGCTTCGTCGTCCACGATGAGGATGTGACCGTGGTAGATGGGTTCGATTTTGGCGTCGGTGGTCATGGGAGTGGGCTCGTTCCTTCCTGGCGCGCCGCGGGGATGGGAGCGGCCGTGCGTTTTAGGACCACCACCACGAACCCCGCCATTCGCCAAAGGGCGGGCAGCCGCGTGGCCAGCCGCTCCAGCCCATCGAGCCAGCCCCCGAGCACCGGCACCGACAGCAGGCGGCCCGCCGGCGTGGTGATGCGGATCCCCCGCACCTGGTCCACCTCCAGATCGGGGGGCAACATGGCGGTCAGGTCTTCCACCGTGTCGTAGCGCGTATGCACTTGACCTTCATGGTAGGCGCCCGAGATGAACCGCCGGGGGCCCCGGCGTCGGAGCAGCCCACGCAGGCTCCATGGATTGTACAGCTCCACCACCACGTGCCCGCCCTCGCGAACCACCCGCGCCAGTTCCCGCAGGGCCCGCTCGGGCTCTGGGAGGTGGGGGAACGCCTTGAAGCAGCAGGCCACGTCAAAGCTCGCGTCGGGCAGGGGCAGGGCGGCGGCGTCCCCCTGCATCACCAGCAACGCCCGCTGTCGCGCCCGACGCAACATTCCGGCCGACAGGTCTACCCCCACGGCCCGGTGCGCCAACTCCGCCAGCCCCATGAGCGTCAGCCCGGTGCCCGTGGCCACGTCCAACACCACCCGTCCCCGCACCAGGGGTGCCAGGATCTCCAGCTCCAACTGGTCCACCAGCCGGTGGTAGGCGTGACCCCGACCAGCGTCGTACCGCTCTGAGAAGTCATCATAGTACTCTTGATTGTCGACGCTCATGTCAGCCCTGTTCAGGTCAGCGTAGAAGCTCCGCGTACAATGCCTGGTGGCGCTCCATCATAGTCCGGGGCGTGGCCTCGGCGCTACACCATCGGCGTGCGCCCGCCGCCGCCCGGGCGTGGTGGTCTGGGTCAGTCAACAATCGCACGGTCTCGGACGCCAGGCGGGCCGGATCCCGAGGGTTCCCGCCCACGGCCGCTCCGCCCCGCACCAGCTCCGCCAGGGGCCCGGACTCCGCCACCACGGCGGGCACGCCCGAGACCAGCGACTCCAGCAGCGCCAGCGGCAGGTCCATCTTATCGGGGTTTCGTCGCGCGGGAAAGAGCGCGACATCCACGCCCGCCGCCAGGTCCGCGGACCAGTCTATGGTGGATAGGAGGTGGACCCGCTCCCGCAACGTCGCCGTGGAGGTCAGCGCCCGGCGCACCTGTTCCCGCACCGCCCGAAAGTCGGCGCCCTTGGGCCGGCAGGCCAGCACCGCGTGGGCGTCGGTGCAATCGAGCACCCTGGGCAGAGTTGCCGCCACCGCCCGCGCCGCGCCGGCCGAGTCGTAGTCGCCCATATACAGCACAAGCGGCGTCCGCGCCGACAGCCCCAGCCGGTGCCGTACCCGCTGTCGAAGCGCTTGGCGCTGGGCTTGACGCTGCGCTTGGTGCTGCGCTTGGTGCTGCGTTTGGCGCTGCGCTTGGTGCTGCGTTTGGCGCTGCCCTTCTTCGCTCGTCGCCTGCAGCGGCGTTACGGCCGGCGGAATGCACACCACCCGCTCAGGCGCCACGCCCTCGTCCACCAGCCGCTGCCGGGTGTGCTCGCTCAGGGCGATCACCCGGTCGGCGAACACCAGCGGAGCCAGCGCCACGTCATCGGCGGGCGTCGAGCAGAAGGTCTGCACCGTGGGCCCCGGCCGCAACCTATGCAATCGCCGGAGGTGCGACACCACCGGGGCCGTGGGCGTAAAGAAATAGTGCCGGATCCCCCGCAGGGGCGCGGTCGCCAGGCTTGCCATGGTAAGCGGCCGCCAGGCCACATCCCGCAGCGGGCCGCCCAGCGTCGCCGTACGCCCCAGCACCCCTGCCGGCAACGCCGCACCTGCCCCCGCCGGCACCAGCACCGTACAGCGCCACCCCGCCGCCGCCCCCGCCGCCGCCAGGGTGCGCACCAGCACCACGGTCCCATCGTGCACCCCGGGCGCTACGGGCCGAGAAACCAACAGCACGTCAATATCCGAGTCCTCGACCATGTCCATGTCCAGTCCGGGCTCGCGCAATTCATACCCTCGCAGGAGTAGGCCCGGGAATACCACGCCAACCGACTCGTCGTCGAGGAACGTGAGCGGCGAGATTCGGGTACGGGTAGGGCCCATACTGAGACCTTTACCTCGGGTCCGGGTCTGACTATAGTCCCGCGCCATGTCTGCTTCTAAGAAACTACTGGTACACCTGCTGCTCATTCTTTCGGGGACCGCTGCCCTGGTTTATCAGGTCATCTGGGTCCGCGTGCTGCAGTACTCCTTTGGCAATACGGACCTGGCGGTGAGCACCGTGCTGGCCGTGTTCATGGGCGGCCTGGCCCTGGGATCGTTTTTGGGTGGTAAGTACGCCGAGCGGTTCGGGCGGCCGATCCTGGTGTACGGCGCCCTGGAGCTGATCATCGCCCTGTACGCCCTGGGGATTACTCCACTTTTGTACCACATGGATTTTGTGTTCGGGCTGGTGGGCGTGGACGCCGGGGTGTGGACCCTGACGGCGGTGCGGTTCGCTGCGGCCACGGTGCTGCTGTTGGTGCCCACGATCTGCATGGGCGCTACGCTGCCGGTGTTGACGGTACCGCTGGTGGAGATCGAGCGCACGGGCGAGGGCGTGGGCATGCTGTACTTCGTCAACACCCTGGGCGCGGTGGTGGGCGCCGCCCTGGCGGGGTTCGTGCTGGTGCGGTTCCTGGGTCTGGACTGGAGTCTGTACCTGGCCGTGGTGTTCGGGGGGCTGGTATTCGCCGGGGCCATGGTGCTCGATCGTACGCTGCCGCGTTTGCTGGAGAAGAAGACGGGGAATGGCAAAGTCGATGAG
>JAOZUO010000179.1 GCA_029938605.1 Deltaproteobacteria bacterium | reverse complement strand
CGCCTGGTAACGAAGTGAGCCGGGATGGATCGGCGGCCTGAGCGATCAAGTTATTGCTGACCGGGCCCTAAGCCAGGAGTGGTCATGCCGGAATCCATGCGTAGACGAGTGGTCTGGTCCATCGTTGGGCTGCTGTTCGTGCTGTTCGCCCACCCCGCCCCGGCCCTGGGGGTGTACCTGAACCTTCCGTACTTCGGTCAGTGCGACTCGGCCTGGGACAACGATATGCTGGGCACCTGCTCCTCCCTCACCATGTGCTCGGACGGTTGCGCGGTGACCTCTACGGCAATGGTGAGCCAGTACTACGGCGGAACCAGGGACCCCGGTCAACTGAACACCTGCCTGACCAACAACGGTGGCTACGCCAGCGGATGTCTCATCTATTGGACCAACTCCTGTTTGGCCAGCGGCATGTCTTACCAGGGAACGGCCGGTGACATCGACACCGAGCTGAACGCCGGGCGGCCGGTGATCGCCCACGTGTCCAACGCAACCATCTCCATGCACTTCGTGGTGATCGTGGGCAACGACAACGGCCAGTACCAGATCCTGGATCCGTACTGGCCCGCCTACCAGACCATCGCCGACGGGGGCTACACCATCGAAGGCCTTCGCTTCTACGACGGCAACGTGGCCCAGGGCTGCGACGTGGTGGTCACCCACGACGCAGAGACTGTCATCGACGATCAGAACGCCTGCTTCTCCCGCCACGGGACCTACTGGTGGGACAGCGCCACGGGGTACGACGGACACCACTACTTCACCTACGCCATCGACGACCCCAATCCCGACTGCTGGGCCGAGTGGCGCTTCGACGTGCAGGACGCCGGGGACTACGAGATCTCGGTGTTCATCCCCCCCCAGGACGCCGACTCGGTGAGCGCTCGCTACACGATCGATCACGGCGGCGGCACCGATGACGTCGTACTGAACCAGGCGGCGAGCAGCGAATGGACCTCCCTGGGCACCTTCACCTTCCAGTCGGGCGCGGGGCGGTCCATCTCCCTATTCGACGACACCGGCGAGCCACCGTCGGCGAGCATCCCCATCGGCTTCGACGCGGTGAGGCTCGTGCCGGTGGGCTCTGTCCAGGTAGACGCCGGCGTCCCCGGACCAGACGCTTCGACAACCGACGCCGGCTCCCTGTCCGACGCCGGCTCCCTGTCCGACGCCGGCTCCCTGTCCGACGCCGGCCCCCTGCCCGACGCCTCGTCCGGACCGGACGACCCCAACGCGAGCGGTGGCTGCTCCTGCGGCCGCTCCTCCACCTCCGACTTCCCACTCGCAATCTGGCTGCTGATCTTGCTGCTTCTGGTTCGCCGCCGCCCCACTCGCCGCCGCTCCGCTTGACCCCCAGGTCGCAGCCGCCGCTCCGCGGGTGCATACCCCTTGAGGGACCTATGCGGCGAGCTCGATCACTGAATCGCTGAACTTTTTGCCATCGTCACCTTGGGGTAGTGCAAAAATTTCATCCCAGCGCCCAGAGGCCCAGACGCAACGGAGGCGCAACATCGCGTTGACGCCCTGCTCCGACCACGCCATCCCCGCCTGCTTGCAGCGCGCCTGGATGACCCACTTGTGCACACTCTCAATGGCCCCGGATCCGATGGTCATGCCGGCCTTGCGGTACTGGGGATAGTGCATTCGTCCACGGTGTTCTTCGAGGTACTCCAGGCAACGACGGATTTCGTCGCAGAGAGCACCGCTCTTGCCCCGCTGCAGCCGCTTCAAGCGCTGGATCACGTTGGCCACCTTCCCGTTGGCCAGATAGACCACCAGGCTATCGACCCACTTCGCCCGGGCCTGTACGTCCTTCTTGCGGTTGCCGCGCTTCCACTTCTTGGCCACCTTCCACAGATATGAAACGGCGTGGCACCAGTCGAGGATCTGCGTGACCTTGCGGGTTCGTGTGCTGGGCAGCAGCTCGTCGATCGTGTCCCAGATCCCGGCCCCGCCGTCGGCGACCACCACGACCTCTCGCGCCAGATAGACGCCCTCATCGTGAAAGGCCAAATGCAGCAACTGACACCACTGGTCTTGCGTGCCCACATGGGTCAAGACCCGACGGTGCAGGATCTTGCGACGACCCTTGCTGCAGCTGGCCACGTCGGCTTCTCGGTAGATCAGCAGGGCCCGCACATCCCTCCAGTCCCCTTCGCCCTTCGATGCCTTCTTCTGCTTGTTTTCCTTCACCAGCACGGGGCCGGCGTTGTGCAAGTTGAAGCGTTCGAAGACCCCCTTTTGCTTGGTACGTTTTGGCGCGCCGCGGCCACGTTTGCCTTCCTGGATCCGCACCTTCGAATTGTCCAGCATCACATATAAGCGGTCGGCGCGTTCGCGCTTGCGTAGCGCAGCTGGCGTCGGCTCGAATTCTTCCGGATGTTTCTCGCGCCGTTCCCAAAGCTCTTTGGCGCGGGTCATCTCGCGCTTGTGTAGCTTACCGCCAATGCCCATCACCATCCGATGCGCCAAGTGAGTGCTCACCTCGAAACCAAAGCACCGCTCGAAGAGCGTACAGCCCTGCTCGAAGGAGTGGAGCGTGCACAGCAGCGTCAGCTCACGGACGAATTCCAGTGAGTGCCCGTGGTGCATGACCACCAAGTCTAGCGTCGCATCCAGTGGTTGGTGTGTCTTATGACACCGGGCACAGAGCCAAGACCGACGGCGATAGCGAAGCTTGCCGAGCAGGGTCACACGTGTCGTCCATTTTCGTTTCGGCCTACGCAATTTCTGGCCACACCGCGGGCAGCACGGCGGGCCTTCTCGGTGACGATGCAGATCTTCATCCCGGCGCTCCAGCGTCAGACGGATGAGCTTGAGTCCCAGCACGCGCAGGCCCACCATCACCAGCGTCACCATCGCCGTGAGGGTCTTGGACTGCTCGGCGCGAGCGACGAGATCCAGCAGGTCCTGCTGCAATTCTCGTTCGGTGATCTGCTGCAGCTCGCGTGTCTTCTTACGGTGACTGGTGGTCTTGGATCTGGACTTGGGGTAGTGTTTGGCCATGGGGGTCTTCGGGTGTTGGTTTGATTGTAGTAATGAGAGCCTATCCCGATTTCCCCCATGCCTCTAATTTCTTCCTTCGGGACGTGGCTGGCGATGGCGCATATGCCTTTGTGAGCGCAGTCACGCACAAAAGTGGAAACCTGGGCTGATTTGAGCAGAATCCGTGAGGGAAAGGAGCGGAACCCCCTCACCGATCTCGCAAATCCGAAGGGGGCTCCGCTGGGGAGATATTAGTCTCCCAGATACCCCCTGATGCTAGCAGAGCTTCCCCACTGTACCCAACTCGTTTCTGTATCCCTGCTATCGCTGCTGTCGCGGATCGACGAAGACCTGGCCGAGCGTACCCGCGAGGACCGGTGTCCGGACTGCGGTGGACCTCTTCACCGGGCCGACTACGTGCGGAAGCCTCGGGGTGGTCCCGACGACGTTCCAGACGGTTGTCTTCGTCGTCGAAGTCTGTGCTGCGGTCGCGAGGGTTGTCGCCGTCGTTGTCTTCCCCCGTCGTGCTTGTTTCTGGGCCGTCGGGTGTACTTCGGCTGCGTGGTGCTGCTGATCCTGACAGCCCGGTCCGGCGACCGCCGGCGACACAGCGCTCGCGAGCTGCGCCGCCGCTTTGGGGTGTCGTGGTCAACGGTGAAGCGGTGGATCGCGTACTTCCGGGAAACGTTTCCGGGTAGCCGTCAGTGGCAAGCCATCCGGGGTCAGGTGAGCCCGGAGGTGCGTAGCGATTGTCTTCCCGAAAGCCTCGTCACGGAGGTGGTGCAGGCGGCTGCGAGCGTTGAGCAAGGGCTTGCGCGGAGCCTTGCGCTGCTGTCCGGCTGCCCGGCCGGTTGGATGCACGGAATCTGAGGGGAGGATCGCGTCACGCAGAAGATGCTCATCGCAAATCTGGTCTGAGGCGATCACGAAGCTCTAGACAGGCGGACTCCAGGATCGAAGGGTGATTGTGGTAGCGCCGCCGGAAAGGAGACGAGGATGGCAATGGATGACAAGGCGCCGCTGCCGCGGCGATGGGCCGAGCTGCGCTTTTCGGTGATCGGTCCGCTTTTGGCCAGCCCGCCCGAGCGCGGGGATTTGGGACGAGAGATCCGGAGGCTTTCTGGCAAGCGGTGGAAACGGCCAGACGGTCAAGGCGAGGTAATCTTCGGCGCCTCGACGATCGAGCGCTGGTACTACCAGGCGCGGGATGCCGAGGATCCGGTGGCCGCGTTGACGCGGCGTGTGCGCAGGGATGCGGGAAAGAGCCGGGTGCTGACGACCGGCCACAAGTCAGCGTTGAAAGCGCTGTACCAGGATCATCCTGGCTGGTCGGGGCAACTTCACGCTGACAACCTTGCGGCGCTTTGCGAGGAGCGGCCCGAGGATCTGGACGAGGCGCCGTCGGCCTCGACGGTGCGGCGGTATATGCGGGTGCGGGGCTGGGTCCGTAAACGAAAGCGGAAACACCCCACTCCGGGGCAGCGCGCGGCGGCGGCGCGACTGGAGTCCCTGGAGGTGCGCAGCTTCGAGCGGAGCCATGTGCATGCGCTGTGGCACCTGGATTTTCACAAGGCGCAAAGAAGGGTGGTGGACGCCGCCGGGATTTGGCACACACCCGAGGCGATGTGCGTGATGGACGACTGCTCTCGGTTGTGCTGTCACATGCAGTGGTACCTGGTGGAGGACACGGAAAATCTGGTGCATGGGCTGGGCCAGGCGATCGCCAAGCGTGGGCTGCCACGAGAGCAGATGCACGACAACGGTGGGGCGATGCGCGCCGGCGAGACGCAGAACGGGCTACGTGATCTCGGGATCCTGTCGGACCCGACGCTGGCCTACAGCCCGTATCAAAACGGCAAGCAGGAACACTTCTGGGAGACGGCGGAAGGGCGCCTGATGGCGATGCTGGAGTCGGTGGATTCGCTGACGCTGAGCGCGCTCAACCGGGCGACGCAGGCCTGGGTGGAGTTGGAGTACAACCGCCGACCTCACCGCGAGCTGAACGGCAGGAGCCCGATCGAGCGGGCCCTAGAGGGGCCGACTGCGGTGCGAGACACGCCGAACGCAGAGCGCCTACGGCTCGCCTTCACGCTGGAGCAGACGCGAAGCCAGCGCAAAAGCGACGGCACGATCTCGGTGGTGGGGGTGCGTTTTGAGCTGCCGTCACGTTTCCGCACGCTCGGGCGGGTGACGGTGCGATACCGGCGCTGGGACCTGTCGTCGGCGTGGGTGATAGACCCGCGCACCAAGGTGGTGTTGGCGCGGATCCGGCCGTTGGACAAGCAGGCCAACGCCGATGGTCGGCGCCGCACGCTGGCGCCACTTCCCGACGAGCCCGAGGTGACGCAGTCGAAGCGATCGGGGGACCCGATGCCGCCGCTGATGCGCAAGCTGCTGGCCGACTACGCGGCCACGGGGCTGCCGCCGGCCTATCTACCCAAGGATGAATTGCCGTACACGATCGAGGAGGACGACGATGCCTGAACAGAAGCTGCTTACGACCTACGGACTCAAGTACAACCCCTTCTTGCCGGCGATCCCATCCGAAGACTTGTGGCTTCGTCCGGGTGCCGAGACCTTCTTCTTCCGCGTGGAGACGCTCGTGCTCGACGGGGGCTTCGCGTTGATCGGGGGCGATCCCGGGCTGGGCAAGTCCAAGCTACTGCACCTGCTCGCCGGTCGGATGGAGCGGCTCAGCGACGTGGTGGTGGGTGTGATGGAGCATCCACAAAGCACCCTGAGCGACTTCTACCGCGAGCTGGGTCAGCTCTTCGGCGTGGATCTCAAGCCGGCCAACCGCTACGGCGGATTCCGGGCCCTGAGGGCGCGCTGGCGGGATCACATCAAGAGCACGCTGTTTCGTCCGCTTCTACTGGTGGACGAGTCCCAGGAGATGGCCACGGCGTGTCTGAACGAGCTGCGTCTGCTCGGCAGCGCTCACTTCGACTCGGAGTGTTTGCTCACCACGGTCTTGAGCGGTGACACCCGGCTCGCAGACCGTTTCCGGAGCCGAGACCTGCTCCCCCTCGGTAGCCGTATTCGCACCCGGATGGTGCTCACGCCGCTGTCCCATGAGGACTTGCTCGATTTCCTCGAGCACATCCTGGAGCATGCTGGCTCGCCCCACTTGATGACCGAAGGGCTGCGGCACACCCTGGTGGAGCATGCCCTGGGCAACCCGCGGGTTTTGTGCAACATGGCCGAGGACCTGCTCTACGCAGCAGCACAGCGGGACCAGGAGGTGCTCGACGAGCAGCTCTTCCTGGAGGTGGTCGCCGGTGAGCGGCCGTCGTCGTCACCGCGAAAAACCAAGAAACGAAGGAAACGATGAGCGGGCTACCAGTCTTGCCCGCCCATCGCTTGGAGGTGACGGCCCCCGAACGCCGCTGGCTGGTGGAAGGCCTGTGGAGTAGCGAGGCCGTTGGCATCATCGGCGGCGAGCCCAAATGCTGTAAGTCGTTTCTCGCGCTGCAGCTGGCCACGGCGGTCGCTTCTGGGCAACCCTGCCTGGGGCGTTTCGCCGTGAAGCAGCCCGGCCGGGTCCTACTATACGCCGCTGAGGATGCGCTCCATGTGGTCCGTGACCGTCTCGAAGGACTTTGCACAGGCCAAGATCTATCACTGGCCGAGCTGGACCTG
The DNA here is from genome assembly GCA_029938605.1 of Deltaproteobacteria bacterium. Lineage (GTDB taxonomy): Bacteria > Myxococcota_A > Polyangia > HGW-17 > JAJRWW01 > JAJRWW01. Next base: position 9,083 of record JAOZUO010000179.1, on the reverse strand, counting down.
TGGGTAATCACCGCCCCCAGGCTGCGGCTCGACCTTCACGATGATCGTCAACAGCTCACCGAGACCGTCGAAGAACTCAAGCCCACCCTGCTTATCCTCGACCCCTTCGTCCGCCTGCACCGCGTCGACGAGAACGTCTCGGCCGCGGTCGCCCCACTGCTGGACTTCCTGCGCGGCATTCAGCGTCGGTCTGACTGCGCCATCGCCGTCGTGCATCACAGCCGAAAGGGCGGCGCCGTACGGGCCGGTCAGGCATTGCGGGGATCCAGCGAGTTTCACGCCTGGGGCGACTCAAACCTGTATCTGCGGCGTCACGGCGGCGAGAAGCTGAGCCTGTCCGTCGAGCATCGCGCGCAGCCAGGACAGCAGGGCATCCCCCTACGCCTCGCGAGCGATGGCGGCCACGCTGCCCTCGTCATCGCAGATGATGACGCGTCGGCCGAGCCGACCGCCCCGACCCCATCAGATCGACAGCGTGTCCTGAGCGCCCTACGCGACTACGGACGCCCCATGAACCGTGCCGAAATCAGGCAACACTGCCGCATGCGCACCGAGACCCTGGGACGATTGCTCAAGGGCCTGGCCGACGACGGCGTGATCCTCAGACAGGGCAAGCGCTGGCGGATACCACCTCCGGCCGACACAGGAATGCCGTTACCATTTCCATTTCCCGAAAACCCATAGGGTGGGCGGGAAAGGAAACGGGAAATGCAGCACCCCAGATCGAATCCCCTCCATCATTTTCCGTGAACACACCGCCATCAGAGAGCGTGGCTGCTCTCATTTGGCTGGCACGAGCCTCTGGCGAAATCGCGAACGCTCGGGCGTGCCCTCTTTTTTCTGACCCCATGGAAAAATCGGGATATCCCAACGTCAACCGCTCCACACGACGATTCGCGTGGAGTGCTCGGCACTCGGGACGATACGTCGCGCGAATTGCTGCTCTGGCGACATTCCCCCCGAAGTGCCCCGGCACTCAGCGGTGTATGTCGCTCCGACCGGTGGAATCGCGACAGTTCGCTTGAAGTGCCCAGCACTCGAGACGAACCGTCGTTCCAGACCGCGTGGGCGCGACGTTTCTACCCCCAGTGCCCGGGCACTCCCCAGGGTATTGTCGGCGGAGCACCTCCAAGTGCGACGTATCGTCCGAAGTGCTCTGCACTTGGGCCGATACGTCGCGCTCGGCCCGGGCGCCGGGCGAGGTCGCGAACGCACTGGGTCGAGCCCTCTTTTTCTGACTAATAAATAAAATCGGCAGCGCCCCAACGTCAGCCGTTTCACCCGACGCATACGCCAGCGAACCACGCTCGACGTCTTAGGCCTTGTCTGTCCCCCGGGGAGAAAGGATGAAGATCTTGCGCCACGATTCGGTGACGAGAAGCGTCGCGGAGTCCAAGTACGTGAAATTCCGTCAAACCGGGATCCGGCGAGAGGTCCCTCCGAGGATCGGCACCCCGCTCCGCTCGGCGCTTGACAAGTAGTCGCTCCCAGGGTGACTATGTTCTTTACTGGGAAAAAAGTCGGCTAGTCGAATTACCATGAACGACGGTTCGAAGGTGCCGGTAGGCAGGGACCCTACGCGGGCATTACCTCGGCGTGAATTCGGCGATCCGCATGCTCATTTAACTGTGGGAGGGAACCATGTCCGATTCAAACGCACATACTCCGAAGCGCTCTGGATCCAGCGGAAATACGCGGCATCAGACGCGCGTTGCCTACTGCGTCTTCCTGGCCGCCACAGCCCTTCTGGCGATGGCCGCCGCCTCGCCGGCCCCGGCGCGGGCCACACCCCTGGACCCCGAGCAGTGCGCTGTGCGTATCCCGCTCCACGAGGTCAAGAGCGCCGCGCAACCAGCCATACAAAATGCCCTGGACACACTGAACGATGCCGGTGACTTCCCGCTCAATTGGGTCAACTTGGAATTCACCACCATCCACAAGGACGGCAATCGCATCCGGTTCGACGCCTTGCTGCTGATGGGAGACGGGGCGGCTCCACTCGTCGCGGTGGACTTCAGAGTTTGGATCAAGTGGGTCGAAAACGACGTGAACCGGGACTGGGAACTCTGCAATAGGGACCCCATCCCCAATCCGAATAACCCTGGTAGCAATTTCATTGACCCCTATTCCTCGGACGTCTATCCCAACTACCCGGACTTCGTGGTGGACAACGTGGCTTGCCTTCCCACTATGTTCGACGTCTCCCTGGGGATTTTCAGCGGTATCATCTGCGGTGTGTTGAATCACAATCAGCCGATACGGCGAGACTTTAAGTGCGATATTCAGAAGGACCTGCACGAAGAAATGCTCCCGCTTCTGGGATTGACGCTTTTTGAGTCCGACCCAGATCCAGATGATTCAACTATAGAAGACGATCCACTTACTCCAAACATTAATGAAAACGATCCGCACAATGATGATATTGGTCGATTTCGTTACTTCTTTCGGCACCTGATTCGCGACTCCGGCGGCATCCGGCTCACGACCGACCACATTTACTTGCTGCTGCCTTGCATCGAGGGGTGCCAGTCGCCGCGGGACGGACTGGATCAGGCTCCCAAATTAGAGGATGAAGGCCTGACACAGTACGATGCGCAGGGATGCACGGGCAACGCGTTCTGTGTGCGGCTCCGCCATGGCGACAACCTACCGTTCGAACCTGAGCAAATATGGGACCTGAGTGTCAAAAATGGATATATTGACCTTGATTTTCGCCACGAGGCCGTGGATATTCCGCGGTACGTCCGGGATATCATTCAGGATCGCGTAGACAACTGGCTGCCGACCCTGGGAGCCGAAGTCCTGTGCAACCACGGGCCGTCCTGCCCTGCCGGCCAGGACGCGGACGGCGACGGCCACTGCGACAGCGTGGACAAGTGCCCGTCCACCTGGACGACGGGCAACTACGACAAGGACTTCGACGGGAAGGGTGACGGTCCGGGACCGTGGGCCCTTGGCGCCCAGCCGGACCAGTGCATCGACGAGCGGGCTTGGGATCTTGAAGCAGTTGCACGCTTTGTGGAGGTTGACGAGGCAGATTTACCTTTTCCTATTGCGGAAGAGGTTCCTGCCATCCCCTCCTGTCGCCGCGAGTGCGACAATTGCCCCCAGAAATTTAACTCCTTCCAGGATGACGCAGATGATGATGGCTACGGGGACAGTTGCGACGTCGACATCGACGGAGACGGCATCTTCAACGACTACGATTGCGACCGCTTCAACTCGAAGGTCAGTCTCGACCTGGATCGCGACGGAGCCTGTGACGACCAGCCAGCCACGTGGGATCCTGTGGACACAGACAATCCCCACAACTGGTGCCTTGACGAATGCGATCGCCTTTTTGCCGAGCTTTCTTTGGGGTACAGTAACCCCAACTGCTGGGACAAGTGCCGGCCGGACAACTGTATCTACGACGACCTGGAGTCTGACTCCTCCTGCGACGGCATCGTGCCGCACATCAGCGTGGTCTGCGAGCCCTTGCTCGTCGGAGAACGGTGGGCTGGGAACCTCAGGCTGGGCTACACCGGTCTGCGGCCCTGCGACCTCGCAAGCTCCAGCCCGCCCGACTTCTCCCTGTGCAATACCGTCTACGGGAACCCCTACAAGATGGGGCTTCCCCCCTACCAGCCGGACCAGGACGGAGACGGGATCGGCGACCGGTGCGACCTGCCGATCGTAACGGACCTGCAGTTCTACCCGACCGAGGCCTACCAGACCTTCACTGGCCACTCCTACTCCGTGGACTTCAAGGCCTGGGGAGGCACAGCCGGCCGGCTCTCCAACGGGAGCGTGGGCTATCAATCGGAGGCCCGGACCGACACGCGCGTGGGCGCCTGCGCCTGCCCCGTCACGTCGATCAGCGCGCCAAATGAGTGGGACGAGACCGGACTCTGCTGGTCGTATTACTGCAGCCGGAATAGAGAGATCTCCCAAAACACAAACAGGTACTATTGGAACCCGATCAACGCGCCCGAGATGGACGAGGTGCTTATCCAGGGGCCTGGGGGCGACATAATGAAGTACCCCATCGCAGACGAATCGAGCCTCTACGACCCAATCGAGCAGAATTCGCTCTTTCACCACCGCCGGGTTCGCTTCACCTTGGACGACCAGGCCGACTCCCACCATCTCACATGGGAGTGGCATGACGCGGTCCGGCTCGAGAACGTGCCGCTACTGCAGCCCATCGGCGACAGGTACCAGGCTGAGGCGATGGGTGTTCCCGGCACCAGCATCGCCACGCGCGTACGCGTTGTGTGGAACCAATTCGATCCAAACAGCCAGGCCGAGCTCCCGCCAGGCTCCTACGATGGCCCGGATCGGATCGTGACCTACTCCGACTATCAGCTCATGAAGGAGACGTTGCCCAGCCTCAACCCAGACCTCCAGATTCCAGAGCTCATGGTTCCCATCCCGCTGCTCAGAGTCTGGTGGGACCACCCAAGAAATCCGATGGGCTACCTACTGGGTCACAGCGAGGTAGAGCAGACGTTCCACGTCTACTCCCTGAGCCGCAGCGCCATGCAGGTCGTGGACGTACAGCGGGCCCTGTTCACCGATACGCCGGTAGATGATACGTTGCTGTCTGGAGTGAGTGGTGCCATGCCCCAGGCTTCCTCTGCCGATCTACAGGCGGCCGTGTTCCTGTTCCAGCCGGGGCACTTCGCCCTCTCGGAGGTGGTATCTGATGTGGAAGCGCTGCCCAGCAAGCTATGGTTGGGTGCAGTTAGCGGGACTACGCCGGGCCAGGACGTGGTCCTCCAAACCACCGAGGAGCGCTTCGGCACCGCAGCCCCGACGCTGTTCGACGTGGCGCTCATTCCCTTCAACGGGCATCGGCTCCTGATCCTCGGTAGCGCCTTGCCCGGAGGGCCACAGAATGTGCTTTGGAGCTTGGACCTGGGCTCCGGCCAGTGGACGGGTCCAGCCATCCTCGACTTGCCTGCCGGCATCCGCGGTCTGAGCGCGGTGGCCGAGCCTGTGTCCAACCAGATCCTGCTCTTTGGCGGCCACACCGCAAGCGGTGCGGCCCCTGGCGCGGTATACCTGCTCGATCCCATTACGCTAGGAGTGCACGCCATGGCAGGTTCGGACACGACGCCCTCCGCCGTGCCCCGTAGCCAGGCCGGGGTCTTCCTCGACGCCGTAGGACAGGTACTATACGTGTACGGAGGCCAGCAGGGGAGCGTGGCTCTGACGGACGCCTGGCGTTACTCCCTTACTAGCAGTACCTGGGAGCTGCTAGGATCCGGCGACGTAACCGCAGGCGGTCCGGGCCCGGCGCTTGCGCCCTTAGTCTATCACGACTCAGTGCGCGATGTGGTCTGGGTGGGCGACTTCAACAATGCCAACACCGCGGACGGCCTGCCGGTCTACGCGCTGAGCCCGAATGGGACGTGGCGCACTGCGCATGCCATCGGGCTCCCGTCGGCGCTGACCTGGCCGGTGGACGACACGTTCGTCTTTGGGCAGAGCCGCGCCTACCCGTGGCCCACGCCGAACACCACACCGCTGCCCGGCTCCCTGTTCCTGGGCCAGATCTCGCTGGACGCCGAAGGTCTGGGCCTGAAGGTGAGCGCGGCATCGGGATCACTCCTCGGCCGAAGCGATACGGTCACGCCCGAGGTACCGGACGCGGCCTTCCGCTGTCCCTCAGGGCAGCGGTGTAACCTTGAGGTCAAACCCTTGCCCGGTGGCGGAGGTGTGCGGGACTTCACGCCCTTCCTCCTCGACGTGAAGGAGGCCGCACCCGTGCTACGGGTAGAACGCAACCTTCCCGGCCAGATCACGGACCTCACGCTCTACGGAGACCTCCTGGTGGCAGCCAGCCCCGCCGGGTTGTGGACCTTGGACCACCGTAGCCTTACGATCCAGGGCCAACTGGGCCTTCATCCGATCACCAGCCTCGTCGCCTGCGGCGGGTACCTGTGTGTATCGAAGCTCGGTCTGCATGGGCTCACGGTGTTGGGGCTCTCCGACCCGGCCTCTCCCCGGGTTCTGGGCAGCTCCTTTTCGCCGGGGCTCGGTTGGGATGTAGCCGCGAGCGGGCAGCGAGCCTTCGTGGCCCACGGGGTGCTCGGGGTGGGGATCTACGACGTAAGCACCCAGGGGCAGCCGGCCCATAAGCAAACCATTTGGACAGGCGGGCTGGTACGCACCGTGGCCGTGCAACAGAACCTGCTGGTAGCCGGCTGTCGTCAGGGCGGGATCACCCTGTATGACACCTCGGCGGTGCCCGTGCAGGTGGGTAGCATCCAGGCGCAAGGACAGATTTCCCGGGTGCGGTTCGTGGCCGGCCAGCTCTGGGTACTGGACAAGCATGAAAGCTGGGTGGAGATCTGGGACGTGTCAACGCCCAGCGCTCCGGTGAGACTGGGGAGCTTTAGCGCAGAAGCGGCCTGGCACTTCCGAGCACTCTTCCTGGGCGCGAGCGTACTCAGCTTTGACGGCAAAAAGGTACAGCGCCATGATCTCGTACCGGTGGGGCCGTGAGGTGGACGTTGAGGAGCATGAGCTATTGGAGAGTCGTGGCGTGCTGCGCGGCCCTGGTGTGCGGCGCGTCGGCGTGCCGTTGTAGTCCGGGGAGCGGGCCTGGGAACACCGGACCGGATGTCCAGGATACTGTGGTGGACGCGGCGGTACCGGACGCCGAGCCTGGACCGGACGCCGAACCCGGAACTGACGCCCGGCCGGTAGGAGTAGCCCACGACTTCTGCGCCCTGCCCTTAATGAAGCTGCCCATCGACGGGAAGGCTGGACACCTGACCTTGGGAATTCGTTTGGACGGCCACCGGGTGGTCTACACCACCCAGCCCCCGCCCTTTGCTCGCCCTTGCGAGGTTCGCCTCATGGACCTGGAGGTGTGCCTGGAGTACCAGCTTACGAGCGGAGCCGAAGCGGGTTTCGTCTGGAACGCTGGCGATAACGTCTACTACGTGGACACACGCGGAGGTGCTCCAGACGTGCCCATCATGAATATCTACCGCTACGATCTGGGCACCTGGACCGAGCATCAGATTACCGACAACCTGTTCCCCGAAGCCGACATCCAAGGCACGGAAGAATATATCCTGTTTATGCGTTCCGAGGAGCACCGCCTCACGGCGCCCATGGCATTGATCCTGCATGAGCTCGACACGGGCGAAGAGCGGGTCCTGGCGCCCGGCTGGGCAACAGCAGGCTACTTCGACCTGGACCCGGAGCACGTGGCCTTCTCGGGCTTCACTTACGATCCGCAGTCCCAGGGGCGCGACGTGCACGTGCATGACATCGCTGCCAATGAGACGGTGCATCTTGACTCGACCTTTGCTGGCGACCAGTCGTGGGTGACCCTGCGGGGGGACTACCTGGCCTGGACCATGATGGACTCGAGCTGGGGCCTCGAGTCTTTGCTTATCTTACGGCAGCTTTCCACGGGCACCGAGACCGTGGTGCTGGAGGCGGACGCCGCATTGGGCAAGCCTGGCATGGACGGGCACCTTCTGGCGTACAACACCAACCGTTACCAGGGGGAGCTCGCCTCTGCTCCGTCTGACATCGAGTTGTACGACATGGAGACTGGTGTGCGGCGACGGGTGACTGCCGAGCCCACCAGGCTGCGCGTCTTTGGGCTTTCGTTTCCGTATTTATTACTAATCCAGCAGATGGCTAGCGACTGGCATGCGATCGACGTATACGTGGCCCATCTTGTGCGGCTGGGACTCACCGACGAGACCGGGCACCTACTGCCCGGCGACGGCGTGATTCTGCCTCCCATGTAAGAGGGTATGCCCGGGGAATGATCCAATGGCACATTTAGAGAAGCAACCTGGGTTATCTCACGCTTCGAGCGGTCGGATGCGGACCCGCGCCACAGCGAAGGGTGTGGCCACGAGCTTGGTGCTCTGCGTGGTCGTGCCATGGTTGGCGGCGTGCTCAGACTCTTTCGAGCACCCGGACTATTTGGGCCACCCATACGGTGTGGGAGATGTCTGGGCAGTGAACGGCGATCGATTCTATGTATCGTCCGGAGGAGCGGTGGTGCTCTGGCTCGACGGCGCGCCCGCGCAGGTGATCTACAGCCCACCCGACCGATACGCCGATGACCCGGATTGGTGGATAAAAGAACTTTGGGGGGTTCAAGGGGAGCTGACGGCATTCAGCACCTCGTTGGAGTTGCGTGTTCTACACGGTTCGGAGTTTCGCGCGGTGCCCAACCCTCCAGGACAGGATCCTGTATTTTACGTCCGAGACGATGACATGTGGGCGGTTACGAGTCTGGATGGCACCAGCTACTCATATAGATTGAGCGGAATCTTCCACCTGGAAGGAGAGGACTGGAGTCTGGAGGCCGAAATCGGTGACAAATTTACCCTCATGGCGATCCGTGGCGACCCCGACACTGGGCTCTGGGTAGCCGGTGACAAGGATACCTATTCCTTTGATGAGCAGGGCCTCAGGAGCACACCAACTCTGCTCCGTCGTGGCTCGGCCGGGTGGGAGACGGTGGATAGCACGCATTTGGGCTATGTGCTTCTTGGGACGTGTACAGAGCCTTGTGATGACCAATGTCCCGATTCATCAATAGGTTATTGCCTGGGCGACGTTTGGTGGATGGACGGAATGTGGGTGGATGTGGACGGCAGGGCACACGTGACGCACCGTGGACCGGGCGGCCTGGTGCATGACGGAACACAGAGCTGGATGGAGGAGCCGCCGGCTCGGTTCGGTAGGGTGGAGATGTCACCGGACGGCACTATGTACGCCATTGGCACTGCAACGGATGACGTCGACCCGAGCTTCCTGTGGATCCACGATGGTACGGGCTGGCAGGGTAGCGAGATGCCCTACTTCCGTATCTATGGGCTCTCCGCCTTTGACGGAGGCGCCATCGCCATGACCTGCAATGACAGCTGTTACCCGGTCCGCGTCTGGCCGGACGGCACCTGGGCCGCGCTGTAGCACTTCTGGTTCAATTTGATCCCACGGAGAGTGCGGCCGTGGCACGATTCGGCTCCGAGAAGCGTCGCGGAGTCCAAGTACGTGAAATTCCGCCAAACCGGGATCCGGCGAGAGGTCCCTCCGAGGATCGGCACCCGAGGCCG
>JAOZUO010000059.1:36699-45455 GCA_029938605.1 Deltaproteobacteria bacterium | reverse complement strand
AGCGCATGCTGGCCCTTCGCATGGAGCTGGGCGATGGGGAGTCCCAGCTCGTGGGAATGGACACGGACTTCCATGACCTCACTGCGGAGGTGGACCTCCCGGAAGCCGCGCCACAGCCACGATTCAGGCCCCAGGCGGCACCACCGGCCTCCTTCCTTCCATCGCCACCATCCTCTTCACGTCCCGGCTCACCGCCGCCCATTCCTTCCGATGCACGGAGGGCCGACACGGGCCCGCTGCCGCCCACCACTCCCCTGCCCCCGTTCCGTGAGGCCCGGGAGAAGGCCATGGGCACCTTCGAGAAAGACTACCTCTCCCGCCTGTGGGCCGAGGCTGACGGCAACGTCTCGGGCGCCGCCCGTGCCGCCGGCATCGACCGCAAGTACCTCCGCAAGCTACTCAAACGCCACGGGCTATACGGCTAATTGGGCAGCGGTCAATCCGGATCGCAGGGGCCGTCGCACACCTGCACGATCCGGCCGTACTCCAGAAACTGATACCAGGCCTCCTGCATCACCGGGAGGCGCCCCATGGTGCCGTGGGTGCCGTTGTCCGCCATGGGCGGTACGTTGGTGATGGGGGACGGCTCCACGTGCTCATCATAGACATGCAGCGCGCTGTCTGCGTCCGGGGCACCGTCGGGGAGCACGGCAGTGATGGTCTCGAGCCCCCAGATGTCCTTGGCCGAGGGCGTGACGAGGGGGACCCCAGCGGTGCGGCAAGACCACTCCGTGAGGATGTTGCGCACCTGACTGTCGTTTACGGCCATGTGCACCGAGGCCCGCATGGGCCCCAGACCCGGGAACCGATTGCGCGTGAGGCGATGCACGTAGTTGAGGGAGTCTATGGAATCCAGCGGGATCTGGAGCGTCGCCAACAGGATCTGCATGGCCTGCTTGTCTTCGACCACGCCGTCGAAGAACCACTCGAAGTCCCGCCAGTTCACCGCCCGCTGTAGAAAGTGGGTCAACCCGCCGCCGCCCACCATGAGCACCGCCCGCTCGAAGGCCGGCGAGGTGGACGCCACCAGGTAGCCATAGGTGCCGCCGTTGGAGATGCCTGAGTAGTGAACCGCGGCGCCGTCCAACGGCAGAAACTCGCCGCCGCCCCAGTCTACGGTGAGCTCCGTACTGAGGCGCTCCTGCACCAGCTTGGCCAGGGCCGTCTGGTTCACCAGCTTCTGCCAATGCAGCGAGATGAGCCAGTGCATATCCTGGAGGCGGGTGGTTAAAATATCGAGCTGGGAGAACATGTCCGATTCGTTGAAACCCATGTTGGTGGCGATGGCGGAGAACCCCCGCTCCCGACAGAGCTGATTGACGGCGCCGCCGCTGGACTCTCCCAGGTTACTGAAAAAGCCGTGCCCGTATACAATCACTGGACGGGTCTCGGTCACCGATAGCGGGATCGTGAGCCGGAACTCCTCGGGGTAGGTCCCCTGCGAAATGGGCAGGCCGTCGGCGTCCATCTGCACGAGGCCATCTTCGTCCAGGAAGTTGGGCACCTCGAAGGTGCCTTCGGCGATCCAGTTCTCGGTGTTGACCTCCGTAGCGTCGATGGACCAATCCCCCGTGGGCGCCTCCCAGGTCATCCACTGCATCTCCATGAGGGTGGAGACCACCTGCTCCTCGGACCGGGTGTGAAAGGCCCAGGCCAACACCACCTCCTCGGGTTCGAGGCCATTTTCGGCGATGGCCTGGTTCACCAGCTCAAAGGACGGCCGCAGCCGCTCCACGTCGGGGTCACCGGTGGCCCGGCCGTCCCGCAGGGCGGCGAAGGCCTCGCCCGTCTCGTGGGGCGCGCCGTCCCGGGTGCGCAGCCCGTCCCGCAGAATCACCACGTAGCCCGTGTTGGGCTCCAGCTTCACGTGGGAGCGAATCAGCAGCAACTGCAACCTCACGTCGTCCGTGTTCGCGTCCAGCTCGGCGAGCACGGGCACGCGGGTCCATCCGGTGGTCTCCACCAGGAAAACCGGCGAATCGTCCTCCAGGGTGGCGCCCGGATCCAGCGGATCCGGCAGGGACGTACTGTCCACACCACCGGGCAACCAGGCCAGGATGGTGGGGGTCATGGTGAAGCCGTCCGCGTCGTCAAAGATGGCCGGTGGGACGTGGTCAGGCAGAGCCCCCTGGGGGAAAACGAGCCGTCGCCCCGTGACGGTGTCCGGGTCATCGACGAGGTAGAAATCCGACGGGAAAGGTAGCAACGCCACGCTGGGCACCAGCGGGTTGCCATCGGGCTGGTTGGGGAAATTCTTGGGCAGGGAGTCGTCCTGACAGCCCACCCCGAAGACCACAAGCGCTCCGAGCGCCACCACCACATTCAACTTCATACGATTCACACTCATGCAGACCTCTATTGTACCCAATGCAACGGACCAGCCGTTTCATTCTACCGGAAATCAGGGTACCTATGATCCCATGGTTACACTTCGTCAACTCGTGATCGTCGGGGCCCCGCTGACGCTGGTCGCCTGTAACAAGGACGACATCGCCATGGTCTACTACATCGTCGCGGCCATCGTGGGTTCGGCCCTGGTCGGCTGGATCACCAAACGCTACAAAAAAGGCTACAAAGCCGCCATGGAGAACGTCGCCCAAAAGTACCACGGCGAGGTGATCCGATTCGGTGACGGCGCGGGCTACGACGTCGAGGTCCAAGGGGCCCACGCAGGTCACCGTTTCACTTTCAAGGCCGAGGCCGACGGCAAGGGATCCAAGCTGACCCTACGCATCATGGCGCGTCCCAACCCGGCGCCCCTTCGGGTCTTCGTGGCAGCGAAGGACTGGTGGCAGCCCGCGGCCAAAACCTTCGGCCTACATCCGAACGTGGGCCAGCAGTACCAGGACTACATCTTCGTGAGTGAGCCCCCGGACGTGGCGGCGGTCCTGTTCAACAAGCCCGAGGTGCACGCACACCTCCAGGCCCTGCACCGCTCCATCCCCCTGAGCCTCTTCATCGGCCCTACGTTCGTGGACTACTGCCTCACCTTCGAGGGACAGAAAATAACGAGCCAGCCCAAGTTCTACAGCGAGGAAATTCTCTCCTGGTGGATCGAAGAGATGGTCGCCTTTGCCATGGTGCTTGAAGGAGAGGGGACGTAGTTAACTTGTTAACTTTTTTTCGCTTCACCATGCCAAATAGCTTCATCTATTTCATCACTTAAAGCACAACATATCACCGAGTCCCCCAATTGGGGGATCAACAGAAGACAACCATCTGGATTTGTTGGTTTTAGCGTCTGATTTCGGCAGGAAAAAGCTAACAAGTTAACTACGTCCCCGGTTTTTCTTATTTCTGGTTCCAGGGCATGATTTTTTCGGTTAGCTCGGGGCCCCAGGTTTCGCCTTCGGCGAGGAGGCGGCGGAGCTGGGCGAAGTTGACGTCCCGGCCGTCCACTTTGTTGCCGCCGTTGAAGGCCTGGAAGCCGGCGCGGCCCTCGGTCATCATGTTCAGGGCGAGCCAGGCGCGGTTGGACTCTTTGTTCTTCTCCCAGTGCACGAGCTTGTGCTTGCGTACAGACTCCACGCTCTTGGTGGCGCAGCCGGGGAAGGTGTTGAGCAGGGCGGTGGCGATGCGATCCACCTCGGCGTCGAGGGGAGACAGGTCCGTCTCGCCTGACTTGAGTACGGCTTTGCCCTTGGCCTTTTCCTCGCCGGTCTTGAACTCGCCGTAGACGATCTGTCCGTTCTCCAGCCACTTGTCGGTAATAACCATGGGGTTGGGAATGAACTTGCCGTCCACCTTGAGGCAAGGAATGGCCTTGGAAATGAGGCCCAGGCGCGCCACCATGTAGGCCGACCAGGGCTCACAGAGCGTGCAGGAGTACATACCGAGCTCCGCGCCCAGGTAGACGGGGATGAAGTCCGTGGAGCCGCCGTCGGCCACCGAGCCATGACGCGGGCCGGCCTGGCCGAAGTTGGCGAGGTCGCTGGCCACCGTGAAATCACAGGCCATGCCGATCTCCTGGCCACCGCCGATGCGCATGCCATTGGCGCGACAGATCACCGGCTTGTCGCAGGTCAGGATGCCCGTGACCATGTCGTTGAACAGCCGCATGTACTGCCGGTACTCCTCGGGGTTGCCGGCGTAGTACTCAGCATACTCCTTGGTGTTGCCGCCCGTGCAGAAAGCCCGGTCGCCAGCGCCCGTGAACACGACCGCTACCACGTCCCGGCTGTTGGAGGCCCGCCGGAAGTTCAGGATGGTCTCTTTGACCATATCGGTGGTGTACGAGTTGTACTGCTTGGGGTTGTTCAAGGTGATCCAGGCCGTGTAGAGCCCCTCAGCCGGCTTTCCGTCGAAGTTCTTGACGGGTTTCTTCTCGAAGAGCACTCCGGTCTCTGGGACGGTGGGCACCAGGTCGTGGTTCTTGAACTCAGTCATTTTGTCCTCCAGCGAATTGGGTTGTTCGTCAATTTGATTGTCGCCAGGTATACCCGCTGTTGGTGTCCCGAATCAAGTGCGTGTATGCTCAGAACCCTATGATCATCACCGTCACCGCGAACCCCATGGTAGAGCACGTGTTCCCCGTATCGCGTATCACGCCTGGGCGCCCCCACCATCCGTCGGAGGGCTGGGCCTTCGCCACGGGCAAGGGGATCAACGCGGCTCGCGCCCTGCATCACCTGGGGGAGGACGTGCTGGCGGTGGTCGCCACCGGCGGGGATCGGGGACGGGAGGTGATTCGCCGCCTTGAGGACGAGTCCATCCCCGTGCGTGCCGCGCCCGTGAGCGGTGAGACCCGAGCGGGTTTCGTTCTATATGATCGCGGTGAGGTAACCACCTTCTACGGGCCCGGGCCAACCCTCACCCAGGAGGACGTCGAGGCGGTGGTAGCCACGGTAACCCAAGCCCTGCCCGCGCGGCTGCTCGTCCTGGCAGGCAGCGTGAATCACGCCGACCTCTATCCCCGCCTGTCGGGCCTGGAGGTTCCCCTGGTGCTGGACTTCAACCACCCGAGCTTTCAAGAGTGCCTCGCGGGAGCCGAGGTCCGCCTGGCCAAGCCCAACCGCGCTGAGAGCCGCTCGCTGCTGGCCGAGGACGATCCGGTTCGGGCGTCAGCGCTGCTCACCGAAGCCGGGGCGCAATGGGGCGTGGTCACCGATGGGGACGGCCCCGCTGTCTTCCGCACTGGAAACCAAGCCTGGCGGGTAACCCCCCCCGTGGTAGAAGCCGTTCACCCCGTGGGCTGCGGGGACTCGCTCTGCGCCGGGCTCATCCACGCCATGGACCGGGATCCCGCCGACGCGGTGGCCTTCGCCATGGCCTGCGGCGCCCACAACGCCTCCCGCCCCGGCATAGGCCACCTGGATCGGGCGGCCTGCGAAGCCCTGGCCAAGCACATCCAATTGGACCCTCTGTGACCGAACAGGGAAGCGGGACGAATCAGCTGCTCTTGTGGCGCTAGCTGCGCCTGCTGCGCTTACTGCGCTTGTTGCGCTTCTGGCGTTTTCGGCGCTCGCGGCGCTTGAGCTGCTTCCGCCAGCGGTACCAGCTACGGCGGGACCGCCAGCGGGCCTTGACCAGGCGTCGCATGCGTCTGGAGGAGTAGAAGGCCCGCTTGGGGCGGGACCAGACCCACTTGTACATGGCCCCTCGCACCTCCATGAGCACCGTGCGGAAAAGACGGTAGCGCTTTCGATCCTGCGGGTGAAAGATGCCCAGGTGGAAGTGGTTGCGGTGTCCCTTGTCGTAGTCGGGGGTGAGGACGCTCTCAAAGAGATTGGAGACGTCGAAGTCGCAGGCCAGATCCCTCAGGACCCTGCCCTTGCGAGTCTTCGCCCTGCCCTCGCAGGTCCTGCCGCGGCCCAGCCCCGTTTCGTAGTCCCGCGTCAGGTCCAACTTGCGGCCCCGCTTGTCGTAGAAAGCGTGGATGTCTATGGCCAGCCCCAGCGCGTGCCGACTCAGTCGCCCGGTTTTGGCCACACGGCGCCAGCTATAGAAGTTGGACCAGACCACGGTACGAATGCCGTTGATGCGAAAGATCTCATCGGCGCGACGCATGGCCAGCGCCAAACGACAGTCCATCACCATGACGTTCCTGGTGTAGCGGGGTTTGTACACGGTGCGACCGATGCGGTTGCCGATGATCTTCACCGGCGTGGCGATGCCCTTGACCTTACGCATCTTGTGGAAGGGCACCTTCAGCGAGCGGAGCATTCGCAGACAGGAGCGATCGCGAAACCCCTTGGTGGCGGGGCGATAGTACCTCGGATGTACCGAGGGCATTTTCCAACGGCGCCCCTTGCGCGCCTGGACCGAGGCGGGCACGGCCGTGGTAGACAGAGTGAACAGACCGATGATGATGACGATTCCACGCATCCGATTTCCTATCCGAGTCTCCCGGTGCTATAGCTGATCCACCGAAGATTTCAACCACCTCGCATGGACTCCGTCAGGTGCCTACCTATTCAACTCGAGTGGACCTGCTACGTTCTGACCAGCGTCGAGCCTTCCCCGGCAATTTGACACCTCCGTGAATCTAAGACCTGAATCTAAGACCTATACACTGGAGCCCGCGTTCATCATAATCTGAGCCATGGCGTACCAACATGCAGCGTAGCTTTGGTCTGGCGGTCCTCGCCGCGGTCTTCGCCATGGTCCTCGCCATGGGATCGCTGTCGACCCTGGGCAGCGCTGCGCCGGCGGCTAAGGGCCCCCCGCAAAATGGAGACCAGACAGGGCCGATCCAGGTGCTGCTGTTGGGTGACAGCCTCATCGCCACGGAGTTCGGTGTGGAGTTCCAGCAGATCCTGAACCAGACGCCGGGCTACCAGTGTAAACGACGCGCCAAGAGCGCCACCGGGCTGGCGCGCCAGGATGCCTTCGACTGGATCCAGGCGGCGCGCCTGGCCGTGGACCTACGGCGACCGGAGCTGGTGGTGGTGATGATCGGTAGCAACGACGCCCAGGACGTGGTCCCCCCGCCCCGCCGTGGACGTCGTCCCCGGACCTTCCAACGAGTCAACTGGGAGAAATCGGGCTGGGGCGCGGCCTACCAGGCGCGCACGAACGCGCTCCTCGATCAGGTGGCGGCCCCCCGACGGGAGGTGCTCTGGCTGGAGCTGCCCGTCATGCGAAGTCACCGGCTCGACGCCAAGCTCCTTCGGGTGCGACAGGCCCAGCGCGCCGCGGTGCTCGCACGCCCCCAGGACGTGGATTTCCTTGGCGTCGTCGCCGTCATGCGCTCCATGGGTACCCGCACCACGACCTGGCGCCAATTCTGGCGCCGCTACCGCCGGGACGGCGTACACTTCAGCCGACGCGGTGGCCAGCTCCTGGCCCGAATGCTCCTACCGGTGATCCACGCCATAGCGCCTCGGGTATACCTGCACCGCTTCTCCCCGCAACCGCCCCAGCCGCAGCCGCAGCCGCAGCCGCAGCCGCAGCCGCAGCCACAGCCACAGCCACAGCCACCCCAGCGAGCCCCCTGAGACGGTACCGGGGGGTGTGATCGCTGACCCTTGGTGATTGGGCTGCACGGCGGCCTTGCGCTGGGCGCATACCGGGGGGGGCCTATGCCGCCAGCCCGATGACTAAATCGTTGGTTCTTTACCCTGCGGCGCCCGCTGTTGGTGTGGAAATCTCATTCCAGAGCCTCGAAGTCCACCGGCGCCGACCCCGACGAACCTACAACGACTTGCTCCTGGCTGCTTTCGCCGAGCGCGACGTGCTCTATCCCCGAGGATGTTTCATATTCGGTCCAGGTGATTCATCTGCCGCAAAAGTGAAACAGAAATAGCCTCAGATTGTTTCACATTCGGTCCAGATGACGCATCTGCGGCAAAAGTGAAACAGAAATGGCCTCAGATTGTTTCACATTCGGTCCAGGTGATTCATCTGCGGCAAAAGTGAAACAAATCTACGCAGTCCTAGCAATTCTCACCGCTCAACGACGAGGTCTGCTGGACTCGGCCGGAGCCGCCTACGCTGTACGCAGCGGAGGGCGTAGTGCGCTTCGCACACGCCACTTTCGGTCTGAAGCCCCAGACTCTATGGGGCGGATGCGCCTGTGTTACCCGCCCGAGCGAAGGCCTCTCGCACCTCGATAGCCAGCCACAGCGCCTGAGGGGGATTTACCAACGGCCAGCGATCACACCCGGTGCCAAGTTGATCCGTGCTCCGCGTCGTCCGATGCGCTAGGATACTGCACTGCAACCCACCGGAGGATTGGCCATGTCACCATACGGAGCGCCCCCCGGCGCGCCCCAGGCACCGCAGACCCTGGAGTCGTTTCTCACCCAGCGAGGGCCCCTGACGGTGCCCGAGCTCATTCCCATGTTCGGCTCGGTCATGGACCAGCTAGGAACGGTTCACGGCTCCGGCGGACACCACGGCAACCTCTCTCCCGACACGATCACCGTGACGCCCACCCCCGACGGCACCATGGCCGCCTGGCTCCCCCCAACCACCCCACTGGCGGCCGGGGCCTGGCCCTTCTTCCAGTCCCCCGAGCAGCTCATGCAGGGAGGACAGGTGGGCTACTGGTCCGACATCTACGCCATGGCCTGTGTCCTCCAGCGCGCCCTGACGGGGCAGCCGCCCTTTGTCGGGGCGACCCCCGAGGAGGTGCGACAAGGCCATCTTCAGGCTCCACCGCCCCCGTTGACGACCCAGCGCCCCGACCTGCCGCCGGAGCTGAACGCCGCCCTGGCCCAGGGACTCGCCAAGGCGCCGGCGGACCGTCACGCCTCCATGCAGGCCCTCCGGCAAGCCGTGGAGGGAGCGGCCATGGCGGCGCCACCACCCGTAGC
>JAOZUO010000059.1:0-36599 GCA_029938605.1 Deltaproteobacteria bacterium | reverse complement strand
CCGGCCGCCCCCGGCTACGCACCAGCACCAGCACCAACGCCCAACGCCAAGTCCTCCGCCAAGATGGCGCTCATCATTGGCTTCGCAGTGCTCTCTCTGGCCGGTGGGCTCGTTTTTTCGATGCTCCCCAGAGGTAGCAGCGACGAATCCACGCCTTCCGCCTCCAAGGTGCAAGACAAGGCCGCCCCGGAAAAACAAAAACCTCCAATACGCAAAGCCGCCAAAAGGCCGGTGGCCGCGGCCCCTGAACCGGCCGCCCTGGACCTGCCGGGGGTCGGTGACAAGATCAAAACGGCGCCCTCCGCCGCGGTGGCCGGAGCGGCGGGAAACATCCTGCTGAACCTCCAAAAACAGCCGTGGCGGGGAAATCGCAACGCGGTGGTGGTCATCGCCATCATGAGCGACTTCCAGTGCCCATGGGCCAAACGCGTCAGCCCAATCCTCACATCCCTGGTGAAGAAATACCCGAAGGACCTCAAGGTCGTGTGGTTCGACTTCCCCCTGCGCATGCACAAGCAGGCCATGATCGCCGCCATCGCCGGCCGATCGGTCTTTGCGCAGGGCGGCAATCAGCAGTTCTGGCGCTTCCACGACAAGGTCTTCGCCAACTCCAAATCCATCTCGAAAAACAGCCTCGCGGACTGGGCCAAGGAGGCGGGCGCCAACGGAGACGAAGTCAAACGCGCCCTCGAGGCCGGACAGATCCGGAAATTCATCGAGGGGAACATGCGCCGCGCCCAAATGATCGGCGTACGCGGCACCCCGACCCTCTTCGTCAACGGCGTCAGGTACAAGGGGCGGCGCTCGGTGGAGCTCTTCTCAAAAATAATCGACGCGGAGATCAACACGGCCCGGCAGGCCATAAAGGCCGGCAAGACCACCCGGCAACAATACTACGCCACCCTCCTTGGGGGCGAACGTGGCCGGCAGTTGGTGAAGGCCGGCGCCGCCTCCAAAGCCGGCAAACGCGCCAAGCGGAAACGTCGCAAGTTGGACCCGAAGATCATCTACCGGATCCCGGTGTCCAAGGACGATGCGTACAAGGGCGCCAAGCGCCCCCTGGTGACCATGGTCTTGTGGAGCGACTTCCAATGCCCCTACTGCCGGTACATGGCCTGCACGATGGAGGAGGTGCTCAGGAAATACCGGAAGACCGTGCGGCTCGTGTATCGGCACAACCCCATGTCCTTCCATCACAACGCCATGTCCGCGGCCGAGGCCGTCGAGGCGGCCCTGGCCCAAAAGGGCCGCAGGGGATTTTGGCGCATGTACGCCAAGCTCTTTCCCATCAAATACTGCCCCCGAAACACCTCAAAATATAAGATCCATCAATGGCTGGCCAAGATCAAGGACCGCCACCCAAAACTAACCCGTTCAACCCTTAGAGGCTTCGCTAAGAAGGTGCGCCTACGCATGAGCAGGTTCCAAAAGGCCATGGACAGCCACGCCCACCGCGCCCGCATCAAGGCCCAGGCGGACACGGCCAAAAAACTGGGCGCTCGGGGAACGCCTGCCCTCTTCGTGAACGGCCGCTACGTACGGGGTTACCGGAACTTCGCCAAGCTGAAGATCGTCATCGACGCCGAGCTCAGCAAGGCGCGCCGGCTGGTTAAAAGCGGCGTCTCCAAGCGCAAGCTCTACGACCACATCACCTCTGGTGGAGCCCGGGCGTTGGTGTATCTGGACTGAGCCCGTAGGCCCCCTGTGACTTCCTTCGACCTGAACAGTCTCCCCCTCGCGCCACTGAGGAATCGTTTCCACGAGGCGCTGGCCACCGGCCCCGTGGTCCTGGCCGCCCCCACGGGCTCGGGCAAGTCCACCCTGGTGCCCCTGTGGTGCGGGAGAGAGGGCCTGCGCACCCTGGTGGTAGAGCCCCGTCGAGTGGCCTGCCGCGCCCTGTACCGGTTCCTCCGACAGGTGGGCGACGTGGACGTAGCGTACACGGTGCGCCACGATCAACGCGGGCCCAAGAACGCCGCGGTGCGCTTCGTCACGCCGGGCGTCGCTCTGCGGCTGCTGGCCGCCGGGGACCTGGACCGCTTCGACTGTGTGGTGCTCGACGAGTTCCACGAGCGGTCCATGGACGGCGACCTGATCCTCGCCCATCTCAAGGAGCACAGCCAGGAGCACAGCAAGGAGCACTCCGCCCGGACCGTAGTGATGTCGGCCACGTTACAGGTGGAGGACGTGGCCCGCTGGCTTGGCGCGACGCCTCTTCAAGCCGAAGGGCGCAGCTACCCGGTGGACATCGCCTACCTGGGCGGCGTGAACCAGGGCGGCGTGGACCAGGGCGGCGCGGACCTCCCCACCTCAAAGAACCTCGGCTCCCGGGTCCTATCCGGCGTAAAGATGGCCTTGGCGCGATCCGACGAAGGGGACGTGCTGGTCTTTCTCCCCGGCAAAGGAGAGATCCGCGACGCCGCCGCGGGACTGGCCGGCAAGGTGGACGCAGCGATCCTGGAGCTCCACGCCCAGCTCCCCAGGGACCAGCAGGACCGGGTCTTTGCCCCCTCCCCGGCCAGGCGCGTCATCCTGGCCACCAACGTCGCCGAGACCTCCCTGACCATCCCGTCGGTGCGAGCGGTGGTGGACTCCGGCCTGGAGCGGCGGACTACCTATCGTCGAGCCCGGTCCATCCTCTCGCTCTCCCCCATCTCGACGCAGTCGGCCACCCAAAGGGCCGGCCGGGCCGGACGCGTGGCGGCGGGTGTGGCCATCCGCCTCTGGTCCGAGCGGGGGATCCTTCGCCCCGACACCACACCGGAGATCCTGCGCGAAGACCTCGACCAGCTTCTGCTACACGCGGGGGGGCTCGGGCGTACAACCGAATCACTCGACTTCCTGGATCCACCGGACCCTGGAGCCACGACCGCCGCCCGGGACCGCCTCGAAGCCATGGAGCTGGTGGCACCAGACGGCACGCTGACGCCATTGGGCAAAGCCGCGGCTCGTCTACCACTGGATCCCCTCCTGGCCCGGCTGGTGCTGGAGGCTCAGAAGGACCGCGATGACGACGGCGACCGCGAGTTGCTGGAGGACGTCATCGACCTCGTGGCCACCCTGGCCCACGGCGCCCCCCTTTTTCAGCCGTCGCGCGGGGCGACTCGCCACACCGGACGCAACCGCAACCGCGACCGCAACCGCGTCAGTCCACCGCCCCCGGAGCCCGAGCCATCAGCAAGCCCGGTCGCCACCGCGGGCTGCGACGCCGTGGCACGGATCCGGGCGCTTCGCGTGCAACACCCGCAAAACCACGGTCTTCGCCCCTACGCCCTGAAGGAGGCCCGTCGCATCTCAGAACAACTGCGCGCCCTCCTGCAAATCCGCCCCCCCAAAAAAATCACCCAAATCTCCGGGCCAACCCGACGCATGGAGGTACACCGGCAGAAGCTGGCAGCCCTGGTCCTGCGCGCCTACCCGCCCGCCGCCTTCGTGCGTCGCCGGACCCGCTTCGCGAGTCCGGGCCTCGAGGTGGAGCTGGGACGCGAATCCCTGGTGGATCCCGAGGCCGAAGCCCTGGTGGTGCTGGATCTCCGCTCCAAGCGCAGCGGCTCCATGCGGGCCGTCCACACGGCAACCTGCGCCATTCCCGTCACCCGGCGCTGGCTCGCCGAGCAGTCGGTGGGTGAAGAGACCGTCACCCGCGTGCGGCTGGAGGGCGACGTCCTCTGGGGCCAAGTGGAACAGCGATACGCCGAGGTGACCCTGGCCCGACGCGAGGTCGTCCTGAAGTCGAACCTGGCCGTGGAGGGCGCCGCGGAGCTCATGGCCCGAGGCAGCGTATTCCCCGGGCTGGCGGACCGGCTCAACCAGGCGCTGCAACTCACGGCGAGCTGGTACGCCCACCGCCGCGAGACACCGCCCACCGATCTATCCTTGCGCCCCTGGTTGGTACACCGCCTGGCGCAGCTCGGGCTGCAAGACGGCGGCGACCTGGCGCTCCTCACCCCCGAGGATCTGCTGCCCGGATTCCTAACCCCCGCCGATCGGGAGTCCTTCGAAGCAAAGTTCCCCCCGCGACTCACCCTGCAGGACCGACGGTGTCGCGTGGAGTATGACTTCGCCGCGCGCCGCGTGGACCTCGTGCATGAGGACGGCAACATCCGCCACCCGCCCTCCCCCTCCATGCTCCCCATACGCTGGCCAGGCTTCGAAGTACACTACCGCGTCCACTCCCGAAGCTGGAAGATCCTCTAAGGCAATTGGCAAATCCCCCGAGTCGGTGGACAACGGCGAGCCCCTCCACACCTACCGAGTTGGAAGGATGACCTCCGTTGATCGGGCTTCTCGTGCTACGTTCAATCCCTAACCATGAAAGATGTGTCCCATGCGCACCCTGCTACTCCTGTCCGGCTGCCTTGCGCTACTGCTGGCGTCCTCTTCGGACGCCGACGCACGCAAGCGTAGAAACGCGAACCCTCTGGCCCCGCTCGCAGGCCTGTCCAAGAAGATCACCAAGGCGGTGAACAAAGCCATGCGGGGCACCAAGAGCACGGCCGGCGGCAGGATCAAGACCCGAATCACCTCCCGCGCCAAGGAGAAGCTGACTGCGGCCGGCGTCAAGTCCCTCCAATTGGCGATCTTCGAGTTTGAGCTGACCTTCCAGCAGGGAAAAACCGGTCTTTACTACTTTCGCTCGATGGTGCATCCCGGCCAGCGGGGGCCTTCGTTCGCCGCTCTGCAGGGCCGCATACCGAGCCGGGGGAACGCGTGGAGCAACAACCATCCCATCGCATCGTACAGGGGCGTCGTCGCTCCCCTGGGCAAGGCCGCCCAAAACATGCTGAAGCAACTCAAAAGAAAGAAACGCTGTCTCAGCTGGCCCATCACGTCGCTGTCGGCGGGCACCCGACTGAAGATCCCCGGGAAGCTATTGAAACGCTTCAACCGAGGCATCATACGCGCGAAGCGAGTCCAGCCTCGGATCTGCAAATTCCTCAGGGCCATGCGCAACCACACCATCGGGCTCCGGATTGACGACGCGGCCTTTCTGGCGCGCGACGCCGCGGGCAAGGTCGTGGGCCTGGCCAGTGCCGACATGAAGGTCCAGGGCAACAAGCTGCTCATCGTCGTGAAACGCTTCAGCCCTCTCAGCCCATGAACGTCACACAGCGCGCTCCCCTTCGGTCACCAAAGGACCGTAGGGCTCTAGAACTACAAACGTGCAAGATCAGAGAGTCGCATTTCTCCATGACCAGTCGCATCCTTCGAACCCATTTCGTAGCTCTACTGGCTTTGACGCTTTTTCTTTCCTGCTTTTTCCAGACGGCGACAGCCGAGGCAGCCCAAAGATACCAATATGAAAGTGTGGTGATCCGCGGGAAAATCCATTATTCGGTGCGAAAAACCACGTCGTTTAAATGGACATTGACCTTGCACCGCCGGGCGGGACTGATCGTCGGAACCGGAACCGACCGCAATGGTGCGGCGTCCTTCTTTGGAACCTACGATGCAAGAACGGGCCGCATTCGAGTGGTTAAGCACTACCGATCCCGGCGCACCGGGATGAATAAATTTTATTACAGCGGCAAAATCCGGGGATCCGTTCTCACCGCTTCAGCAACAATGAACTCCTTCTCAGGCAAATTCCATGGTCGCATCCGGGCCAAGGTAGTTTTCGTCAATCGAACTCCATCCGACGGAACTCCTATTCGTTTCTCCTATAAGGCAACTCTGAGCTACCTGGGCAACTCCCGCAAAAAACCGATTCGCTGGAACTTCAAAGTCTACAACGGTTCCGGAAGAATCTACGGCGTTGTGCGCGACCGTGACGGAGCCGCGATTTTGACCGGGGTGATGGATAAGAAAAACAGAAGAGTCTTCATCCGCAAAAAATACTCCAATGGTCGAACGTTCTACTACAAAGGCACCACCTACCCTGCTTTCAACAGAGCCTGGGGCACCGCCCATAAAACATCCTTCCTCAATCCAAAGAGTTACGGCACTTTTTCCGGAAAAATGACCCTTTCCGGGACGTCCCGAGCGGCCCCAACGCCGCGGCGTCGCCTTGCCAGCCTTTTCGATAGCCCCCGAAAACTCATCACCGTGCGAGGCAAAATTCGTACCCTGAAAGGCGGCAGGACAAAAGCCTTCGTGTGGAAAATCAGATACTACTGGCGAAGCAAGAGGTGCTACGGCACTACCAAGGATCGTCTCGGCAAAGCTACGCTTTTCGGCGACTGTGATTTCAAAAACGGCCGCCTGAAAATAAAAAAAACTTACGCCAATCGCACCTCTGAACCTAAGACCTTCTACTTCCTGGGGCGGGTACGCGGCAACACCGCCAAAGGTGTGGCCAGAATGAAAACTCTCTTCGGTCGGCGCTACGCCACCTGGAGTGCCAGAATTACCTACGAAAAACCGTAGCGGCTCTTGTGGGCCGGGGCCCAATGATCAGCGTTCAATGATCAGTCTGACATCCGGGATGACACTGAGACTGCGGGGAACGTCTGTGATCAATTGGGCTCAACTGGAAGCTTGCGTGGGCCCCTGGAACTCAGTAAGTTGAACCGATTCATTTTTGAACGGGTTCTAACTATGGTTCAAGCAAGTCGTCGGGAACGGAAAAAAGCACAGAAGGCTGAGAGGATTCTTATGGCCGCGCGGGCGCGGTTTTCTGAAAACTCTTATAATTCCACCACTATGCAGGACATCGCTGGTGACGCGGATGTTGCTGTGGGTACGCTGTATTCCTATTTCAAGGACAAGGTCGCCATCGCCGAGGCCATCTCTGCCCAGGATCTGGAACGGGTCGCCGGGGAGGCGCTGGCCTCGCTCCCTTCGCTTCCCACCACGGGAGTCCGGGCACAGCTCCAGCACATCTTTGACGCTTTCTACGCCCATCATCGGGAGAACCTCTCCTTGGCACGCGTGGTGGTCAAGGAGCTGAGCCTGGCCGATGACACCGACTCGCCGCAACGGGAGAAGAGGTTCATGGAGCTGTTCGAGGGGCTCGGTATGCTCATCGCTTCGGCCCAGGCCGCCGGGGAGATCGCCGCGGACGTGGATCCCTTCGATTTGGGTGTCAACGCCTTCGGCCTCCACTACTTCTACCTCATCGGCTGGCTCTCCGGGCAGTCCGGGTTCTCTGAGCCGGAGCAGCACCTGGCCCGCGCACTGGCCCTTCTTTTTCGGGGGCTCGAGACGACGCCCTCCTCGTAATTCCCAGAGAGGATTTCACCATGCGACCTTCTTCGCCTCTCGGTTCGGTGGTTTGGACGCCCCTGTTGCTGGTTGGACTGGTTGCTCTGGTGGGCCTGGCGGGCGGCTGCCCCGACAACGCGGGCGACGATCCAACGAATGACTCCGGAACCTCGACCGATGGCGCAAGCGGCGACGCCCTATCCCCAGATGGGGGCAACTCAGACGGGGGCGACTCCGATGCCAGCACCACCGGCCCCTGCACCGTCGGTGAACACCAGTGCGTGGATACGGAGCACGAGAGAGTCTGTCAGGACACGGGCGGGGGGGAGCCGACCTGGACCGAGCAGGCGTGCGGCACCTATAGCTACTGTCTCGTGGATCACTGCGAGGAGGCGTGCATCGATGAGTGCGAGCTGGGAGATACGCGCTCGTCCAGTGGCCAGGACCAGACGTGCCGACTCTACTCCGAGGCCTCCCAGGGCTTTGTCGCGCCGGGAAGCGGCACCCACGATCTGGCGCGGCTCCACGGGGCCTGGACCCGGCAGAACAACCTCGCCAACGGCTACATCTGTACGACCTTGTACTCGGACACCACCCACACCACGCCCACGGCCTACCTCGGCACCGTGGACGCCGCGGAGTGGACCGGGACCTACCTGGCCGCCGAGTCCCTCCGGCTCATGACGACCCGCTCCCCGGACGCGGAGGCCAGCGTTGAGCGGCTCGTAGAGAGGATACACGAGCTGTTCGAGATCACCGGCCAGCCCGGATACATGGCGCGGGTCTGGGCCCCCCTGGGGGGTGACCCACTGTACGACGCAATGTACGACGCCGGCGATCCCTCTCACTTCCAGACCACCTTCGGGGGCCAATCGGCCTTCTATCACGCCTGGACGAGCCGAGACATGTACTCCGGCGCCCTGTTGGGCCTCTCGTTGGCCTACGACGCGCTGACCTCCGAGGCGCACCGGGAGCTCATCCGCGACGCGGTGGTCACCCTCGCCTTAGAGCTCATTGAGCAGCGAACCGGCGTACCGGTGACCGTACGGTTCAACTTCATGGGAAGCTGGCAGGAGCAGACGCTGACCTTCGACCTGGAGCACGTGGTGCTCGTCCCCGAGGAGATGGTCAACGGTGCGGTGTATGTCCAGGTCGGCACCGAGGCGGATCCGTCGGACTACAACTCCTCAGAGCTCCTCGGGGCGCGGGAGTTCTTCCCGGACTTCTCCGCCATGCTGAGCCAGGTCCCGCTCCTCGGGTCTCTGATCCCGGCGGTTCCCCGCCCCGGCAGCGCCATGATGCTCGCGCATTTCTTGCGCGCGGCCTTGCAGGTAACAGAAGGCGTACCAGGTCGCGCCGGCGAGCGGGCGCTCATCGATGCGCACTACCAGGCCAACATCAACGACTGGGTGGCCGTGATGGAACAGTACGCCTACCACAACGACACCGAGTGCTGGAAGCAGACCTTCGGCATCACCATCGCCTACCATCCCATCTATGGTCTGATCCGTCTCGTTACCGATCCCACCCTGCGTTCGACCCTGCAGCAGCAGGTGCTGGCGACCAAAATGTGGCCCATCGTGGCGACCCACAAGAACCCCTACTTCGCCTACGTCGCGTCCTCCCAGGGCCCCTCGGGGCTCCTGACTTCCGGTGAGATCCAGGCCATCGGCGATCAGCTCGGCCAGTTCGTACCGCCTCCCAAGGCGCACGCGCTGGTGGACAACACCGGCTCCTATCCCGCCGATCCCGAGTGCCCGGGCCAGACCACCGTCCCCATCGACGTGGGGACCCGGGTGCCCACTGACTTCCTCTGGCAGCACAACCCCTTTGTGCTCACCACTCTCAACCCCGCGCCCCAGATGGTCTACCCCGGTACGGACTATCTGCTGGCGTACTGGATGGCGCGACACTACGGATACCTGACCGACGACGCTCCCGGCACCTGCCTGCGCTGGGATCCCTAAACCACACCAACCTCCACCCCAGCCTCCACACCAGCCTCCGCTCCAGCCTTCACACCAGCCTCCACCCCAGCCTCCACACCAGCTCACAGCCGTCGCGTCACAGACATCCCGATCCGTCTGTGTCGCAGGGACCGTAGCAGTAGACCGTGGGACACTCGCACAGCTTGTAATACGAGTCGCAGGTGCCACCGCCGCCGGTGTCACAGTCGGCATTCGAGCTGCAACGGCAGGCGGTGTTGTTGCAGTTGAAATCCTGGTGACAGACGTTTCCACAGGAGCCGCAGTTCTGATCGTCATACCCAATGTTGGTCTCACAACCTGTGCCCAGCAGGTTCCCATCGCAATTGCGATAGTCGGTGTCGCAGCTCGAGAACTGGCAGGAGGTCCCCTGGCACGTCATGGTCGCGTGCGGCAGGGTGCAGGGATCGCCACAGCTCCCGCAGTGGTTCACACTGCTGGTCAGATCGGTCTCGCATCCCGTGGTCGGATCCATGTCGCAGTTACCCCAGAGATTCTCGCAGGTACCCAGGGCGCAAGCCCCGCCGATACACAGAGCGTCCGCATGGGCGAATTCGCAAGGATCACAGCTCGCCGAGGCGCACCCCGTAGCCGGGTTGGTGACCCCCACGCAGGAAGCGTTACATAGCTTGGTGCCGGAGGGACACCCCGCGTCCGCCTCAGCGTCTGGGATCACTGCCACATCCACCGCCGCATCCACGGTTCCGGCGTCGCCGGAGTCGCCGTCGGCTAACGACTCGACGTCCACAATCTCGGCCACGTCCGGCCGCCCATCCACCCCAACATCAGGCCCGGGATCGCCATGGGTGAAGCTCACCGTACACCCGCCCAGCAAACCCGCCAAACCCGCTAAACCCAGCACCAATGCCGAGTATGGGGTCTGAATGTGCAAGGATCTACCCATCGCACCGTCCAGTATAGCAGGTGCAACAGGATCGCGCGCCAACTCAGGCTACCAGACGCACGGGCGATCGAGTTCTGCATTCAAAGGCCGCAAGAGCCGGTTTTTCCGTCATCCCCGCGAAGGCGGGGATCCATCTTCTGGCTGCAGAACGCCTTTTCCCTGGATCCCCGCTTTCGCGGGGATGACGGAGAAGAGTGTCCAACCCGAGAACTCGATCGCCCTGCTACCAGACGGCCGTGAGCAGGACCGCGGCGTAGATGGCCAGGGCGTTCATGACGTCGTTGTCGTCCGGATCGTTGTCGACAATGAGCCAGACGCCACGCAGGCCGCCCTCGACGCCGATGGCGAAGCGCGGGTGCATGAAGTAGCGCATGCCCAGGCCACCGTGGAAGCCCAAGGCGATGTCAGTGCTGTCTTCGCCCGGATCGAAGTGGTGTTTGTAAAAGCCTGCATGGATCCCCACCGAGAGGTAGAGCACGAGCGGGTTGGAGACGGCCAGGTAGTACTCCAGCGTGGGCTCGAAGAGCATGAGCGAGTCCGACATCTTGGCGTCGGATGTGCCCTCCTTGCCTCCCACATGGGCGAGCTCCAGACCGAGCCCCAAGGTCATGCGCCCCATCTTGTAGCCCACCAGGAGCCCCCCGGAGATAGCGCCAAGCGAGGCAACGGAACCGTTCAAAGCGGTGAAGAGGTTGGTGCCGAACTTGACCTGGAGGACCAGGCCAT
Organism: Deltaproteobacteria bacterium; assembly: GCA_029938605.1. GTDB lineage: Bacteria > Myxococcota_A > Polyangia > HGW-17 > JAJRWW01 > JAJRWW01. Next base: position 25,841 of record JAOZUO010000059.1, on the reverse strand, counting down.
TTGCCTTGGGGCCTCCGGCTGTCGGGGCGGTGGCGGTTGGCGCCGTGGACCCGCCGGACGGGGTAGTAGCCGCGGGCGTGGACGACGGAGGCGCGGTGGCGGTGGGGTCGTCCGAGGGCTGGGCCACCGCCAGGTCGCTGGTCAAAAACAGTAGGGCCATCGCAGCGCCCGCGACTGAAAGACTCAAGGATGTGAATCGTGATCTCCGCATTGGTTTCTCCCTCCAGGTACGTGAAAGCCACGCGGCGCCAGAGTAACACCACCCCTGGGCCCGGGTGAGTTTTTTCCACGAGCCCAGATCCCCCGTCCACTGCTATATTCTCTCTCCAGGAGGTTCGTATGGATCGAGAGGCTGCCATCGCGTCCGCTGTGTTCTTTCCCCGGCCGGACATGCCCTACGGTCCCAGCGCGTCCGACGCCTGGGACCACCTCTTTGAGGTGGAGGAGACCATCCGGTTGCGCCTGCGGGTATTCCCGGCGGTGGTGACCGCGCCGGACATCCTCTTTTTCCACGGAAACGGAGAGACCGCCCGGGACTACGATCCCGCCGCGGAGGCCTATCGCCACCTCCCCGCAACTCTATGGGCCGCGGAGTACCGAGGCTACGGTCCCTCCACCGGGGCGCCCTCGATGGAGACCTTCGGGCCAGACGCCCACAAGACCCTGGACGAGGTGATCGCCCTGAGGGACAAACAGCAGCGAAGGGGTCCCCTGATCGTCATGGGACGCTCCCTGGGCTCGGCACCGGCCATCGAGCTGGCGGCCCGGCGGGCGAGCGACCTGGACGGCGTCATCATCGAGAGCGGCTTCGCCCGCATCGTACCCCTGCTCGAGATCTGCGGCGTCCCCGCGCAGTCCATCGGCGTCACCGAGCAGTGGGGACCGTGCAACCTGGAGAAGATGGGCACCGTGTCTCTGCCCCTGTTGATTCTGCACGCCGAGAACGACCAGATCATCCCCATCGAAGACGCCGAGCTGCTCCACGAAGCGGCGCAGGGGCCTGACAACACCTTCGTTCGCATCCCCAACGCCGGACACAACGACATCCAGATGCAAGCCGGCGCGGCGTACTACGAGCACATCGGCGCGCTGCTGACCCGGGTCCGCGCCCTCCACACCGCAAAGGGCGAGCAGCCATGACCTCGGCGGTGACCTCGGCGGTGACCCACCTGGGCGACCTGCGAAAGATGCGGACTCGACTGGAGGGACCGGACGATCCGGTGGCCTACGAGCTCGTGTTGGGTGACGAGCTGTTGGGGCTCAACCCGCTGGTGGGCGAGACCATCGCGCTCCACCACACGGGCACCATCCGATGCATCGCCTGCGGCAAGGTCACCCGGAAGTCCTTTGCCCAGGGCTTCTGCTACCCCTGCTTTCGGGACGCTCCCGAGGCCTCCCCGTGCATCATCCGCCCCGAGCTTTGCGAAGCCCACACCGGCGGCGGTCGGGATCGGGCCTGGGAGCAGCGCCACCACAATCGGCCGCACCTGGTGTACCTGGCGGTTTCGAGCGGCCTCAAGGTGGGCGTCACCCGGGGCGACCAGCTCCCCACGCGCTGGATCGATCAGGGCGCCTGGCGGTGCATCGTCCTGGCCGAGACGCCCAACCGCTACGAGTCCGGGCGCATGGAGGTGGTCCTGAAGCAGCACGTCTCGGACCGCACCCACTGGCAGAAGATGCTCAAGAATGTGCTCGCCGAGTCCATCGATCTGGAGTCTGAGAAGCACCGCCTGGCATCGCTTCTCCCCGAAGATCTGCGGGGCTTCGTGGGCGCGGACGACACGGTCACCGAGCTCCGGTATCCCGTGCTTGAGTTCCCCACCAAGGTCAAGAGCCAGTCCTTCGACAAGACCCCCGACATCGCCGGCACCCTCCTGGGAATCAAGGGGCAGTATCTGCTGCTGGACGGCGGACGGGTGTTGAACATCCGCAAGCACGGCGGCTACGAAATCGAAGCCCGCCTCGGCGATTAATGAATTATTGACCGGGGCCTACGGGTAGCTGGGCTCTCCGGCGAGTCCGCCCAGCTCGGCGTAGGGCTCGAGGTAGGAGATGGTCAGGGTAGCGTACTCGACGGTCGGGTTGGTGTGGCCCTCGAGCTCCATGACGAGCTCGTCCAGTGCAGTGAGCAGGTCGTCTTCGCAAGCCAAGACACCCGCCGCGGTGTTCAGGCTGTCGAAGGTATACTCCGACACACACTTGCGACAGGCCTCCTCGGCGGAGCTCATGTCCTCGCGGAGCGCACTCTCCGTGTCGACCACGTAGGTGACCACCTCCACATAGAACTGCGCATAGCCGTTGTCGAGCAGATACGCGGAGAGCTCGTCGGTGACGGGGATACGGACGGTATAGAACTGCGGCCCGGGATCGCCGCCCGGGGCGTCGGGGGTGCTGGCGTCGGGCTCGCCTTCGATGCCCATGGCGCGACCGCAGGCAGTGGCCAACCCGCCCGCCGCTACGGTGACCCCGGCCAACTCCAGGAACCGTCGCCGGGTAGTTCGGTGCGCCCGCAGGGAGGGATACCCCGGCTCCTGGGGCTGGTCGGACTTTCGGATCACGCGCTTGGGGGCCATAGGGTACCTCTGGTTCGTCTGACACTGGCTCTTCTGGCAAAAAAACTGACTGTACGGGTACCAGATGCAGCAAACCCCGTGCCAGATCCGTCCCTTATAGAATCAGGCACCTACATACTACCCCCTCAGAAATCTGAGCATCCGAGAACCCTAGTGTCTGGTAAACCCCGGTCCCGGCGGGTAGTATCTCACCCCAACACCCGGTCACCACACATTGCCCCCAAGGAGCTCGAAGATGGAAGCGCTGCTATTCAAGGCCACTACCCTGCCCGACGCCTGGTTCCAGCTGGTGTATGCCTTGGTGAAGGGCGAAATTCCCCGGAACGTCTATGAGATCGACAAGGGCTCCTACGTGGGCCAGCGCCGGCTCGAGTTCCCCTACGTCACTGTTCAGATCGACCAACCCGGGGCCCGCCCCATCATCCCCGAGATGCCTCCCCTTCTGAACATCCCGGCTCCGGTGGAGGACATGGAGTACGTGGATGACTACTTCGCCCGCTATCTCATGGGCACCGAGGTCGCCGCCAACGAGACGTACATCTACGGCACCTGGCTGGCCCCCGGTGTGGAGCGTGTCATTGAGCAGCTTCGTGGCGCGCCGGGCAACAACCAGGCGGCCATCTGCATCGGAGGCTGGGCCCCGCAGCCACGCCACGCGACTCCGGAGGGGCTACCACCGGACCTGGCCCTGGCGCTGGACACCGACAACTTCATCGACCCCGGTACGGGCGAGCGGGACCCCGCCTGCCTTCGGTCGGTGGACTTCCGACTGGACGCGGACAACACCCTGCACATGTGCGTCTACTTCCGCTCCTGGGATCTGTGGGGCGGCTTCCCGGCGAACCTGGCCGGGCTGCAGCTGGTGAAGGAGTACGTGGGCCAGGCCCTGGGCGCCAAGGACGGCAAGATCATCGCCGCCTCCAAGGGGCTGCACATCTACGACCACGCCGTGGACGTCGCCGCCACCCGCCTGGGCATGAGCGACGTCTCCTCCATGGACGACTTCGTGAGCTGGATTGGAAAAGACCAGGCGTAGCCAAACCTACGGCTTTGGATCCGGTACGCCGAAGGTGCGGGCGAAGAGGCGCATGAAGCGGGTCGCTCCGGCCAATCGTTTCGGGATCGGGTCGCCGTACAGCATGTCCAACAGCCCCTTCATGCCGTCGTAGACAAAGCGGCCGTGGGGATGCCACCAGGGGTTCTTCTTCACCCCCGGCAGGTAGTCGTGCACGATCACCTGGGGCTCGGTCATCTCGGCGAAGCCCAACTCTCCGTGGGTACGGCCAATGCCACTGTCCTTGAAGCCGCCCCAGGGCGTCTCGGGCAAGCCGTTGCTCATGGTGTGATCGTTTACCATCACCACGCCGGCCTCCAAGCGCCGGGCCAACCGATCCGCCGCGCGCCGGTTCGTGGACCATACCGACGCCGTGAGCCCCAGGTTGGAGTCATTGGCGAGCTCCACGGCTTCGTCCATGGAGTCCACCGGCATCACGGCCACCACCGGCCCGAAGGTCTCTTCCCGCATGACGCGCATCTGGTGGGTCACGTCCGTGAGCAGTACCGCCGGCAGGAACTGCCCACTTTCGGGCGCGTCGGACTGGGCGTAGATGGTGGCGCCCCGTGCGGTGGCGTCCCGAATGTGCTCCTTGATAGTCTCCACCTGGGAACGGGTGGTGATGGCGCCCACGTCCACTTCGAAGTCCCGGTCCGCCCCCACGCGAAGCCTGCGTACCCGATCCCCCAGCAGCTCCAGGAAGGGGCGAACCACGTCCCGGTGAACGTAAATGCGCTCCACGCCTCCACAAGTCTGTCCAGCATTCTGCATTCCGGCCCAGACAGCGCCGTTCGCCGCTCGCTCCAGGTCGGCGTCACGACAAACGATCATGGGATCGTTGCCACCGAGCTCCAGGGACACGGGCGTGAGGGTCTCGGCGGCCTGGGCCATGAGCTGCTTGCCCACCTGGACCGAGCCCGTGAAAAAGAGCTTGTTGATGCCGGCGTCCAGAAAGGCCCGGCCCGCCACCCGGCCCGGCACGTTCACGTGGTGGAACACGCCGGCGGGCAGCCCCGCCTCCTCGAAGATCCGCGCCAGGGCCAGACCCACCTGCTGGGTCTGGGTAGCCACCTTGAGCACCACGGCGTTGCCCGCGGCCAGGGCCATTACCACCTCGGAGAAGGGGATCGCGAAGGGGTAATTCCAGGGCGAGATGATGCCCACCACACCGAGGGGCACGCGCACGATTCGGCTGGACTTGTACGCGAGCAGGGCCAGACCGGGCTTCAGCCGCTTGTCCGCTAAGAAACGCTTGGCATTTTTGGCGTAGTAGTCCGCCGCCGCCGCCGCGGGCAGCACCTCGTCGGTAAGCGCATCCGTGCGGGTCTTGCCGCTATCCAGGGAAATAATCTCCGCGAGCTGATCAGCCTCCTGGGCGATGGCATCCCGCACCCGGAACAGGGCCGCCGTCCGCAGGCGAACGGGCAACGCCGCCCACCGGGGCTGGGCCTGGCGGGCGGTGGCCACGGCGCGTTGAATGTCAGCTGCCGTCTCCTCCTCCACGTGCCCCAACAACGCGCCACTGGCCGGATCGTAGCTGGCCGTCTTGCGGTGGATTCCCAACTGTGGCCGCCGGTGGGGCTCGATCAGATGAAGTACTTCTGCGTCAGGTGAAAGGGTCTCGTTCATGGTCGTCCTCTGCCTCGGCTCTGGGAGCTCCTGGGGGCTTTCATCCACCCCGCACACTATATCCTACCTAAATAGTGGACATTATTCCTCCCAAGGCAAGCCCGGGGTTGACGGAATGCCGCAAATGGTCAAGCTTAGGTCTCCAAATAGGAGCGATTCATGAATGAGTTGACCAAGGATCTGGCAGAGGGGCTCAAACGAGCCTTCCTGGCCGAAGTAGAGGGCGAGCACTTCTATCGCATGGCCGCCGCCACCACGACCGATCCCAAGGGCCGCGAGGTCTTCGACATGCTCGCCGCCGAGGAGCGGCAGCACCAGGAGTACCTCCGGCACCAATACGACTCTCTCACCGAAACAGGCAGCCTCGACGAGACGGTGAAACTGGGTCGGGGCCAGGCCCTCGACGACAAGAGCCCCATCTTCTCCGATGCCCTGCGCGCACGGGTGGGTGACGCCCACTTCGAGATGACCGCCCTGTCGGTGGGCGTCCAGCTCGAGCTCTCGGCGGAAAAATACTACCGCGCCGAGGCGAACAAGGTGAACATCCCCTTCATGAAACGTTTCTACGAAGATCTGGCCGACTGGGAGGCCAACCACTACGCCGCCCTGAGTAGGCAGCAGGAGTCGCTACGCGAAGACTACTGGCAAGCCAGCGGCTTCTCACCGTTCTAGGACCCGATCACCGGTAAACGCCGCTCGACGCCTACTTCGTGGCCTCTTCCAGCCGCTTGGTGAGCGTGACGATGTGGTTCTTCTCCTCGGTGATGATGGCCTCCAACCCCTCGTGTCCACCGATCTCGTCCTTGAGGCCATAATAGAAGACCAGCGTGGACTTCTCCATGCCGATGGCATGATTCAGGGCGGCCTGGACGGTCTCCACCTTGTCGATGTCCACGAAGTGCTCCGCCTTGATGAACTCGGAGATGGCCACCGCCCGCAGGTACTGATCCCGGTCGAACTGATGGGCCGTGATGGGGTCCTCCGGAGCACCCGCAAGCAGCGCCTCGAACTTCTTCTCGTGCACCACCTCGTCGGCGGCGAGTTGCTCGAAGACCGCGGCCACGTCTCCCGTGTCAGCGAACCGCTTCGCCATCTTTGAGTAAAAGCGCGCTCCCTGTCGCTCGGTCTCTGCGGCCAGCTCCAGGCTCTTTTGTACGGTGGGCTCTTTCATGGGCCTTGCGTTCCTTTCAGCACGAATTGCGGGTTGTCTACCTGGTGAATACAATAAGTATTCTGGCGTAGCCGTCAATGGATCGACGCCTATGACCCTGGACAATCCCCATTCCCGGATGCGATGATTCAGGGAAACGGAGGAAACCATGCCCAGGTTTGCGACGATTATCTGTTGTCTACTGCTGGCTACGGGATGCGGGGGGCGCTCTGTGTCCGTCGCGGCCAACAACAACCAAGACGGCTCGGTGACGCTGCCGGATGCGACGACGCCGACAGATGCGGCGGTCCTCTCAGACGGCGGCACAGTGACGTGCGCCGAGGACGACGCCTGGGAGCTGACTCTGGTGCCGCTGTCGGACATCGTCGTGCTGAACCCGGCCCTGGGCGGCAACGGGATCCCCCAGGGAGTGACCGTCCGGGTGGAGGTGTCAGTGGACGTGTTGGGGTGTGATGAGATGGCCGGCGTGCAGTTCGAGGTATTTGGGAGCGACTCCCTGGTATTGTTGACGGGCTACGTCTGGCGCTATTTCGGTTCGCGAGAGTGTCCCTTTTCGGCCGAGACCGGGGTGGAGCGCATCGCCCTGCGTCGACTGCCCCCTGGGACCTGGGAGCTGCTGGACACCATGATCAACGGCCCCGGACTACCATTTGTTGTCCGAGAATGTGCCGCCGCCGAAGACTGCACATGCGATACCTGGCAGGGCATCCCCGGTGCTTGGGGCGCAGCCTGCGACTTCGACTGCATGTGTGAGGGCCGACTCGGATGCGTCCTGGACGGCTCGGGGGGCTGCTACCAAACCTGTAGCGTCTCCTCGGACTGCCCCATCTCCTTGTTCTGCAACGACGTCCTGCCCCAGACCTCCCAGGGAGTGTGTCTGTCCACGGGCCTGCTCGAATCCTGCGAGTCCAACACCGACTGCGCCGCGGGCTACGCCTGTCTGCCGGTGCCCGAACTGGGGTTCAACTGGTGCCTACCCGCCATGGACATGGACCACATGGGCGCTACCTGTGCAGTGGACTGCGATTGTCGGGCGGGATTCTCCTGCGTAAACCGACCGGAAGATGAGGCGCCCACCTGCCAGATCAGGTGTCGCGGCAACCTCGACTGCCCTCGCCCCACACTGTGCGACGATCCCAGCACTCCCGGCGGCATGAACAACCTGATCTGTCGCTGATTTGGCGCGGTTCTGCCGCGGAGATCCTGGCCGACACCGTGCTCAGCGATCTTACTGCGGATCGCGTCGGGTTGATGGCGGAGTACGAGCTCGTGCTCGAGACAAGCCGTCACCCGGCCCTGGAGGCGTATTATCGCCAATGGCAGCAGAGCATCGAGAAGATCCTCGGCGACTATGCCCGGGCGTTGGGATCCTCTGATCCGGCGCTCGACGCGCGGATCGTGCTGGCCATGCTCCGCGGCCTCGAGCTCGAAGCTCTGGCGCGGCCGTCCTCCATGCCCACCAGGTCCGAATTGACGATGATCTTCTGCGCCTACTCAGGGGCATGACTGCTGCGGAACAGAAGGATGGATTGAGAGGTGTCTGATTCGTTGGAAATGACCATCCGGTCCACGGATTGGCGGCGACCATAATCCACCCTACCGCAATGAGCACCGAGGCAGCCGGACGACGAGGCGCAACTGCCTCTGGTTCTACGAGGAGAGTCAGGTTAAGATGATTCTATGAGCAGCGCCCTCAAGCAGACCGTGCATTCGTTGGTGGATAACCTCCCGGAGGAGGAGCTCCCTGCGGCGCGACGCTACCTGGAGTTTCTCCGAGCCCAGAGAATCGATCCCTACGCCCACCTAGACGCTGAGCACGAAATAGACGCTGAGGAGCGCGCCAAACTGCGCGCCTCTGTTCAGCGCGGCCTGGATCAAATGAACGCGGGTCAGGGACGACCGGCCGACGAGGTATTGGCCGAGCTCCGATCGCGCGTTTAGTATCCAGCAACAGCCCCGTCAAATGAACATCAAGATCGAGATCCAGCCTGAGGCCCAAGAGCAGCTTGCGGCCCTGGACCAGTGGTGGCGTTCCCACCGATCAGCCGCTCCTTCACAGGTGCTCGATGAGCTCGAACGGGCCATCGGGCTTCTGGCCGACAACCCAGAGATCGGTCGCAAGTACGCAGACGGTGGGCTCTCGAACATCCGGTATCTCCGTTTGAGAAGGACGCCGTACCTGCTGTACTACCACTACGAAGCGGGCAGCGACGTGGTGACGATCGTTAGCGCGTGGAGTGGGGCTCGACAGCGGAGGCCGCCGATCAAGGCTCCTTAGGCGCTGATCTGTTGCGGATCTGCCGCTGATCTCGCGTAAGGCCCTTGTCAACCCGCATCGTTCACTCTAAACTGAACCAACTGAAACTCCGTCCACCGAGGCGCAACGCTGCGAACATGTCCCTCCGCGCACACATCCTCACGGTCCTCACGGTCCTCACGCTCCTGGCGTCCGTTGCGCTCGGTCATGGCTGCGTCCCGGCTACCGGCACGCCCACCTGTAACAACAGCGATGACCCGCCGGTAGCGGTGGACGGAGGCATCCAGTGCGACCTACCCTTCGACCCGCGGGATCCCGGTGAGCCCTCCGGACGCTTCGCGGTGAAGGTGGTGCAGTACGTCCACGTCAACGCCGCCGGCATCGTGGAGACTGACACCATCGGCACAGCCATGGGCTACGCCGACCTGGAGTACGACCCGGCCACGGGCAGCGGACAGCTCACGCTGAAGATGTGCGAGCTGCTCGTGCCCAAAATGGAAATCCCCGGACAGCCCGATCCGACAATTTTCACCATCCCCCACCACACCCTGGAGCTCGTGGAGCCCGGAGTGACCACCTTCACCCTCGGCGACGAGCGCACCTGCGCCGATTTCACCACGGGCCCCGCGGTGATCCTTATGGCGGTGCGCCTGTCCGACCACCTGCTCGATCCGTTGCCCTCCGACGCCCAGAGCCAGACCTGTCCAGGGCCCGAGGCGCTGAACTGTCTGTACGATGTGGACCTGGACACCAAGCCCGCCGCCACAATCGTGGCCCAGAACGTGCCCGGCCTGGAGGTGGACGAGGTCTACGCCACCCTGCGCGCGTGGGTGGCCTTGGACGGCCTCGTGGGCCGACCGGATCTGGTCGTGGGCCAGGCCACGTTCGGCCTGGATCTGGCCGTGGTGGGCTGCCGCATCGAACCCCTCGGCGGCGGTGACCTGCGTACCTGCAACGACACCGAGATCGACGTCCTGGACCAGGTCACTCCGACCTTTGATCAGACCCCAGGTGTGGACTCCACCTTCCAGGCCCTGAGGGTCCCCCCGGACACCGACTGCCAAACCATCATCGCCGAGGCCGACGCCCTCTTTGGACGTTGACGGGGACGGGGACGTTGACAGGGACGAGGACGTTGACGGGGCGGGAGCGAGAGCGCGGCCTTACGCCACGGGTCACTGTACGGTTCGGTCTGTGTCGTCAGCGTCGTTCATCTGCAGTACGTCGTCATTGTCCAGGTCCAGGCACTGACCGTCCGTCCAGCCGTAGGGCGCCTGCCCCGTCATGTTGCCGCCGGGGCCGTACTGGCACACAACGATGGTGCCCCAGGTGCCCCCGCACCGGGCCACGCCGCACCCCACGGCAATAGAGCTTTCCCAGACAATCTGCGTGTAGTGCCCCACCATGGCGCTGGTGTCGCCGGTGGCGGTGCCGTAGTCGTAGTCCGCCCGCTCCGACGCCCAGGATTCGGCCGCGGCCACCGGATCGGCGCTCCCGGAGCTATGGAAATAGATGTTCTCCCCCACGTACCCAAACCCCGCCACGTTCTGTCGACTGGCGTAGGAGCTGTGCCCGGTGGGACAGGTGTCGACGTAGGCCTGGGCGTTGGCGGCGATCCCCGTGCTCCAGGACGCCAGAGGTACCCCGACCCGGAACCGCCAGTAGTCGTGGGCCGCGGTCATCCCCACCAGGTCTCCGGTCTCGCCGGTGGAGAGGCTGGCATCGTGCACATAACTACAGTCATCGGGCGTGGTGGGGTCACAGTCGTCGTCCACGCCGTTGCCCAACACCTCCGTGTTGCCGGGGTAGACAGCAGGATCGTTGGGCGCGCAATCCTCGGCGTCCGCCACCCCGTCATTGTCGGAATCCACCGTTGTATTGCTGTTGCCGTTGCTGTTGTCGTTGTTGTTGTTGACGCTGCCGTCCATGTCACCGACGCTATTGTTGTTGTCGTTGACGCTACCGTCACTCCCGTCCCCGCTTGCGTCGTCACCGCAGGCCGGAATCACGACCAAACACGCCATCAAAACAAAGGTCATCGCTCGCTGTCGCATGGGAGGCTCCTTTTTCTACACTCTTAGGAAGTAAAACTCTGGGAAGTATAACTCAAGGCAGGCCCAGGACCTGTAGCGGAGTGGGCTGGTCGGTTCCCGTCTCCAGCGTCCCCAGCTCTCCCTGGGGATTGGAGCCCCAGCACACCACCTCACCGGAGGACCGCAGCGCGCAGGTGTGTACCTCTCCGGCATCCACGGCGATGGCGTCCAACAGGTCGTTGACCTCCAGGGGCGAATCGGTGGCGAAGTGATCCATCTCTGAGCCACACTGGCGATGGACGTTACTCCCCCAACAACGGATCCGACCGGTGTCCAGGGTGGCGCAGGTGTGATACTCGCCCGCGCTGAGATCCACCACGCCGGCGAGCCCACCCACCGCTAGAGGCACCTCGCTACGGGCCGGTGTCATCACCGCGAGCTGACGATTTCCGTTGTAGCCCCAGCAAGCCACCGTTCCATCGAGCAGCAACGCGCAGCTATGGTAGCGCCCCAAAGCCAGCACACTGGCGTCGGCCACCCCGACCACGGGCACGGGGGTGTGGCTCTCGACGAACGTACCGTCTCCCAGCAAGCCATAGTCATTTCGTCCCCAGCACAGGACCCGATCGGTGCCGGCGCTCCGGATCACGCAGGTGTGATCATCCCCCGCGAAGATGGCGCTCACGTCCGTCAACCCCGCCACCGCCACGGGGAGGGTCCGGCCCTCCGTGGTGGAGTCGCCAAGCTGACCGTAACTATTGTAGCCCCAGCACTGGACGCCGCCGCCGGGCGAGACCGCGCAGGTGTGATAGCCGCCCACCGCATAGTGAGAGGTGGCCCCAACGCCCTGAGGCTCCACGGGGAGATTCCGGTTCGCGGTGGTGCCGTCTCCGAGCTGCCCGTCGTCGTTTCGGCCCCAGCACCGGAGAGTGGAGTCGCTGAGCCTCGCGCAGGCGTGCCCCACCATGGCGTCCACGTCCTGGGCCGAAAGGGCGTTGCCGTCAATGCCAACCACCGTCGCAGGTGCACGCCGATCCACGAAGGTGGAGTCGCCGAGTTGGCCGTACCCGTTCGCCCCCCAACACTGCACGGCCCCCCCGGTCGTCACCGCGCAGGAGAATCGCTCCCCCGCCGCGATGGCCGTAGCCGTCAGACCGCCCTGCACAGACTCGGGGACGATGGTGGAGGATCGCTCCTGGGTGCCGAGCTGACCGAAGTCGTTGCTCCCCCAGCAGACCACCGAAGCTTCACTGGTGACAGCGCACAGATGGTTCATCCCTCCGGAGATCCGCAGCACCTCGGCGGGGACATCCGCCTCCACGGGGAACCGGCGGGTTTCCCAGGCTCCGTCGCCATGCTGTCCATAGCGGCCGTAGCCCCAGCATAACACCTGCCCCGCCAGGGACCGTCCACAGGTCGAGTAGCTGGAGAGACCCACGGAAGTGAACTGGAAGGTGGGCTGGGCATGGATGGGCTCATTGCGATCAATCCAGGTGGAGTCGCCGAGCTGTCCTTCGTGGTTTGCGCCCCAACAGGCGAGGGCTCCCGAACCCCGCACCACGCAGGCGTGCTCGTCCCCCACGACCAGCGACTGGGCGTCATCGACGCCGGTGACATCCAGCCCAACGCTGCTGGAGGCCACGGAGCTCCCCGCGCCGAGCTGACCCTCATCGTTGTCGCCCCAGCACATCACCTGCCCGCCCACGCGCCGGGCGCAGGCGAAGGACGCCCCCACCGCCACCTCTTCGGCATCCGTGATACCAATCACCGTCACCGGGACCTCGCTGTCGTCGGTGGTGCCGTCGCCGAGCTGGCCCATTTCGTTTTCGCCCCAGCAAGAGACGCTTCCTCCGCTGTGAACAGCGCAGGAACTACCGTTGTAGGCTCTACCGCCCACGGCCACCTGGCTAGCGTCCTGCAGCCCGATCACGTCCACGGGCAGGGCGCTGTCGACGACAATGCCGTTTCCAAGCTGCCCCTCATCGTTCCAGCCCCAACAAGACACGCCTCCCGAGGCCCCTACCACGCAAGCGTGGAATGGCCCCACGGCGAGATCCCGCGCGTCCGAAACGCCGGTCACAGCCACGGGTGTGGTGCTCGTCTCCCAAGAGCCGTTGCCGAGCTGTCCGAACCGTCCGTCTCCCCAGCAGGTCACCCCACCGGATGCCAGCCGCGCGCAGGTGGCCTTGAAACCACTGGCCACCTGGACCACCGGATCGCCGCCACCGTCCTGGATACCCGAGGCGTCCGACGCGTCCAACGCCCCGGTGTCCGTGTCCGTATCCGCATCGACAGTTGCGTCCTCCGATGTACCGCTGTCGATGCCTGAATCCCCGGTAGTATCGAGCTCCACCAAGCAGCCGGTCAGGATGACGGCGGCGCCCATCCACACCGCCAGACTTCGCAAAAACAATCTGCTCAAAACGTACATTGAATACAACCGCTTGTTGGTGCCCAACACTGAAAATCCAAGCTCACAGTATACCCGGTAGGTCGATAGCAATGACAGCCTTTTCAGGGTTTCCCCACAACGTCGCCATCCGGTATGGTGGCCTCCATGTCCGGTACGAATCGATCAGTCACGCCCATCCTCGGGGGACCCGTCGTGGTGTTGGTGGCGCCGCAGCTCGGGGAGAACATCGGCTTCGCCGCCAGGGCCATGCTCAACTGTGGGCTCACGGATCTGCGGCTGGTGCGGCCTCGGGACGGGTGGCCGAGCACCCAGGCCCAGGCGGCGGCGGCCGGGGCCCGGGAGGTAGTCGACCACGTTCGGGTGTACGACACCACCTCGGAGGCCATCGCGGATCTGGGCCACGTCTACGCCACCACCGCCCGCCGCCGCGACCTGGAGCACGTGGTGGTCACCCCCCAGGGGGCGGCGCAGGAGATGCGGGCGCACCAGGAGGCCGGGGAGCGCGTGGGCATCCTATTCGGGGCGGAGAGATCCGGGCTCGGCAACGACGATGTGGCCCTGGCGGACGCCGCCATTACCGTTCCGCTGAACCCCGCCTTCTCGTCGCTGAACCTCGGTCAGGCCGTGCTCCTGGTAACCCATGCGTGGTTCCAATCCGCCGACGACACCCCACCGCGCGAACGGGCCGACACGGGGGAGCCGCTGGCCGCCAAAGAAGAGCTCGTCAGCCTCCACCGCCACCTGGAGCAGGAGCTGGCGCGGGCGCGGTTCTTCAAGGTGGAGGCCAACCGACCGGCCATGGCGCGATCCTTACGCGTGTGGCTAACCCGCTCGGCGCCGACCTCGCAGGAGGTTCGCACCCTGCACGGAGTGATCACCGCCCTGACCGGCTACCGCCTCGACGGCAAACGCCGCGGCCAACGCCGCACCTCCGAACAGGACGAAGAGTGAGGACAGCCGGTCAGCAATAAGTGGGTCGACTATTCAGGCCAGAGGGCGTCCACCAGGCGGTAGTAGCCCAGCCGCTCCAGGCGGGTGAGCTCGTGGTGCTGGCGTAGGCTCAGGAGGCGGCGGGAGTAGCAGTCGGTGTCTTTTGTGGCGAGCTCCACCAGCTCGGTGGAAATTACCCTGAGCGCCTCGGAAGTGGAGGTGGCGTCCTCGGACTGGGTCTGGGTCCCGGTCTGGGACTGAGACTGGCCGGCAAGAAAACGTCGTTTCAGACCCTTGCGGTCGGTGTGGAAGGCGATACGCACGGCTCGGAGGTCCTCGGCGCGCTGGGGCTCGGCCAACGACGGATGTGCCTGGGCGAGGTGATCGTTGAAGGCCTCCATCTCCCCCCTTGCCCGGGCGACGCTCCGCTGGGTCCTGCGCTTCAGGCGCCGGTCCTGCAAAAACTCGGCGTTGTCCAAATCATCCGAGACGTCGTACCGCAGCCCGCCCGTGCAGTACTCCGGATCGAACCGTGTACGCAGCTCGGTGGCCAGCTCGAAGTTGGGCGCAAACATCCGATCGAGCATGTTGCGCGCGGTGGCGCGGTCGGCGCCGAAGACCCGCAGCATCAACTTCCTACGCCGATGGAGTACCTCCTCCTTCGCCCCGGGAAATCGATCGAACCAGCTCGCGTTCTCCTCCCCGGGCCAGATGAGCACCTGGGCGTTGAACACGTCCGTGCGGTGCTTTCGGTTGAGGCTGTCGACCGCGTCGGCCACATGGATGGCCACCGCGCGGGTGATGAGGGTCATCCACGCCCGCTGAGCGAAGCGGGTGGGCATCTGCCTCAGCGCGTCGAACATTCCAAACCCGCACCACCGCTTCACGGCGGTAATTCCACTGTCGCCCTCGTACTGCTCGAGCAGCTTGATGTCCGACGGGTCGAAGTACGCACCATCCCGCCAGTCCTCGTAGTGGTGCAGATCGATGCCCAGCTCGAAGTACTCCCGCGGCTGAGACAGGTGACTCTTGAGGGCCCGGCGGGCGAGGTCGAAAAATGCCTTCTCACCGGCCTGCCAGTCCGGCTCACGCCCGGCCACCTCCTCGGCGAGGCGATACTCATAGCGGTAGGCCCGATCCCACAAGTCCCGCAGGTGCGCGTCCGCCTCGCCCTTGCGGTAGTCCTCCATGAGGTTCATGTCGTTGGCCTGGGCGACCATCATCTGCCTCGAGGCGATCACCGCGGGGATCACCCGAAGGAGCACGCCCGACAGCAGGGTCACCCCACCGACGATGAGCGGCAGAACGAGAGCCTGCTTTCCGCTGAAACCGGGCAGGCCGGCAAAACTGGAAAAGTAGCCCAGGCATGCGATACCCGCCGTGAGCGCAGTGTAGCGCAGGGACTTGCGGTACAGCAGGGTACCGAGCTGATAGAGAATATCCCCGAGGTTGATCAGCCGGGAGGCGTCACGCACCGCCCCGTGCTGGGCCGCGGCCCGCACCGACCGTGAAATACCTTCGGTCATTTTCACAAACCCAGTCCAACCTATTGGAGATTCTCTAAGGGGGTCTTACCCCCACGACGGGCTCTAGTTGACGATGGGGCCGGTGGAGCAGGTCTGGACCTCCATGATGAGGTACATCATGATCTTCTCCTGGAGCAGGAGCTCGTCACCGCCGTTGGCCTCGGTGTGGTAGACGGTGTAGGCCACCCGCCCACAGTAGTAGGGCCAGGCCACGGTGGCCGGCGCCATGGTGCCCGCGGGGCTGTTGTCCAGGTTGTACATCCAAACGTAGGGCTCCTGGTACACCTCTCCGTTGGGACCGGTGCCCGTCTCGGAGACACCCACTTCGCCGGCACCCAAGGAGTAAATGAAGTCGTAGGCCAGCTCCAGGGTGAAGCTCGAGGAGCCGTTGTTGACCAGCGTGAGCCAGCCCCGGAAGTCCTCGTTGCCGGGCTCGCCGGCGAAATCGTAAGCGCTCCAGGAATTGCAAACGCCCGTGCCCGAGGGAGGCGTGGTGCCGTCCCCGCAGACGGAGCTGCCGTCGTGGAAGGTCAAGAACTCGGGCCACACCTGCTCCACGAAGTCGTAGTTGAAGTCGTCCACATACAGGCTGCCGCCGTCCTTGACGAACTGCTTCAGGTTCGCCGCCGCCGAGCCGCCGGGCCACTCATCACCGCACGGGGCGATGACCAGGTTGTACTGGGCCAGGGTGGACGCGTTGGTCAACAGGTCCGACACCGAGGGGCTCTGCCAATCGCTGAACAAGGTGACCGCCATGTCGTAGTTGAACCCCATGGCCTCGAACATGGCGCGCTGGTCCTCGTAGACAGCGTCAACCATGGCGATCTTCGGGATGTTGTCGCTGTGTCCCGGATCTCCGATGTCCGTGAAGTTCGGCAGGGTGGTCTGCTCGGCGCGGGGCTGGCCCACACCCGCGGTGTCAAAGGTGAAGGTGCCGTCGGGATCGTCGGGCGTAGTGATCTCACGCACCCGCCGGAACTCTCCTTTTTGCACGGTGAGGTAGTATGTACGGTTGGGAAGAAGCTGCAGCGAGAAAGAGCCGTCCACGGCGTGGGACAGCACATTGGGAGTCCCCGCCGGGATCTCCACGCACTCGTTACAGTAGTTGCCCTGGGGCACATCCGGGGGGGGCGCATGGAAAGCGACCACCACCGCGCCGGGGATGGGGAAGCGGTTGGCCTCGATCACAGCAGCTTGATCCGCGCCCGGACTCCACACCGTGCCGGTCAAGGTCACCAGACCCTCCACGGTGGCGTCCCCCACGGGGTTCCCGTTCTGGTTGGTGTTGGTGTTCGTATTGGCGTTACCGTTGTAGTTGGTGCCGACGTCCGAGCCCACCGGACCGCACGCCGCGACCAAAGCAATCGCCGCCGCCATTGTGACCATTCCAGCTATCCTGCGCCGCATATTCAGCTCCTTCGTTATTCTATACTCTAACAGTCCTATAGCAGAATTTGGTAGACTTCGACAATGATTGCTCATTGCCGCGGTGCATCAATGACACAGTAGTGGTAGGCTTCGCCCATGTCGCGCGGAACCAGGCAGCCCCCCGAACCGAAGCTCTACGAGCATGAATTGGCCAACGGCTGGCAGGTCCTGGCCGGGCGCACGGACGCCGACAACGATCGGCTGAGCCTCCGGATCGCCCGAGCCAACGACTGGTGGTTCCATGTACGCGGCATGCCCGGTAGCCATGTGGTTCTGCGGGTACCCGACGGCGAGCAGAGCGACCGGGCCACCCTCAAGCAGGCCGCCGCCGTGGCCGCCTACTACAGCAAAGCCCGCTCCGGCGGGGTCGTGCCCGTGTCGGCCACCCTCGCCAAGTACGTGTCCAAACCCCGCGGCGCCAAACCCGGCACCGTGGAGATCCGCAAGGAGATCGTCCTCAAGGTCCGCCCAGGGCTGCCGGATACCGATGGGTAAGGTTGATCAGGGTCGGGTCCGCACGGCGTGGCAGGTGGCGGTGACGCCCTCGTACTGGCCGAACCGGGGCCGGGGCCAGGTCTTGATGACCGCCGGGAAGTGGCTCGGGTCGAAGGGACGGAAGCAGGCGCAGGAGTCGTTCCACACGTGGAAGGTGATGCGGACCTTGCCCGTGCGCATCACGTCCACCCACACGAAGGCCTGCTTCTGGCGATAGGGCGAGTTGTACCAGCCCTGGAGGAACTCCATGGACCGTTCGCCCAACGAGCCGGTGTTGACGAAGGACAGGCCGTTGCAGACCCCATGGTAAAAAGCGTGCGTGTGACCCGAGAACAGGGTGCGCACGCCCTTTTTCTTGAGCAGCTTCACCACTTGTTCGGGTCGCCGCAGCTTCTGGTGACCCACACCGCAACCACAGTCGCCCCCATTGCCGCAGGAGATGCCGAAGGGGTTCACGTGGCGGAAGACCAGGTCGCCGGCCTGCACGTTGTCGCGGATCCAGCGGAGCTCCCGGGCCTTCAGACCCGTGGTGCCGTAAGCGCTGATGAGGGAGAAGCTCACGCCCTTGTGGGTGAAGCGGAAGCTGTCCGAGGCATCCGCCCGGCGCACGGCCGGCAACAGGTACCGGCGATGGGTGCGCCAGAACGCCGTCCAGGCCCGGGTGGGCTCCTCGCGATCCCTGGAGTCCGCCGGGGTGAGGTCGTGATTGCCGCTAACGGGCACGAAGGGTACGTTGAGCTCTTCGAGGAGCACCCGGCGCAATTCGATGAGCTGGTCCTGGGCGGGCGCCCTCTTGCGGGAGGACCACTTGCCGCAGTCGCCGCCGCCCGCGATGAGATCCCCGAGCCCGAGCACGAAGTCCGGCCGCCAGTGGTTCAGGACCCCGATGGCGTCGCCCAGCCGCGGGCCCTGCCCGAGCTGGCAGGCGTGGTAGCTGTGGGTATCGGAGATGATGGCGAAGCTGAATCGCACCCCCCGTCGGTCGGGGCGCCTGGGTTCACACCAGATCACCGGCGCGGGCACGGGCTCAGGCTCGACCCTGACCTCGGCCATGGCCTCGGGACGACTCGCCCCGGTCGGGTTGGCGGTGACCGCGCACAAAGACTGCCGCGAATCGGGCGCTGGGTCCGGGGGCGAATCCGCCACGGACAGAGACATGACCCCGCGCACCTGAGGCCCCGTCCGGGCTTGTCCCTGCACGCTGCCGGGGCGACCATCCAGACAGGACACGCCAAAGAACACCACCAAGCCCAACACCGCCCTGGCAAAGCCCTTTACAGAACATCTACTTTTACAGAATTTCGTTACGTTTCTAGCCATCTAACACTATTTTAACCCAAATTGGTACGAAATCAAAATTTCACGCATCTGGAGTGACCCCGCTCCGCGCACCAACGCCAAAGTCGAAAGCGTCTTTTCGTGCCGGGGTCTTATGTTGGACCACCGGCTCGGGGTCAAGGGCGTTGCCTTGACAGGGTAGGTCTCATGCGGTACTCGGCTAAGTGAATAGCGAGGCATCAGTATCAGCTTGGGTCTGGCTGGAACACCTCAATATCCATGGAATTACCTCCATGTCTACCCCTTTCTCCCGGGCGACACTCCACGCAGGAGGAGTGATATGAGCAAGTTGGACATCGAGCGTCTCAAAGCCATCGTTGGCCCGAACAACGTCAAACACGACCCGGCCGATCTGTACGTCTACGGGTCGGACTCGTCGGTTCATAGAGCCGCACCCGACGCAGTGGTCCGTCCCGGCGAGACCTCGGAGGTCCAGGCGCTGCTGCGCTACGCCAACGAGAACCTCATCCCGATCATCCCGCGCGGGTCCGGCTCGGGCATGTGCGGCCAGGTGGTGCCCATCCACGGCGGCATCGTGCTGGATATGAAGCGCATGAACCGCATCCTCGAGATCAACCTGGCCGACGTCTATTGCCGGGTGGAGCCGGGGGTCATTGACGACGACCTGAACAAGGCCCTCAAGCCCCACGGCGTGTTCTACCCTGCTACGCCGGCCTCCAGCCGCATCGCCACCATCGGCGGCGAGATCGCCAACAACGCCAGCGGCGTACGCTCGGTGAAGTACGGCGCCACCCGGGAGTCGGTGCTGGCCATGAAGGTGGTCCTGGCCAACGGCGACCTGATCACCTTGGGCGCCCGTACCCGGGTAGAAGCCACCGGCTATCAGCTAGAGCGTCTCTTCGTGGGCTCCGAGGGCACCCTTGGTGTCATCGTGGAGGCCACGCTGAGCTTCGTCCCCATCCCCACCTTCCGCGCCATGGGCATGGTGCTCTTCGACAGCCTCGACGACGCCGGGGACGCCATCGGCGCGGTCATGGGCAAGGGCGTGGCCCTGTCCATGCTGGAGCTCGTGGACTCCGTGGCCATCAAGGCCGTGAACAACGCAATGGACCTGGGTCTACCCGATGTGGAGGCGATCCTGCTCATCGAGGCCGACGGTATGGTGAAAGAGGCCGTGGACCACGAGCTCGAGGCCGCGCGCGTGCTCTGCGAGAAGCACGGCGGTACGCTCACCCAGCTCAGCTACGACCCCAAGGAGCGCGCCAAGATCTTCCTGGGCAGAAAGAAGCTCTTCCCGGCCCTATCCATGTACAGCGACTCCATGGTCTCGACGGCCCTGGCCGACGACATGGCCGTGCCGTACTCCAAAATGGCCGAGACCGCCAGCAAGATCCACGAAATCGCCGAGCGCAACGGCGTGGTAATGACCGCCTACGGCCACTGCGGCTCGGGCTGCATGCACACCAAAATCCTCATGGACACCAGCAAGAAAAAGAGCTGGGAGGGCGCCCGGCAGGCCGTGAAGGAGATCTACGAGTATGTGCACTCCGTGGGAGGCACCACCAGCGCCGAGCACGGCATCGGCCTGTCCAAGGCGAGCGCCTTCAAGCGGGAGAAGGCCGACTCCATACCAATCATGAAGGCGGTGAAAGCCGCCTTCGACCCCAACAACATCCTCAACCCCGGCAAGCTCTTCGACGCGCCGGATGACTGGGTGACCGCGACGGACCTCCGGTACGTCGCATCAAAGTGATTGCACCATGGAGTTCGAACGACTCAAAAAATGGGAGTACAAGCTCAACGCCTGCATCCGCTGCGGCTACTGCTACGAGTTCTGCCCGGTCTATCGAAGCACCCGGTGGGAGACGGACTCCCCCCGGGGCAAGCTGATCCTGCTCTCGGGGCTCTTGCACGGGGAGATCGAGGCCAGCGACGAGACAACTGACAAGGTCTTCTCGTGCTTATATTGCAAGCAGTGTGAGGGCGTGTGCTCCTCGGGCATCCCCTTTACCGAGATCCTGAGCGATGCGCGGGCAGACCTGGTGGACCTCGGCATCGATCCCACCGGAACGATCTCATACAATGAGAGCTCGCACTGCGCCATGTGCCTCTCCTGCGTGCGAGCCTGTCCCCATGAAGCTCGCGTTCTGGATGAAAACCGCGTGGTCATCGACCCCACGGCCTGCCAGAGCTGCGGGATCTGCCTGGACGTGTGCCCCAGCATAAATACGCGGCTGGGTAAGGAGTTCGACGCCGGCCCGGAGATGCTGCAAAAGCAGGCGGTCGAGTTCTTGTCCGCAGCCGAAAAGCCCGCCGCCAAGGCCATTGTCTTCGCCTGCAACTGGTCCAACGTGCCCGGGCTGGTGACCTCCCAGATCGACTCCTCCATGCAGCAGCCAGACCCCGAGTACAAGGTGCTCGTGACGGCCTGTGCGGGACGGCTCCCCGCCAGGGTGATATTGAGCGCCTTGGAGCACAACGCTTGGGGGGTCCTGGTGAACGGCTGCCCCGAGGACGAGTGCGAGCACCACGGCAGCCGCGAGGCCGCCAAGCGCGTGGCCGCCGTGCAAAAGCTCCTTGGCGAGGTGGGCGTAAACCCTCGCCGCGTGCAGTACATGGAGCTGTCCAGGGGCGACCCCCAGACCTTCGAGCGCAAGGTGAACGAATTCATGGACGAAATTCGCAAGTTGGGACCCCCTTTCCAACATGGCGACCAACCCTAGCGAGGCCGTGAGCAGACACCTATGCAGATCACCCTGCCCTACGGAAAGGACGGCGACTTGCAGGTGTCGCTGGCCGACGATCGCGTGGCGGGCTTCTTAGAGCCCAACACCGTGGACATCGCCGACGAGGCTACGACCCTGCGGACCGCCGTGGAGGCGCCCATCAACGCTCCGGGCCTCGCGGACTTCCTGGCTGACGCCCGCGACGTGCTCATCATCGTCAACGACGCCACCCGGCCCACCCCCACGCCCCGGGTGCTCGACATCATCGCCGACGACCTGGCGAACGTGAGTTGCCGATTCATCGTGGCCACGGGGGTGCACCGGGCGCCCACCGCCGAGGAGTACCTCCAAATCTTCGGCGACCATTACGAGCGCCTCAAGGATCGCATCCACGCCCATGACGCCCGCACCGACGAGATGGTATTTTTAGGCACCTCCACCAACGGCACCGAGATGCACGTCAACAAGCTCGGCGCCCAGGCGCACAAGATCATCATCATCGGCTCGGTGGAGCCCCACTACTTCGCGGGCTACACCGGCGGGCGGAAGTCCTTTCTGCCAGGTATCGCGGCCTTCAAGACCATCGAGATGAATCACAAGCTCGCGCTCTCCCAGAAAGCCCGGGCCCTTTCGCTGGACGGAAACCCCGTACACGAAGACATGATCGACGCCCTGAAGACCGTGGACAAGGAAATCTTCGCCATCATGACGGTCCTGGACAAGGACCACCGCGTCTACGCCGCCACGGCGGGACACATCCACGACTCCTTCACCGCGGCCATCGACCAGGCCAACGAGGTCTTCGCCGCCCGGATCCCCGAGAAGTCGGACATCGTCGTCTCCGTGGTGAAATTCCCCCAGGACATTGATCTGTACCAGGCCCAAAAAGGCATCGACAACGGCAAGCTGGCCCTCAAAGAGAACGGCATCCTGATCCTCGTAGCCAAGTGCCGCCACGGCCTGGGCGAGGAGTCCTTCGCCGAGCTGCTCACCTCCGCCGACTCCCCGGCCGACGCCCTGGCGAAGATCGACGACAAGTACGTGCTCGGCTACCACAAAGCCGCTAAAATGGCCGAGATCGGTCTATGGGCCCAGACCTGGGGTGTCACCGACCTCGCACCCTCCCTCCTCGAGGGAATGTTCATCCGCCCCTTCGACTCCCTGCAAGCCGCCCTGGACGCCGCCCTCGAAGCCAAGGGCGCCGACGCCAAGGTCCTGTTCCTCATGGACGGCGGCCTCACCGTCCCCCTCGCCGCCTCCGCCCCGCTCCCCTGACCCCTGTGTTGGCCTGTTCTGGCTCCTATGTGATCATCGCGGCAGCGGAAACGCGTCATTGAGGATTCAAATCAGTGCTATTGGGCATCCGAAGGCGAAAAACGGGAAATTTGATGGAGTCGAGGTAGGACTGCGAGCGTGTTGCCTGGATCAAAGGCCATCGCAGCAGTTCGGATCTCGATTCACTATGCGGAGCAGCCGGACGGATCGTTTGTTCCGAATGTAGAAGACGTCGGGATCGGGCACGAAGCCGATGGTCGGACGCCAGCCATCACTCTCCTGCTCGATTCGGACGTCCCACAGGAGGTCCCCGTTTCGATCGAAGAGCCACACCTGTCCGTCCAGGCTCGGCAACTGACCTGAGACGAGAAGATCTCCTTCGGAGGAGACGCGGACGCCCGGGTGGAAGGTAATCGACAAGTCGTATGAGAACAGTTCAGTGGCATCGCGGACCAGGTGGACTTTGTTGTCCAGAGTAGTCAGCGCTCCAAACTCCCCCGAGGCGCTGATGGCGACGGCCCCCACGCCCACAGGATAGTCGAAGTCGCTGAGGCGCTCGCCGGACTCCCAGAAGCCCACTTTTGTCTGGCTGCCAGGGCGACGCACTCGGCAAAGTCCTCTCCCTGACTGATGTGCTCGTCGTCCCGGCAGCTACATGCGATCCAGGCGGTCCCCTACCCCAAAGCCTGACTCAGATTTCCAAAAACTCGTTGCAGGTTCTCCATGACCTCCCGCTCCGAATTGCCCCAGGCCCAGAACGAGATCATCAGCTGTTGGCCGAGGGACTCCAGGCCCTGCTCCGATAGCGCCAGGTAATCAACCGGCAGTAGGGTGGTGCCGATCATACCCTGTTCGAATTCTGGATCGAGGGGGGCAAGACGACGATGGAGCTCGTTTTCCATGCGCCCCCACTTCGCGGGCGAGAGGTTCGACCCCAGCTCTCGGTACAGAACCATGATGCGCCCGTCGCATTGCAGGCGTCCCTGCTCAGGTGCCTCGCTGCTACCCGGAGCACAGAACGTACAATCGTTGGTCTCCAGCGAGTTGCCCGGCGCGTTGAGGCGTTCCAGCAATTGGTATAGCGTCTCAACCGCCGGGTAGCGACTCCAGGGCACGAAGTCTTCCAGGGCTGTTCGAATCAGCTCCGGGGAGGTCTTCAAATCGTAGTAGCGAAAGGCCGAGCTCCCCACGGCGTCCGTCCACGGATGGCTGCGGACCTCACCGAATGACTCCCCGCCAGCTTGGCAGGTTTTCATGGGTGAGCCGATTTACGGGGCCCGGCGCCGCCACCCTGGCCCAGTCCCTCCGCGCCGTACGTGTGGGCGGCCGCATCTCCATCATCGGTGTCCTCTCCGGTGTGCAGACCACCATCCCCATCACCGCGATCCTCATGTCCGCCGTGCGCCTCCAGGGCATCCTCGTGGGTCACCGCGAGAGCTTCGAGGCCCGATGCCAATCCCAGATGGTCCTGCTGGCCCTGATCACGGCGCCTCGGGTTGTGGCAAAAATACTGGATCAACTCCGCATCCCGTCCACTCCGCCACCCCTGGCACCGGCGCGCCAGGCGACCGAGCCCCTGATGTTCGGCGACGAGCTGGATCAGACCGACCCCTTCGCCGCGATTGTAAAGCGCATCATGCTGACTTTGGGCCATTTTCTCAAGTATCGGATAGTGGGGCTGGCGGGTCAAGATGCATGGTGTCGGTGTTATCCGGGAAAACGGATGGATTCTGTGGCTCAATCGCACCGATGAAGAGGCAGCGAGACACTCGTCGGATCCGCATGGATGCGTCCGGACGGGATGAGGGAGGCGCCGCTGGCAGGGCTCACACGTTGGTTGCGGTCGGCCCGATGCCTGGCTGACCTGACCGGCTATGGCGCTCTGGGAACAGCCCCTCCAAGGGAGTGATCGACGCCGGCGTATGTGGGGTCGTCGAGTGGGTCGCTCTGCCGATCGTATTTCCGTACACGACGGGATCCGTCAGCTGTGCCATCGCATCGTGACGAGCTCAGGACCATCGCCGATTCGTTCTCCATCCTTGCCTTCGCTTCCTCCTCCATCGACCAACTCGACGTCCGAAACCGTCCGATTGTGCTGTGATCCAATACTCGGGGATCACGACAGTGCCTGCGTGGGCTGGCTCAGGAGAGCTGCGTCAACACGGGGAGGAGCGGACGCTTGCCGCAAGAGCCACTGCTGCTGCCATCCGGCGTTCAAAAACCGCAGATCAGATGGTAGCCGCCGTGAATGCGGAAGCCATTGCCCCCGTCACCGAGCTCAGAGTAGGCGGTTCCGTCGGCCGCTCCCAACGTCGCCAAGGTCTGGCTGAAATATAGGACCCGGTTCAGGCTGCCAACTAGATTCGCATCGACGCTGTAGCCGGTTGTGCCAGAGTCATCAATAACATCGGAACCCACATACATGTGGAACATGACCGATAGTCGGTCATCCCCCAGAGAATCCACATTGCTTGAGCTCATGGCCCCCGACACCGTGCCGGCTTGGCTATATACGCTCTCAAAGGGATCGCCGCTGCTCACAACTCCACTATAGCGACTGATGGCTCCGAAAACTCGCGTCGGCCCCGAAGGAATGGAGAAGGTCACCGAGCTCGGCTCACTCGCCGTCGCTCGCCTCCAGAATACCGCTACGCCCAGATAGCTGTAGTCGTAGTTGGAATACAGGAGGTTCCAGCCAGTAGCGCTAGGAGTACCCCCTTGCTCGTTGTAAAGGGCAATGGGTAGAACCAAGATGTCGCCCGACGTAACCCCGGCTGGGTAGCTGAAGGTTGCAGTCGTGGTCGTGAGGTACTGCGAAAAGACGCCGGCGGTCTCATAGACACATTCCGGCGCCTCCATCTGGCAGAGTGAATCGCAGCCGTCTCCGCTGATGGTGTTTCCGTCGTCACACTGTTCGCCAGTCTCAACGTTCCCATTGCCACACACCGCCGGTTCATCTTGGCAGGTAGCGCTGCAACCGTCTCCGCTGATGGTGTTTCCGTCGTCACACTGTTCGCCAGTCTCAACGTTCC